>NZ_JANFYP010000007.1:0-138860 GCF_024460535.1 Blautia sp. MSK.18.38 | reverse complement strand
AGTTCCGTAGCCCGAAGGCCCTCCCCCTGCACCCCCACCCTCTTGGGCACGGAAGGAGTTCTGCGTTGTTGTGTGTGCTGCGTTGTTGACTTTTGTCTGTATGCTGCGGTACTCAGAATGGAACGTTGGGCCGATCTGGTTTCTGTATTCTTCGGTACTTATAGTGGTACGCTGGGCCGATCTGATCCCTGTATTCTTCGATATTTATGGTGGTACGCTGGGCCGATCTGGCCCTGTATTCTTCGATATTTATGGTGATACGCTGGGCCGATCTGGCCCTGTATTCTTCGATATTTATGGTGATACGCTGGGCCGATCTGGTCCCTGTATTCTTCGATATTTATGGTGATACGCTGGGCCGATCCCGTTTCTGTATTCTTCGATACTTATAGGAATATTCTGTACCAGTCTGACATTTCAGGACAGGACGCCCAGTCCGCTTCCATCCCCCGCATGTTTTTTCCTGTCGGTTGGAAGAGTCATCCAGAGGAAGGTGGCATCGGGCCGGGCTGCTGCGGAGGAGGGGTGATTACTACTTGGGCTGCGGGAGACGGCGTTATTGCGGCAGGGCCTGCTGTCTGAGCCGGAGGCGAGTTCTGGCCCTGCCACAATGCTTTTAGCCGTCTCACGGAGCCCTAGTAGTATCCCCCGACGGAGTCCCTGCCCGGAGCGATGCCACCTCCCTCTGGCGTCCCTCAACCACATCCACCTCTCAAAATCTCAAAAACATCCCCGCCTGCATCCACCCCCGGACCGATGCCACCTTTCTCTGGCGTCCCTCTCCATCCACCCCACAAAACCGCAAAAACACCCCCGCCTGCATCCACTCCCCGGAGCGATGCCACCTTCCTCTGGCGTCCCTCTCCATCCCAACAAAAAAAACGGCACCCGGCAGTTCCAACACTGCCAGACACCGAAACCAAAACACCCGTCAAACAGACCTATACAATATATAATCAACATTCGCTATCCGCTCAACTCAATTACCACCAGAAAGTTCTCTCAGCAACTCAAGATCGCTGGCCTGCACTTTAATATTCGTAGTCAGCTTCTCACCCTCAGGGCTAATATACGTCACCTCAAGAATACTCCCCTCACGAATCCCCCGCCGGGAAACCGCACTACAAAATGCCGGAAACTTCGGATGATTCTGTTTAAATGTATTCCATGCATTCATAACCTTCATCATATTTCCAATATTTCCAATATTACCAATACCCATAACCAACACCAGCCTTTCCCTTACTATCATCTATGTTTTTTTATCTATTAACCCAAACACAGCCGCCGTACAAACCATACAGCGGCTGACCACATGATCCTATTCAAAATAACCTGCCGGAAACTCACAACCCTCTGATAAAAGAAATCGCATCCCGGATCCCAGCCACATAAACCAATTTAATTCCTTTAATACTCTCTGTAGCCGTCCGGTTCACCTCAGGAAGTATCACCGTCTCAAACCCAAGCTTTTTCGCTTCCTGCACACGCTGTCCGGCCATACTCACTGCACGAACCTCGCCACTCAGACCAATTTCACCAAACGCCATCACAGAATCCGGGATCACGATCTCCTTCGCACTGGAAATAATAGCAAGACAAATCCCCAGATCGATCGCCGGCTCTGTCATCTTCATGCCACCCGCAATATTCACATAAGCATCCGAAGCAGCAAGATGAACTCCCGCCTTCTTCTCCAGAACCGCCATCAAAAGATTCACACGATTAAAATCCGTACCAACTGCTGTTCTTCTCGGAATTCCAAAATTACTCTGACACACCAGAGCCTGGATCTCCACCAAAATCGGTCTCGTCCCCTCCATAGAACATGCAACAACAGACCCCGAAGCATTCTCCGGTCTTCCATTCAAAAGGAACTCAGAAGGATTCTTCACTTCTTCAAGTCCGGAATTCTGCATCTCAAAAACACCAATTTCATTGGTAGAACCAAAACGATTTTTCACCGCACGCAGGATCCGGTAAGAAGCATGCCTGTCTCCCTCAAAGTAAAGCACAGTATCTACCATATGCTCCAGTACACGAGGACCTGCCACATTTCCCTCCTTGGTCACATGACCCACGATAAAAATGGACACACCCATACCCTTAGCGATCTGCATCAGTACATTGGTAGATTCCCTCACCTGAGAAACACTTCCCGGTGCAGACGAAATATCTTCATGAAACATCGTCTGGATAGAATCCACAACAGCTACATCTGGTTTCGTCCGCTCAATGATCTCCCGGATATTTTCAAGATTCGTCTCACAGAGCAGTTTCAATTTATCATTAAACGTTCCAAGCCGATCTGCCCGGAGCTTGATCTGTCTGAGAGACTCCTCACCAGAAATATACAAAACAGAAATCCCCTGTGAAGATAAATTTCTGCACACCTGCAACAACAATGTAGACTTGCCAATACCAGGATCTCCACCTACCAAAACAAGGGAGCCGGGGACGATTCCGCCTCCCAGCACCCTGTCAAGTTCACCGATTCCGCAGCTCTGACGTTCATCTGAAGAAAGACTGATATCTTTCAGAACTACAGGCTCCGTTTTCTTTTGTGTAGTTTTAATACTCCCTGAGGAAGATTTTTTGGAAGAAACCGTTTCCTCCACAAAAGTATTCCATGCCTTGCATGCCGGGCACTGCCCCATCCACTTGGCTGATTCATACCCGCATTCCTGACAGAAATAAACCGTTTTTTTATTTTTTAGCATTTTACAATTTTAACTTCTGCTTTGGTGTTCGCATCCAGTTCAACACTGAAAGAAAGCTTGCCGCCCAGGTTTGTGGTCATTGTACCTGTACTTACATCATCAATAAATACCTGATACTCTGTCTCAGCTTCAAGTTCAACAGTAATCTGAGAATCCTCAAAGCCCTGAACCTCAAAACTCATTGCTGTTCCATCCTGCTGAAGATGGAACACACTGGTTCCCGGAACAGACTCATATACGAACATTCCATTACGCTCAAGTTTGGTGATCTCCTTATATGTTTTTACTTTATACATATCTCCCTGATACTGATAATCCGACAATTTGGATTTCTGATTTAATTCATAATCTCCAAAACTGATAGTCCCATTATCTTCTGTGCGGATCAATTCCTGTACCACTGCCATGATCTTATGTCCTCCTGAAATCTTTCGTTGTATAGTTTTAATTTTGTTAATTATAACTTATTTCTGTTTTTTTGGCTATAGAAAGTAATAAAATTCTTACGCTTTCTCCGCATCTTTTACTTCAAAGCAGATTTTCTTGTCTTTGACCTTCACCTGTACGGCATCACCGGCTTTGATCCGACCTTCAAGGATTTCTGTTGCCATCTCATCCTCAATCTTTGTCTGGATCGCACGACGCAACGGTCTTGCACCGTATTTACTGTCAAAGCCTGCATCTGCGATAAGATCTTTAGCTGCTCCGGTAACTTTCAGTATGATATCCAGCTGTTCCTGACAGCGTTTTTCCAGGTTTTTCAAAAGAATAGTAACGATCTTCCTGATATTTTCTTTATTCAGAGAATGGAATACCATGATCTCATCGATCCGGTTCAGAAATTCCGGTTTAAACATCCGCCGCACTTCTTCCATCACTCCGGACTTCATCCGTTCATAATCACGCTTTTCCGTATCTCCGGACATAAATCCAAGATGTTTCGGTTCCATGATCATCTGCGCACCTGCGTTGGAAGTCATGATAATGATCGTCTGCTTAAAATCCACTTTTCTGCCTTGAGCATCTGTAATATGACCATCATCAAGTACCTGCAGAAGAATATTAAACACATCCGGATGAGCCTTTTCAATCTCGTCAAAAAGAATGACACTGTATGGATTTCTGCGCACTTTTTCGCTGAGCTGTCCACCTTCTTCATAGCCTACATATCCGGGCGGCGATCCGATCATTTTAGAAACACTATGTTTTTCCATATATTCGGACATATCTACACGGATCATTGCCTGCTCACTTCCAAATACAGCTTCCGCCAGCGCTTTGGAAAGCTCCGTTTTTCCCACTCCGGTAGGTCCCAGGAATAAGAAAGAACCTATAGGCCTTGCGGGATCCTTTAATCCTACTCTTCCCCTTTTTACCGCACGGGCAACTGCAGAAACTGCCTCATCCTGTCCGATCACACGTTTTTTCAGAACCTTTTCCAAATTTGCAAGCCTACGGGATTCCCCCTCTGTCAGACGCTGTACAGGTATTTTTGTCCAGTCAGACACAATACCGGCAACTGCCTCTTCATCAACTGTAAGTGGATTTTTCCGATTTTTCCGCTCCGCCTTTCTTCGGATCTTTTCCAATTCTGCTTCCGCCTCATTCTGCTTTGCCTGTGCTGCTTTTGCACCTTCAAGATCTGCATTTATGACTGCCTGTTCTTTTTGTTTCAGAATATCGTGGATCTCTCTTTCCAGTGCTTCTGCTTTCGGAGACGGACGATATCCCGCCAGTTGTACTTTCGACGCTGCCTCATCAATAATGTCAATGGCTTTATCCGGAAGAAACCGGTCATTGATATAACGAACGGACATTTTTACAGCCGCCTCAAGGGCCTCATCCAGAATCTCTACACCATGATGTTTTTCATAATATGGGCGCAGCCCCTTCAGGATTTCAACAGCCTCCTCTTCTGTAGGTTCTTCCACGATGATAGGCTGAAAACGCCGTTCAAGCGCTGCATCCTTTTCAATGTATTTCCGATATTCTTCCAGTGTCGTTGCTCCGATCAGCTGGATCTCTCCACGGGAAAGAGACGGTTTCAGGATATTGGAAGCATCCAGTGCACCTTCCGCTCCACCTGCTCCGATGATCGTATGGATCTCATCAATAAAGAGCAATATTCCCTGCTGTTCGCTTACCTCATCGATCACATTTCGGATACGTTCTTCAAACTCACCGCGATATTTACTTCCTGCGACCATTCCGGAAAGATCCAGAACTACAACCCGCTTATCCTTCACAGTATCCGGTACCATTCCTGTGACGATCCGCTGTGCAAGTCCCTCTACAATAGCCGTTTTTCCTACTCCCGGCTCTCCAGTCAGGCAGGGATTGTTCTTTGTTCTTCTGCTCAGGATCTGGATCAGTCTGGCAATCTCTTTATCCCTTCCCACTACAGGATCCAGCTTACCTTCTTCTGCCATGGCCGTCAGATCTCGGCTATACTGATCCAGAGTTGGTGTTACACTGCTGTTTCTTCCCTTTGAAGCTTTTACAGCCTGGAATTCTTCCGCAATGGCATCGCTGTCCATTCCCATAGCTGTCAGCACTGCCGCATAAAGCTTCTGGATATTGGCACCCATTGTGTACAGCAGTCTGGTACCCACACAGTCTGTTTCTTTCAACATTGCCAGCAGAATATGTTCTGTCCCGACTTCCTCAAAACGCATGGATTCTGCTTCTGCATATGCGCCCTCAAGAACTCTTCTGGTTCTCGGACTGAATCCCGGTTTCTGTGAAACAGCCGTATTTCCCGGCGGTGCGATCAGTTTATCGATCAGAGCCATCGCTTTATCAGCCTGGATCCCAAACTCCTCCAGAACTCTTCCTGCTGTGCCCTCCTTTTCTTCTACAAGCCCGACCAGCAGATGCTCCGTGCCGATATAACTATGTCCGCAGGAGCTGGCTGCCTCTTTTGCCAGAGCAAGAACATTCTCTGCCTGTTTTGTATATCGTTCCTGCATGATGTCTCCTCCTATCTGTCTGTGTCATACTCGTCAAAAATCTCGTCCACCAGCTGATGGACTTCTTCTCTTGTTACATTTTTACAGCATCCCCATGCCATTGCTACTGTCAGATTCTGTTTCATTTCTTCCAGTGCTCTGACCTTATCTGCATCTATGGAGATCACCGCTCCCTTTCGCCTGTCAATAGTCACAAAGCCTTCCTGACGAAGCAGCGCATATGCCTTATTCACAGTATGCATATTGATTCCTGCAATGCTTGCAAGCTGCCGTACAGAAGGCAGAGTATCCCCTTCATGAAGCCTTGATGTAGCGATCCCCATTATGATCTGATTGGTGATCTGCATATAGATTGCCTCATCACTGTTAAAATCGATTTCTATCACCATAGGGTAATCTCTCCTCTACAACAGCAAAAGGCTGCACAGTTTCATCCTGGCAGCCTGCTGTGATTTTTGTTTTTATTTACTGATCCCTGCAATCTTCTCTATCTGTTCTTTGTTAAGAACCAGATTAAATCCCATTGGATTTACCACATAAGCGTTTGCCTGCGGAATCATCAGGCTCGGAAGTTTGTCTATAGTCACTTTCGCAACACGGAGATTCTTACCTCTTCCAAATTTCTCAAATTCCATAACATCTGTAAACACAGGCTGCATGATCTTATCCTCTTTATTTTTCAGATACGGAATATGGAGCTTTCCATCTTCTTCCTGCTCTGCATTGATCGCGATCAGGAATTCTGCCTTACGCAGGTTTGCTATCAGCTCTTCTTCCAACTCACGGATATTCTTATGCTCTTCCTGTTTTACCGGGCGACGCAATTCCTGCATAAAATAGATTCCGGAAAGTTCAAGAGACGGGTTCAGAAGCGGTCTCTTTGACGGCTCGATCTTACTCATATCTCTCTGGTTTGCGATCTTTCCGATCTCAATCTCGATCTTCTCTTCTCCGTCGATCCAGATCACACTGTTCACTCCGATCGCGTACAGCGTACCATACAGTCTTGGATAGTCTTTTTTCTCATATTTCATGCCCATAAGAAGGATCTTATCCTCAAGGAGCTGTTTACCATATTCTTTGATCTCTTCTTCTGTGGCAAAAATCCTTGCCTGGTCATTAAATGTTTCTTCATCACAGGTCACATATGGAAGTCTGGTTGCCTGTGAATATGCAACAAATACTTCCTCCCTGTTTCTGAGCTCATGGATTGCTTCTTCTACACTGATTCCCATTTTTCTGTCCTCTCTGCCTCATCACTTGGATGCGACACCTCATCAAGGAAAATGGTTGGTTCCTGTTGTGCCCTGTCAGCATCCAGCTTTTCATGTTCGTAACTACTCACTGTGTTTCATAGTTGTTACTATTGTACAATGAAATCCCTGTTTTCGTCAAGCTGTGCCTGTGAAAAATGACCAACTTAAGCCTCGTCGATAGCTTTTCCGATATCGTGACGCATATACTTATTTGCAAAGCTGATCCACTCTGTAGCAGCATATGCATTCTTTCTGGCTTCTTTTAATGTCTCTCCTTTGGCAGTGATGCCAAGAACACGCCCACCGTTTGTAACGATCTCTCCATCTTTAAATTTGGTTCCCGCATGGAAACAGTAGTATCCGTCTTTGTCCTTAAAATTCTCAAATCCATGGATCGGGATACCTTTTTCGTATTTTACCGGATATCCATCACTTGCAAGAACAACACAAACTGCTGCATTGTCCTCAAATTTCAGATCGATCTGATCAAGTTTGCCGTCTACACAGGCTTCCATTACTTCAATGATATCATTCTCCATACGCGGAAGAACAACCTGTGCCTCCGGATCCCCAAATCTTGCATTATATTCCAGAACCTTCGGGCCATCTGCAGTAAGCATCAGTCCGAAGAAAATGATTCCCTTAAACGGACGTCCCTCTGCTGCCATGGCATCTACTGTTTTCTGATAAACATATTTCTTACAGAATTCATCTACTTCCGGAGTATAGAACGGACTTGGAGAAAATGTTCCCATTCCGCCTGTATTCAGTCCCTGATCCCCATCCTTCGCACGCTTGTGATCCTGTGCGGATGTCATGATACGGATCGTCTTTCCATCTACAAAAGAAAGTACGGAAACCTCACGGCCAGTCATAAATTCTTCAATTACCATGGTATTTCCGGCATTTCCGAATTTTTTGTCTTCCATGATCTCTTTTACGCCAGCTTCTGCCTCTGCAAGATCCTGGCAGATCAGAACACCTTTTCCAAGAGCAAGGCCATCTGCCTTCAAAACGATCGGGAATTTTGCCTCGGTCCTTAAATATTCCAGAGCTTTTTCCGGATCATCAAAATTCTCATAAGCAGCTGTAGGAATGTCGTATTTTTTCATAAGATCCTTGGAAAAAGCCTTGGAGCCTTCCAGAATAGCAGCATTTTTGCGCGGTCCGAACACACGCAGTCCCTCTGCCTCAAATACATCTACGATTCCGCCCACAAGAGGATCATCCATTCCCACGATAGTAAGATCGATCTCTTTTTCTTTGGCAAAGGCTGCCAGTTTTTCAAATTCCATTGCTCCGATATCTGCACATTCCGCATACTCTGCGATTCCTGCATTTCCAGGTGCACAGTAGATCTTGTCAACTTTCGGGCTTTTTGCAACACTCCATGCAATTGCATGTTCTCTTCCGCCGCTTCCTACGATTAATACTTTCATCTGTTTACTCCTTTGTTTCATCTGTCTGCTGATTACTTTAAAGAAACAATTCCATCTGTCACTGTGATTTTGTCATTGGCGATAAGATTGATTGCTTCCGGAAGGATCTTCCACTCTGCTTTTTCCATTACACGTCTCTGAAGCTCCTTGGATGTATCTCCGTCTTTTACCTTTACTGCCTTCTGAAGGATGATCGGACCTGTATCCGTTCCGGCATCTACGAAATGAACCGTAGCGCCTGTTACTTTCACTCCTCTTGCAAGAACTGCATCATGGACCTTAAGTCCATAAAAACCTTTTCCGCAGAAAGACGGGATCAGAGATGGATGGATATTGATGATCTTGTTGGGATACGCTTCCACCATCATCGGAGGGATTGCAACCAGATATCCTGCAAGAACGATCAGATCCACCTCTTTTTCCTGAAGCTTCGCCAGTAATGCTTTATGGAAAGCTTCTCGGTCCGGATAGTCTTTCGGTGCGATGCATACCGCCTCTATATCGTGCTTTCTGGCTCTTTCCAGAGCATAAGCGGAGGCATTATTACTGATCACAATATCCACTTTTGCATTTGTGATCCCTCCTGCATCAATAGCATCCAGGATCGCCTGAAGATTCGTTCCCCCACCGGAAACAAGAACACCGATCTTTAACATAAGGTCACTCCCTTTTCTCCCTCTTCAATGGATCCTACCACATATGGCTTATCGCCGGTTTTGCGGATAGCTTCCATTGTTTTGTCAACATCTGCAGGATCTACTGCCAGGATCATTCCAAGACCCATATTATATGTATTATACATCATATGCTCATCAATATTTCCTTTTTCAGCAAGGAGCTTGAAGATCGGAAGTACCGGATAGCTGTCTTTTTTGACAACAGCTCTGGTTCCCTCTTTCAGCATACGTGGGATATTCTCATAGAATCCACCCCCTGTGATATGGCTGCATGCATGGATCTTCACGCCAGACTCTCGGATGCTCTTCAGCGCTTTTACATAGATTCTGGTCGGTGCGATCAGTGCCTCTCCCAGAGTTGTTCCAAGCTCTTCATAATAAGTATCCAGAGACTCTTTTGTCATGTCAAATACTTTACGTACAAGAGAAAATCCATTACTGTGAACTCCTGTGGAAGCCATACCGATCAGGACATCTCCTGGTTTCAGGGCCTCTCCTGTAAGAAGATCTTTTTTGTCAACGACTCCTACTGCAAATCCGGCAAGGTCGTACTCATCTTCCGGCATAAGTCCAGGATGCTCTGCTGTCTCACCACCGATCAGAGCTGCCTCAGACTGTACACAGCCCTCTGCAACACCTTTTACGATCTCTGCGATCTTTTCCGGATAATTTTTGCCGCAGGCAATGTAGTCCAGGAAAAACAATGGCTCGCCGCCTGCACATGCAATATCATTTACACACATGGCTACAGCATCGATTCCGATGGTATCATGCTTGTCCATAACCATGGCTACCTTAACCTTGGTTCCACATCCGTCTGTTCCGGAAACCAGAGTAGGCTCTTCCATATCTTTGAATTTCTCCATGGAAAATGCACCTGAGAATCCACCGATTCCTCCAAGTACCTCCGGTCTCATTGTCTTGGCAATGTGCTTTTTCATCAGCTCTACTGATTTGTATCCTGCCTCAATATCTACGCCTGAAGTCTTGTAATCCATAATGTCCTCCTTATGACAACACCTTTTTATTTTATGGTAAAAGATTTATTTAGTAATTTTTGTATCCAACTTCCTGAAGCCTTGCGTCTTTCTTCTCAACCTGCTCCTTCAGATCCTGACTGTAGGCTTTCAGTCTGGAAAGAAGCTCTGCATCGGAAGTTGCAAGGATCTTGGCAGCAAGAAGTCCCGCATTGGCGCCACCATTGATCGCTACTGTAGCAACCGGGATACCGCTTGGCATCTGTACGATTGAGTAAAGGGAATCTCTTCCTCCCAGAGAGGTTGTATGCATCGGAATACCGATCACCGGCATCGGAAAGATCGCTGCGCACATTCCCGGAAGATGAGCTGCCATTCCTGCGCCTGCGATGATAACTTTGAAGCCTTTTTCTTCTGCTGTCTTTGCATACTCGAAAAATACATCCGGTTCTCTGTGTGCGGAAATGATCTTCATTTCATAATCAATCCCCAGTTTCTCCAGGATATCTGCTGCTTTGCTCATAACCGGCATATCTGAATCACTACCCATTACAATTCCTACTTTTGCCATTGTGTTCTCCTTTCATGGTACACTAACTGAATATTAGCCTGTGTCCTTTGACTATTGTTATGGTTATTCTACGTATATTCTCACTTTCTGTCAATACGATCGGAAAAACTGTAAATTTACTAATTAACTTATATTATTATTTAATGGAAGATTCTCAAAAGGACGGTTCAATTCCTCTGTTCCGGGAAGAACAAACCTTCCGTTTTCGATAATGGAGATCATTTCTCCCTCATCATCGATCACCCGGATACTTCCAAGCTCATCATAAGGTATCGTAATATCTGTATGACAGCCATAATAAGCAAGGCTTACGTCATCCTTTCGCATCTCGGAAATCTCATTATCCCTGGCGATGATTTCTTTTCCATCCGGATTATATACCGGTGTATCCTCTGCCCAGCTGTAACAGGTATCGCCCACAGCAAAATGCGGTCCCATTTTTTCTGCGATCAGGATCGGAAACTTATCCGCAATTCCGTATTTCAGCGCCGCCACATAAGCTGTGGTATTTGTACCGATGGCAAACTCTCCCATGGGGATCTTCGGATGGTGGTGGAGGATATTATCTTCAATATATTTCCGGTTCTCTTCTTCGGTTTTAAAATTCGAGCAGGTGTAATCAATAACCTGGCCGCAGTCAAATACCAGCTTCAGATCCCGGAACTGAAGACCGTTCAGATATACTTTTTTCACATGAAGGATTCCGCCTGTGCCTGCCAGCTGCGGAGATGTAAAGACTTCGCCCACCGGAATGTTCACATCTGCCACACAGTTCTCAAAATTCGTCTGTTTCTTCGGATCTGTCAGTTCATGAAGATGAATCAGAAGATCCGTCTCATTGTCTCCACGTCCTTTGACTTCCACCCACTCACAGGTATCCAGGGTATTGATGATCGTCTGCTGGATTTCCTGATAGAGATGGTAATCCAATGTATTGATCTTTACGATCTCACGGAAAATTTCCTCATAATTTCCACCAATCTCAGGAACCGGATATGCAATGATCGTAAAACTTCTCTCATCACCTTTGATGTATCGGTTTACGATCTGTCCGGATTCATTGTCAAGTTCTGTCTGAAGCTTCTGCTGTGTCTCGCTTAATGCATAAGCTTCCGGTTTACTTATCGGAGAGAAAGGATTTTCTCCAAATGTATCAATGCAGGCCGGACCGCCATGTACTTCTGCCAGTTCTCTGTACTTCTCATAGGAGGTCTGCATAGCACGAAGTTTTCGCTGAACAAAATCCCCATCCAGGAACAATGCACTGTCCTGACGATGATCGTAATCGTACTGCGGATTGGCAACGCCGCCTGTATAGCCTACTCTCACGGCGCCTCTCTTATTTACCACATGCGTTGCATGGCGATAGATCACCGGCTTCAGACCCATTTTTTCAAACTGGAGGATCGCTGCTTTTACCATCCGTTCAAAACCAAGACTATATCGGATATTTACTGTTTTCTTTTTTGTGATATCCTTCCGTCCGGTGATAAATCCGATCCGATAGCCTTCTGTATAGGTAGAAGCCATCTTATCGATCTCTTCCTGAGAAAGGGAGTTCAGAAACTCTGCAACTCCTGTTTCATTCTCTGAAACAAACTCGCCATAGCGATACAGATATCTCAGATCCGAAAGATCCGAATTCATGATGATATCTGCTGCAAAGTCAAGCTCCGGATCTACACCTTCCCGTATCCTCTGCTCCATCATATCCTGGCAGTAATCATTTACATAGGAACGGAGAATCCCCTCCACTGTTGCCGCCTCCGGAAGTTCTTCCTCACAAAATGCAGAATATACTTCCAGAAACAGTTCCATGGATACAGTCATATCCCACAGCCTTTTCTCATGAGCATAAGCTACAGTTCCTGCGATCTCTGCATACAGAAAACTGAAGGCTTTTCCATATTCTCCCATCTGCTGTACTGCATACGCCGGATTTCCATAGCTGCTTTCATAATTTTCCGGGAGGATATCCTGATAAAAGCAATGATTTCTCTCTTTCAACACCTCCATCGTAAGCTCTGCTGCGCTCTCATCCATCACATCTGCTGCCATGGAAAGAAACTTTGCCCTGTTTCTGAAAAAATCTCCAAACGGTTTTTTTACGGTTTCTTCTGTTATGATCTCACGGATCCGTTCCTTCGCAAGTCCATAACGTTCTTTCATGCATTCTTCCAAGACTTCATCTCCCATCTTTTTCATCATCGATCACATGCCCCAGGGCAATGTGTTTGTCAACGAGTTCTTTCATATATTCCCAGATCACTTCAGAACCCTCTCCTGTTTTCCGGTTTCTCTTATAAATCTGACTTTTCTTCACCTGATGCTCTTCCCAGCTTTTTCCGTTGGAAGCATCATTTAGAAACAATGGCTGACAATTATCTAGCACATGGGCAAATTTCGCCTCCGGGGTTTCGTAAGCCTCAAACTCCTCCCATAATGCTTTTAACCACTGTCCCTGATCTTCCGGCAATAGTCCATAGATCCGTTCTGCTGCCTGCTTCTCCCTGTATTCCTTGGTTGTCGCTCCTTTTTCATCATATGCATAGGTATCACCTGCATCGATTTCTACCAGATCATGCGCCAGTACCATAGGAATCACCTTCGAAAGATCCACTTCCTCATTGGAATATTCCTTTAAAAGCACCGCCATCAACGCCAGATGCCAGGAATGCTCCGCATCATTCTCTTTCCGCTTTCCGTCTGCAAGATATGTCTGTCGGAAAATATTCTTGACTTTATCTATCTCCATAATAAAGTCCAGCTGTTTTTTTAAGCGTTCTTTTTTATCCATCTGTTATACCCCCGATAAAAAAAGTCCCAGCCAGATAACCAGGATCACTCCGTTCAAAATAGACCCGACCATGCTCGTCCTGTGTTTCCGGTTTTCTTCCGAAAAGCTGGAAAGCCCCAGTGTAAAGCCATATGCAGAAAGCAGCATGGCAAAAAGCCCGGTTCCGCCGATCAGGCCCCCGAGCTTTCCATCAAAAAAGAGTGCAAGCACAACTGCCGCGATAAACAGCACGAGGGAAGCCGCCGCAAGTCCTACAGACCATTTTCCCTTGGAAGCTTCTCTTTTTTTTGCAAATGCATATCTATATCTTCTTGCCATTAATTTTTCTCCTAATCCTGTCGCAGACTGCATAAATCCCATATCCAAGCGCTGCGCCCAGAGTATTCAATATCATATCATCCACATCAAAGCAGCCAACTTTTGTAAGCAGCTGGATCACTTCTATCGTCAGACTGATAAAAAAGCCGGATAATATGATAAAAAAGCCATTTCGCATTTTTCCGGTTATTACCGGAAGAATAAATCCGTATGGCACAAATCCCAGCACATTTCCAAAAACATTTGTGAAAAGCGCAAATGTACCCACTATTTTTCGATAAGTCCAGAAACGCCTGATCTCCACAAACGGAACAAGATTGTAACGGTATTCTCTTTCTGCATCCGCCACTCTTCCGTATCCTTCGGAAAAGAACAGAAGATACACAAGAACAAGAACATACAATACAAAAAAAGCTGTCCCGAGTTTTTTTACTCTGCGTTTTGTCCCTTTTTCCAATATTCTCCCCTGCTTAAATAGTCCGAAAAGCCACACGGAACAACGTGCGGCTTTTCAGATCATATTAGATTAATATCTCTGATTTTCTTCTGAGCAGTCTCGCACCGTTCACGATCATCAGAATTCCTGTGACAAGTCCCGTCACCAGAACGACAATACCGAGTGCAAGGCTTCCCGCCCCGCTGCTCGCCATAGTTTTATAAATTTTTTCATTCATAAGGCTGCGTCCTCCCAGTAAAAGCGGACCTTCGGAATCCGCCGCTCTTTTATGACCTTTTATAACAATATTATTCTGCGCCGTACTGGTCATAATATGCATCAATGGCAGCTTTCAGCTTATCATCGATCACAACACGGCCTTTGTATTCTTTGTTGTAGAGATGCTCAACAACCTCCGCCATAGTTACAATAGCTGTAGTCTGAAGGCCGTAGGTTTCCTCGATCTCTTTGAGCGCACTCTTTGTTCCCTGGCCGCGTTCCATACGGTCAACAGAAACCACAAGACCTATCGGATTTACATCTCCCTGCGCTTTGATGATCGGAAGTGTTTCTTTAATGGATGTTCCTGCAGTCGTAACATCCTCAATGATCACTACCTTATCCCCATCCTGGATCGGGCTGCCAAGAAGAATTCCTTTATCTCCGTGGTCTTTCACTTCCTTACGGTTGGAACAGTAACGGATATCCTTTCCGTACATTTCACTGATCTCCATAGTTGCTGCTACAGAAAGCGGAATTCCTTTGTATGCCGGTCCAAACAGCACATCAAAATCCAGTCCGAATTTGCTTTCTATCGCTTTTGCATAATACTGTCCCAGCTTGCGAAGCTGCGCACCGGTACGGTAAAATCCTGTATTTACAAAAAATGGTGTCTTTCTTCCTGATTTCGTAGTAAAATCTCCAAATTTCAGGACATTACAGTCAATCATAAATTCAATAAATTCCTGCTTATACTGTTCCATTTATCTAATCCTCCATGTTTTTCATATATACGACAAACCCAGGATCCACACTCTGCTGCAATCCCAGTGTAAAATCCCTTTATTTATCCTGTTAATTCTAACATATGAACAACAGAATTGCAAATACGGCAATCCTCCGTTATTTCACTACTCCGATCAGCTCATTGATGTCTTCCACTTTCTGTTTTTCAAGAAATGCCTGAATACCATCTGCGATCTCCACAGTAGCATAAGGGTTAAAAAAGTTTGCAGTTCCCACAGACACTGCAGTAGCACCTGCCATAATAAATTCCAGGGCATCCTCAGCAGTTGCGATTCCTCCCATACCGATGATAGGAAGGGATACTGCATTTGCCACCTGATATACCATACGGACAGCTACCGGTTTTACTGCAGGACCGGACATTCCACCAGTTTTATTTGCCAGTGCAAATGTACGTCTGTTGATATCGATCTTCATTCCTGTCAGGGTATTGATAAGAGAAAGAACATCTGCGCCGCCAGCTTCTGCTGCTTTCGCCATCTCGGTAATATCGGTTACATTTGGGCTCAGCTTCATGATCACCGGCTGTTTTGCATATTTCTTTACTTCTTTTGTGATCTCTTCAAGAGCTTTCGGATTCTGACCGAAGGCAATTCCGCCTTCCTTGACATTCGGGCAGGAAACATTAATCTCCAGCATATCCACAGGCTCATTTCCAAGGCGTTCTACAACCTCACAGTAATCCTTTGCAGATTTTCCACAGACATTGACGATGATCTTTGTATCATATTTTTTAAGGAACGGAATATCTCTTTCACAGAAAACATCAATCCCCGGATTCTGAAGACCAATGGCATTGAGCATTCCGGATGCTGTCTCTGTCACTCTCGGTGTAGGATTTCCCGGCCACGGTACATTTGCCACACCTTTTGTCACAACTGCGCCAAGTCTGTTCAGATCCACAAATTCACTGTATTCCGCTCCGGAACCAAATGTTCCGGACGCTGTCATCACCGGATTCTTAAGTTCTACGCCGGCAAGATTTACATTCATTCTGCTCATAGCTCTACCTCCGTGCTCAGGAATACAGGTCCGTCTTTACATACTCTCTTGTTATGGACATGAGAATGAGAATCCACATCTTTGGATTTGCACACACAGGCAAGACACGCGCCTACGCCACAGGCCATACGCTCTTCCATGGAGATCCAGCACGGAATTCCTTTTTCAAGGGCATATGCCTTGATGGCACGGAGCATCGGGGCAGGTCCGCAGGCAAAGATCGCATCTGCCTCAAGATCGTTCTCACGGATGGCATCCATAACATTTCCCTTTGTTCCTGCAGAGCCGTCTTCTGTTGCCACATAGACATCTCCATAAGCTTCAAATTCCTTATTTAAAAACAGCTCATCTCTGTATCCGAGAACCATGATCTTTTCTGCGTCCAGCTGTTTAGCAGTTTCCAGCATTGGCGGGATTCCGATTCCTCCACCCATGAGAAACACTTTTTTGCCTTTTACTGCATCCAGCGGAAAACCATTTCCCAGAGGTCCCATAGTCTCAATGGGGACCCCTGCATGAAGTCTGGAAAATTCCTCCGTACCGGTTCCTTTTCCTGTAACGCGATATACCAGTCTCAGTTTTCCTTCTGCTTTATCGATCTCACAGAGACTGATGGGTCTTGGCAGAAGCTTACCGCCATTGCGGCTGTAAAGTGATACAAACTGTCCCGGCACTGCATTTTTTCCAATCTCACCTGCATCCAGCCACATACTGTAAATATCTGTACCAATACATTCCTGGCTGAGTATCTTACAGGGCTTTTTTGTTTTTTTACTTTCTGATGTACTCATAAAATGCCTCCTGTATTATCTGTTCTCCAGCGCACCGCTGATATCCGCGATCATATCTTTTACTGCCGCTCTGGAAGCATCTGCGTAATTTTCAGCGCCAAACTCTTTATATTTCTCCTGCTTATATGCAGCGATGATTCCTCTGGAAGAGTTTACGATAGCACCAAGTCCGTCCTCATTAAAGAAATGGACAAGATCTGCGCCCTTTCCACCCTGAGCACCATATCCGGGAACAAGGATAAATGTCTTCGGCATGATCTTTCTTAATACCTTTCCCATTTCCGGATAGGTCGCACCTACAACAGCACCAACATAACTATATCCATCACCCATAAGCTCATCGCCCCATTGTGCAACCTTCTCACCTACCAGCTCATAGAGCGGGCGACCGTCGATGACACGATCCTGGAACTCACCACTTGATGGATTGGAAGTTTTGACCAGAACAAAGATACCCTTTTTCTCTTCCTTACATACATCCATAAAGGGTTTCACACCATCAGAACCAAGGTATGGATTGACCGTTGCAAAATCCTCATCAAAACCTGCATATTTTTTTGAGCCTACCTGAACCTGTCCCAGGTGACCAACTGCATATGCTGCAGATGTGGAACCGATATCACCTCTTTTGATATCACCGATCACAACCAGATCTTTGGCTTTACAATACTCAACCGTTTTCTTGTATGCGATCAGTCCCGGGATACCAAACTGCTCATACATGGCGATCTGTGGTTTCACTGCCGGGATCAGATCACAGGTCGCATCCACGATCCCTTTGTTATACTGCCAGATTGCTTCTGCAGCGCCCTCCAGAGTCTCTCCAAACTCTGCAAAAGCCTTCTTCTGGATATGCTCCGGAATATAATTCAGCATAGGATCCAGTCCTACAACGATTGGTGCATTTGTTTTGCGGATATTGCTGATCAGTTTGTTAATCATGATTCTTTCTCCTCCTGGTTTTTAAATACAATTTTTCCGTCACAGATGGTATAAAGCACTTTTCCCTTTACTTTCCAGCCATCAAACGGTGTGTTATGTCCTTTGGAAACAAATTTATTTTTATCGATAGCATACTCCTGCTCCGTATCCACGATGATCACATCTGCCGGATGGCCTTTCTGGAGAGTTCCTCTGTCAAGCCCGAGGATTTTCGCCGGGTTCAGGCACATCTTCTCAACCATCTGTTTCAGTGTGATCACATCTTTTTCCACCAGCTCTGTATAGGTGAGCGGAAGGCTTGTTTCCAGACCTACGATCCCAAATGGTGCATTCTTCATAGAACCTGTTTTTTCCTGTGCACTGTGCGGTGCATGGTCCGTGCTGATCACCTCGATGGTACCGTCCTTCAGGCCCTGTTTCAGCGCTTCCACATCCTTCGGTGTACGGAGCGGCGGATTCATCTTGTAATTCGGGTCATCTGTTTTAATATCATCGGATGAAAGGATAAAATGGTGCGGGCATACTTCAGCTGTGATATTGTCGTATCCTTTCTCTTTTACGATCTTCATCATCTGAGCATCCCCATAAGTGGAACAGTGGCAGAGATGAAGATGGACTCCTGTCTCCAGCGCCAGAATGATATCTCTGGCTGTAATGGTATCTTCCACTGCATTGCAGATTCCGGGAAACCCCAGTCTTTTGGCGTTCTCATCCTCATTCATGCATCCATCTCCACGCAGATCGATATCTTCACAATGGTCAAAAAACGGCACGCCACATTCTGCCGCGATCCTCATTGCTTCTTTACAAAGCGCTGTATTCATCACAGATTTACCATCCTCGGACACTGCCGGGATCCCTGCTTTCACCATTCCGGCAATATCTGCAAGTTCAGTACCCTTTTCTCCCATGGTGGCTGCACCTGCCTGAAGTACATGAATACCGGAAACCTGCGCCGCCTTGTTATGTACATAGTTTACCCGGTCCGGATTATCAATAGTGGGAGTTGTATTTGGCATAGCAACTACAGTTGTCACACCACCACGTGCTGCCGCAGCAGCACCACTCTTGATATCTTCCTTATGTGTCTGGCCCGGATCACGAAAATGGACATGAAGATCGATAATTCCCGGCATGACCAGCTTTCCTTTCGCATCGATCACACGGTCGCCGTCTTTCTTTTTCAGCTTCTGGCCTATTTCCGCAATGATTCCGTCTTCCAGATAAATATCGCCTGTTTTATCCGTATCTGTAGCCGCATCCACGATCCGGCCTCCTCGAATCAGAATCCCCATTTCTGTTCTCCTCTCATCCTGTATTTTCAAAGCAGATCCTTCAATCCGCTTGTATTCTCCTATATCATACACGAAATCTCTCTATTTATAAAGATTTTTTTTACAAAGCAATTTCGCCTCTTTTTACACCCCGGAATTGTTGGAATTTTCTCCTTGACATTTCAAAACACGGGTTATATAATCAGAGCATGGCAAAATATTTAATGTAAAATCACTAGTTTTTAGAGATTATATTTACATGAATATAGTCTGTAAAATCTGGTGATTTTTTATTATCATCAGAAGGCTATTTTAATTTTTTTTATTTTTATGGAGGTAACACAAAATGAACAAGGGAACTGTAAAATGGTTCAACGCAGAAAAAGGTTATGGTTTTATCACAGGTGAGGACGGACAGGATGTATTCGTACACTTCTCCGCTATCAACGGTGAAGGCTTCAAATCTCTTGAAGAAGGACAGGCTGTATCCTACGACTTAACAGAGGGCGCTCGCGGAATGCAGGCTGCTAACGTTACAAAGTTATAATTCTATAACCATAAAAAACGTATAAGTCAAAACGGGGCTGCTTTATGGCAGACCCGTTTTTTATTGCATTGTATTTATCCTGTATATAAAAATCCCCGGGATGCTTCAACACATCCCGGGAACCCATCATTTCATATGTGTTTTCTATTCCGCACTGTCTGAAGATAATCCGGAAATATAATCTGTCAATGCAGAAGTATCCATCACAGTATCCACCTTCACACTGGCTTCCTTCGCCTGGATCTTGGCATATGCGGAATATCCGATCCAGCCTACAAGCAGAACCGCGATGAGGATCCATGCCGCCATCTCAAGTACAAATTCTGCGCGTTCCTTCTTCAGGGCACTGTTTCGCGAGTATTTGTTGTTTTTATATTTGTCAACTTTCTTCTGGCTCATTGTCTTTCTCCTTTGCCGCTTCAGTACTTCGTTCATTATAGCACACTTGTTTTCAAAAGAAAAGCGGCAACTCCCTGAAGAAATGTGATAATTTTCTGAACTGGAGATTTTCTCTGATCAGACTGCTACGATAACGCCACCATCGTTGGCATACATACTGCTGACACCGGCAGTATCCATAACTACGATCTTTGCTGGGTGCAGTTTCTCACGGATAGCCTCCTCCAGCATCTTCGCTCTTTCCGGACAGTTGCAATGAGTGATGGCAACTGTCTTTTCCGGGATGTTGATCCCCTTCTCCCCAATGTGATCCACCATTTTTACGATTGCTTTATTCATGCCTCTGGCCTGATCCAGCTGACAGATCGTTCCTTCCGGAGTAGAGCCCATAACCGGCTTGATCTTCAGTGCACTGGCCACCAGAGCTTTCACTCTGCTCAACCGTCCGTTCTTGCGCAAAGTTTCCAGATTCTCCAACACAAAAAATGTGCTCATCTCTTCAATATATTTCTCCACTTCGCTTACTACTTCTCCAAAAGAAAGTCCCTTTTCTTCACACTCTATGATCTTCATGGCGATTAGACTCTGGCCTCCGGATGCTGATTTGGAATTAAATACATGAACCTTTTTCTCCGGCTGCTCTTCCAGGAGCAGGTTTTTTCCAAGGATCGCACTGTTATAGGAACCGCTCAGTTCCGCCGAAAGTGTCACCGCATAAATGTGTTCCGCCTCACACTCATATGCCTTCATATAGCGTTCCGGAGAAGGGCATGCAGATTTTGGACACTCCGGGCAATCTGCAACTTTCTTCAAAAAATCCTTCTGATCAAAAGTCGCATCGTCTATGATATTCTCACCGCCCACTGTCAGTGTCAGCGGTATGGATTCGATCCTTTCATCATTTTTCCATTCATCTAAAAGCTCCCCACAGCTATCTATCGCAATCTTATAGCTCAATTATATCGTCCTCTTTTCCATTATATGTAGTATTCAATACCACATCTATCGTATCACATAAACAGATATTTGAAAAGAGTTTTTTAAAAAGTCTGTCCTTTTTTCTTTATCTGAGATATAATGTCTACACGCGATCACATAAAAGAAAGGAAGTGCGGCATGCTTGCATTAAAGATTACAGATATCCGGGATTTCACAAACAAACTTTTTATAGGAGAAGTATTTGACAAATTCTGTCTGTCCGAAGCGACTGTGACTACTTTTAATACTTTTACCATTGATGGCAGGCTTCAGAAAGATTTTTTTGATACAGACAGCATGAACAGACTCACAGAGCACGGCCGGACACATTCTCTCTGGAAGGACATCAGACCTTTCTGCTGGTCTGTGATCCGCGGTAAGCGTACGCCCTTAAGCTTCAGGATCGTGCTGCATTTAAGTCGGAGTGGAGTTGAAGCTGCAATGAGAAATACAGATTTCGGAATTTCCTCCGAACAGATAGACGGACTATTCTTAAATCTTCAATTTAAAAATAACAGCCTTCTTTGTACTACCGGAACCTCTCTTAAAACATTCTCTATGGATAAACGCCCAGAGCAGCTCTGGGATGATATGATCCTGAGCTTTCTGTCCAGGAATCAGATTCTTTTTGAAAGGCTATAGTCAATTCTCTTCTTCTATTTCCCTCAGATAATACGCAAGCATATCAATAAATTCACTGTTGGTAGGCTTGTATTCTAGAGGATATCCTGCAATCTCATCCAGCAGTTTTTTATTTCCTTCCCAACACACATTTACCATTGTTCTGATATCATGCTCAATATTGGTAGGTGTTGATCTGTACTTCCGCGCCAGGTATGGATAAATATCCTTTGTGATCCGCAATGGTTTATACTGATCCCCCATGGAAATCTTTACCGCTTCCGCAACGAAAAAATATCCTTTGTATTTCGAATTTGCACCAAGTCTTCTGATCAATCCATACACCTTTTTCATACATTTGTTCCTCCATTTCATTTTTTTCTCTTTTTAAAAGCACTCCCTTATGTATAATACGACAGTTATCTATATTTTTCGCTTTCTTCTGAAAATTTATTTTATACATATTAGATACTAATTTAAATTTTTAGTCATATTTTACAGGTTATTTTTATTTAATATCTATTATTTTATTTAAAATTCCTATAATTGTGTTAAAGATACACATATTGTTATAAAAAAAGCAAAGGCTTCGCCCCATTACGGGCAAAGCCTTTCGATCATTTTATATGTCGTTTTATTTTGTAAGGACCATAAGGATATCGTTGCTTCTCTTTACAAATTTTGTCATTTCTTCAGGAGAAAGCTGTTTATGGCTCATCATTGCAAGATCATAAAGCTGTTCACAGATCACCGGAACATACTCTGATCCCTGATTTTCTGCTATAAATCTTACAAGAGGATGATTTGCGTTCAGTACAAGTACTTCCTGACCACCGAACATATTCGGATCCATTCCGTACATATTGTACATTTTCATCATATCCTGCATACGGCGGCTCTCCTCAGGAAGAGTGATCATCGCTGCAGTTCCCTCATTTTTCAGCTTCTCTACTTTTACTTCAAGTTTATCCTTGCCAAGATTCTTACGGAACACCTCAGTAAGTGTCTTGACTGTTGTTTCATCCGCTTCTCCGTCTTCACGAAGCTCTTCTGTCAGATCGGCATCAATTCTCTTGAACTGGATCGTCTGATCCTGCTGTTCAAGATGGGAAATAAACTGTGAATCGATCACATGCTTCAGCAGTACAGCATCTTTACCCGCTTCACGGAACATATTAATGTACTGGCTCTGCTGTACCTCATCGGTCACATAATAGATCACCGTTTTTTCCGGTTCCTCATTCTGGGATCCTTCAGAAGCTTTCTCCTCTGTCTTCTCCTCTTCAGCTGCTTTTGTTTCTTCTTTTTTATTTTCCTCAATGCAGTCTTTCAGGGTAAGATATTTGCCATCCAGATTCTTAAAGAGGATATAATCATTCATCTTCTCACCAAATTTCGCATCCTTGATGCATCCAAATTTGATAAACGGGCTGATATCATCCCAGTACTTCTCATAAGACTCTCTGTCTGTCTTGCACATTCCGGTGAGCTTATCTGCTACTTTCTTGGTGATGTATTCAGAAATCTTTTTCACAAAACCATCATTCTGCAGTGCAGAACGGGAAACATTCAGTGGAAGATCCGGACAGTCGATCACGCCTTTCAGAAGAAGAAGGAATTCCGGGATCACCTCTTTGATGTTATCTGCAATAAATACCTGATTATTATAAAGCTTGATGGTTCCCTCAATGGAATCATACTCTGTCCTGATCTTCGGGAAATACAGGATACCCTTCAGGTTGAACGGATAGTCCATGTTCAGATGGATCCAGAACAGCGGTTCCTTGTAATCCATAAATACCTTACGGTAAAATTCTTTATACTCTTCATCCGTGCACTCATTTGGGTGTTTCATCCAGAGCGGCTGTGTATCGCTTAAGGATACCGGCCGTTTATTGATCTTTACTTTATCTTTGGCAGGAGAAACTTCCACAACTTCTTTCTCGCCTTTATCATTCTCCTTTTCCTCTGTCTTGGCATCCTCATGGATATGTTCAACTACCACATCATCTTCACGGAGATCTGCCTCATCGATGGTTTCATACTCCTGTTCAGCATTTGCTTTGGAAAGATAGATATTTACCGGCATGAAAGAACAGTATTTCTCGATAACCTCTCTCATACGATATTCATTGGCAAACTCCAAGCTTTCCTCATTGAGGAAAAGAGTGATCTCTGTTCCCGGTTCTGTTTTGTTTCCGTCTGCCATCTCATACTCCGTACCACCGTCACAGGTCCAATGTACCGGTGTGGAACCCTCCTTGTAAGAGAGAGTATCAATATGAACTTCATCTGCAACCATAAATGCAGAATAAAATCCAAGTCCGAAATGACCGATCATCTGATCATCCGTTGTTTTATCCTTATATTTCTCAAGAAACTCTGTGGCACCGGAAAAAGCGATCTGTGTGATATATTCCTCTACTTCATCTGCTGTCATACCAATACCGTTATCGATAAACTTCAAAGTTTTCTGATCCGGATCAACGATAACATTTACAGCCGGTTTGTAACCTTCCGGGAATGTATAATCTCCCATAACTTCCAGCTTTCTCAGTTTGGTGATCGCATCGCATCCGTTGGAGATCATCTCTCTTACAAAAATATCATGGTCGGAATATAACCATTTCTTGATAATCGGAAAAATATTTTCACTGTTGATTGATAAACTGCCATGTTTTGCTGACATATATGTCACTCTCCTTTTGTTTTTATTTTTATTTCTGATGTTCCGACAGAGCCGGAAACCTGTTGTTTTTTTCAATAAATATATACTAATACGACTTTTTACAAAAGTCAAGAAAAATTTAGCACTCATCATTATAGAGTGCTAGTAACAGCATGTAAAACGGATCTCTATGTGCAAAAAAATCCCTCCGTACATTTTTTGTACGGAGGGTGCTGTAAAACTATCTTCTACATTCTGTTCTTATTTTTTCTTTCTACGATATACAAGGATTCCTCCAATACATACCACAGCCACGATCAAAATGATCACAAATGTCATGATCGGTGTACTGTCTCCCGTCTGCACTGCAGATTTCTGATTTGTCTGTGTCACTGCCGGACTCGGAGTCGCAGTAAGAACTGCTGCCTGTGATACCGTAAAAGTAACCGTACTTTCTGACTGTGTACCGGTATCCTTCCAGCTGGAGCCGTCGTATTTCTGCTGTCCAAAGGTAACTTTCAGAGTATATTTTCCCGGCTTGCTGACACGGAATGTTGCAGTATAAGGCTCTCCATCCCAGGTACGGGTCTCTGTGATCTTCCAGCTCTTCGGCTGATATCTGGTATCTCCCTTACGCGGGTTTGTATTATCCATTCCTGCACCAGCTGCTGTAAAGGTGATCTTTGTATTGGTATCATACTTGCCATTGGAATCAATGCCTGTGATCTTATTGTCCGATGCAGCGGCTTCCGTGCCCTGATATCCATTTACTGTAATACTTACTGCGATCACTGTACTGATCTTGTTGGGATTCTTAACCCCCTCCGGAAGAATGACGGTACCTTTTACATTAAATATCTGACGTTCTGCAGAAGACGGATCATAAGAAGATCCCTTAACATCCCATTTAACAGATGCCTTCTGCTCTCCCTTTGTTGTAGTGATCTTTACTGTTCCCGGAAGCTTCAGGGCTTTCTGGGTTTTCTGGGTTCCATTGGGTAGATCTTTGATATCGGATGGCTTTTTGATGCCTGTAAGGTTATTCGCCTTCTTACCGTTATCTGTTTTTTTCTTTGTAACGCTGAAATGGACATTTACATAAGCTTCCACATTTGCATCATTGGCGATCACAATGTCTTCCAGATATTCCCCCTGTGAAAGTCCGCTGACCGGCTGTACGCTAAAGGTTGCATTATCTCCTGCTTCCAGCTCTGTGGCGGAAAGTGTACCAATTGTATATGCATTTGATGAAGGCTGTTTCAGAACGATCTTTGTATTTCCGGTGTTGGTAACTGTAACTGTCTTCGCATCAGGAAGTTCCTTATAGCCTTCCTCTTTGGTTCCAAACTCCAGACTGTCTGTTACCGAAAGACCGGGATTGGGTTCCGGTTCCGAAACTGTAAATTCCAGCCGGACTTCAGCCAGTGTGTTTCCGGTATTCTGATCTGTCACAGAAATCGTATCGCTGTGATCTCCGGCCTGAAGACCGGTCTTGGGCTGTACGGTAAAGATTGCCGCCTTATCTCCGGGATTGAGCACTTCCGCAGAAAGCTCTCCCACCTCATAATCCTCCGGAGCAGAAAGCTGGATCCGGATAGCCTCTGTACCTGTATTCTCTACGGTTACAGGCTGTGCATCCGGCGCAGTCTCATAGCCCTGTTCCAGTGTTCCAAACTTCAGAGGACCTTCCGGTTTCACTGTTGCAGTAACTGTTTTTGGTGTTTCTGTCTTTACCATAACCGAAGCCGTCACTGTAGCAGATGCTTCCGTGCTTTCATCAGAAGCAAATACAAGCTCTTCCACGTATGGATCATCTTTTGCAGAGAGTCCAAGCTTAGGCTGTACGGTAAAGGTCTGCTCTCCTCCCTGCGCCAACTGGATATTTCCGCTACTCTCCACTTCACTGACCGGCGCAATATCAAAAAACTTCGACTCAGGCTGTACTAACGTCACAGCTTCTGTACCTTCGTTTTTGATCGTGACTGTACTTGTTGTTTCTACCTTTTCATAACCGGCAGTCAGATCATCAAAAGGCAGTTCTGTCGGATCCGCAATTAGCTTGTATATTTTTTCCGCTGCAGGGTCCGATGTTTCCCCGGGATCTGTCTGCTCATTATTTTCATGATCTTCGACTTTTTTATTTTCCGGTTCTTTTACTGTAAAGTCCGCTTCAAAGAAGACATCGGCACCTTCTTCTGTCTGATACGTGATCAGATCTTTGTATTCTCCAGCCTTCAGACCTTCTCGTGGTTTTACCCACACAGCAACACTTTCACCACTCTTTAATGGCGCATCGTTAATATCCGCAGCCATGAAATTCTCCGGGGCGATCTCTTTAAAATTAAGATCCCCGGTTCCGTTATTTGTGATAGTAACCATCTGTGCTTCCGGAATTTCCGTATATCCCTCTTCCACGGAACCAAAATCCAGAATTCCACTTCCATCTTCCGTGTATGCAGATGCCGAATATGTCGGTTCCTCATTTTTTTCGGAAGCGTCTGCTGCTGTATCTGCGGAATCCGGTGTCTCTGTCTGACTATCTCCGGATGTATCTGCCTCATCGGCATTCTGAGGCCCTGACTGTTCTCCGTTTACTTCTATAACAGAGTTTTCAGCAGGCTCCTGGGTATCTGCAGGTTCCTGTACATCTGTATTCTCCTGCACATCCGCAGACTCCGTTTCTTCTGCCGGCTCTATGGTTTCCTCAGGCTGAGCACTATCAGGCTCCTCTGACGTTCCAGCTTCTGTATCCGGCGTGTTCTCTGAAGACTCCGAAGCTTCACTTTCCTCCGCATCCGGATCTTCTCCTGCTGCTTTGGCTTCTTCCTTTTTCTTTTCTGCCAGTGCTTTGGCTTCCTCCTCTGTTTCGGAAACCTCCTGGGTCGTCACCGTAAGCTCACCACTGACTCCCGTCTCTTCTTTTCCGGTGATCTTCAGAACGATCGGAATACCCAGATCTTTTTCATCGATTTTATAAGTCTTGTCAGTTCCTACCTCTGTAAGAAGGTCTCCGTCTTTTAATGACCAGGAAAAACTCACATTATCATCTGTGATCCCCTCCGGCTTGACCTTTGAGTAATCTGCACTTAAGGTAGACCCGATCGCAAGTGTTCCTTTGACCTTCAGCTTTCCATCAAGATTTCCAGATGGAGCTGCAGTGGCAAATACCATCGATGGAAGCAGCGTTACAATCATAAGCACAGCCATGACGACTGCCAGCACTCTGCTTTTTTTCATATCCCATCCTCCTTTACATCATTTTATTTTCCCCACATTTACCCTTTCTACGCAGGGCTTTCTTTTTGCTGATGCAAGTTTATCATATTTAATTTTCAGAGGTGTAATCCCTGCTTTCCGTCAGCCTTCTACGATCATATATTTTCCGTCCGGGAGTTTAAATACTTCGCTTTCTTCTTCCAGCTCCTTCAGGGAAATCCCCTCCACATCTGCGCCCATTCCATCCAGATATTTTTTAACATCCTTCAGGGAATCCAGCACAACTGCCATGCAATCCTCGAGAAATTCCTCTGCCTCCTCAAAATCCTCTGCTACCGGCTCATCAAAAAGCTGACCCTGTTTTTCCAGAAATGTCTGGACATATTCTTTCTTGTACATATTAAAGTACCTCCTTTATATCTCCGCCCGCCGCAATCAGTCTGCGAAGTACTGGTTCCACCTTCTCTGTCTCGTAGAAAGCCGCCGCCTTTACCCCTGGCTTCGCATGCTTCATGGCAAAGCTGTATTTTACAGATTTCATCATTTCAATATCATTGTATTCATCCCCGAACGCCATGCATTCATCCGGTCCGATTCCCAAAAGTTCCTGGTATTTACGGATCCCTTTTGCTTTGTTCGTGGTAAATGGAACAAAATCCACCCACGCAAATCCGGATGTCACAACAGTACATCTGTCTTTGAACCGTTCTCTCCAGTACTGGATGGATTCCTCCGTCATTCCTTCTCTCTCATAAACTGCAACCTTCATACAAGGCTCTGTGATCTCATCAAAACTCTTTATGATCTTACACTGATTTTTTACTTCTTCGATCATCAGATGGCGATAATGTTCTGTCTTGGGCATGATATAATAAAAATCCTTTGTAGAACAGGAAAATTCCGCTCCGGGCTTTTCCCATATTACCTGAATGATCTCTCTGACCAGTTCTTTGTCAAAGCTGTCGCAGTACAGAAGCTTCTCATTCTGGACAGCGAGCCCGCCATTTTCACTGATAAATGCCATCTCGTCCTTTACCGGCGCAAAAAGATTCCTCATATTGGCATACTGTCTGCCACTGGCTGCCACAAAGAGGATTCCCATTTTTTTCAGTTCCTTTACCAGCGGAAAGATCTCTTCCGGCAGCGTCTGTCTTCCACCGATAAGCAGCGTTCCATCCAGATCGCTGGCAACCATCTTAATCATGCTGCTTCTCCTCATAAATAGTAAACAGATCACCAGGTACAGCTGCTACAATATCTGCACCGTTATTTTCAAGCTCTTCTCTGTCACGGAATCCCCATAGTGCACCAACGGTATACATTCCGGCAGCACTTCCTGTCTGCATATCTGTCTTTGTATCTCCGATATACATACATTCTTCCGGCTTTACGCCGAAATCTTCTGCAATCTTCAGCGGACCATCCGGTGCCGGCTTTCTGCGGATCCCTTCCTGCTGTCCCATCACCTCATCAAACAGATCGCCATAGATCGCCTTTACCACTTTCTGCGCCGCAACATGAGGCTTATTGGAGCATACAGCCATCTTAAGGCCTGTATGTTTCAGCTTCTGAAGGGTTTCCGGCATATCTTTATATGGCACAACTTTATACAGCGGATCTTCATCAAATTTCCTGCGATAAAGTTCCCTGACTTCTTCGTAGTGTACCAGCTCCGGATCTCCTGCATCGATCAGGCATCTTCTGATCAGCATATCTGCACCTTCACCGCTGTAATAACGAAAATTATCTGCCGGCTGTGGTTTCAGGGAAAACTTTTCCATGATCTCATTCGCCACATATGCCATAGATTCCAGTGTATCCGCAATTGTTCCATCCAGATCAAATATACAAGCTTTTATCATTTTGTCTTTCATCCTCTCAGGTTCATTCCCAGTTTTTTTGTCTCATAGATCAGTCTTGCCACAGGCAGTCCCACCACGTTGTTATAATCACCACGGATTCCCTTCACATAGGCTCCCCAGGCGCCCTGGATCCCATAGCTTCCGGCTTTGTCCATTGGGTCTTTGCTGTTTACATATTCCTTTATTTCTTCCTCTGTCACCGGATAAAAGCTCACATCTGTGCACTCATGGAAGGTATGAGCTTTCCATCTCCCTTTTTCTCTTATCAGCAAAGTTACACCGGTATATACCTGATGTGTATTCCCCTGCAGCATAGCGAGCATCTCTATTGCAGCTGTCTCATCTGCCGGTTTACCTAAAATCTTACCCTCATAAGATACAACGGTATCTGCACCGATCACAACCACATCTCTCAGATCTCGGTTCTCCTCTTCCTCCAGCGCGTATGCCGTAAACATAGCTTTCTGACGAGAAAGTTCCTCCACCACTTTCGCAGGCTCTGCACTGGTGATCCGTTCTTCCCCGCTGGCAGGCTTCACTTCAAAGGCGACTCCTACCTGGCTTAAAAGTTCCCGCCTCCTGGGAGATGCGGAAGCAAGCACGATTTTCTTCATGTGTAATTCCTCTCTTTCCTGTGTTATCAGTATAACCGTTTCTGTAAATGGGCGCAACCGAAATCGTTGCAGGAGCATTTTGTACTTATCCATTTATTCCTGATGACGATAAAACAAAACAAGCAGTACACCCTGATACCTGTTCACGGTGTACTGCTGTCATATGTTTCGTATTCTTTTTGACAGTTTTTATGCTTTCGGTAATTTGAAAGAGCTCTTCAGAGATACAATGCGGTTAAATACCGGTGCTCCCTCCCTGGAGTCATGGATATCTGCGCAGAAGAAACCGTTACGTACAAACTGATAGCTGTCATAACCTTTTGCTTTCAGAAGCTCCGGCTCTACATAAGCACTTGTTACTGTAAGAGAATTCGGATTTACATTAAGAGAACCATCTTCTTTATTGTAAACACCTTTTTCTTCATCTACGATATTCTCGTAAAGTCTTACCTCAACTTTACCTGCATTGGATGCTTCCACCCAGTGGATCGTTCCTTTTACCTTACGTCCGTCCGGTGCATTTCCGCCCTTGGTCTCCGGGTCATAGGTACAGTGGACTACACGGATCGTTCCGTCGTCATCTGCCTCATAACCTGTGCAGGTTACAAAATATGCATTCATAAGACGAACTTCATTTCCAATATAGAGACGTTTGTATTTCTTAGGAGGCTCTGCCATAAAATCATCACGTTCAATATAAAGTTCTCCACTGAACGGGATCTTTCTGGTTCCAAGTTCCTCATTCTCCATATTATTCGGAGCTTCAAGATACTCAACCTGTCCTTCCGGATAGTTATCGATCACGAGCTTGATCGGATCAAGGATCGCCATCATACGCGGACGTTTCAGCTTCAGGTCCTCACGGATGCAGTACTCGAGCATTGCATAATCTACAGAACTGTTCGCCTTTGAAACACCACAGAGTTCTACAAATTTACGGATAGACTCCGGTGTAAATCCACGGCGGCGAAGTGCGGCGATGGATACTAGTCTCGGATCATCCCATCCATCTACGATGCCGTCCTCAACAAGCTTCTTGATATAACGTTTACCTGTAACAACGTTGGTCAGGTACAGCTTTGCAAACTCGATCTGCTTCGGTGGGTGCGGATATTCCAGCTCCTTTACCACCCAGTCATAAAGCGGTCTGTGGTCCTCAAACTCCAGAGTACAGATAGAATGTGTCACACCCTCAATGGCATCCTCGATCGGATGAGCGAAGTCGTACATCGGATAGATGCACCATTTATCTCCTGTATTGTGATGTGTCATGCGGGCTACACGGTAAATGACCGGGTCACGCATGTTCATATTCGGTGATGCCATATCGATCTTGGCACGAAGAACCTTCTCTCCATCTCCGTATTTGCCCTCACGCATCTCTTCAAAAAGCTGAAGATTCTCTTCTACAGTACGGTTTCTGTACGGACTCTCTTTACCTGGCTCTGTAAGAGTTCCTCGGTACTCACGTATCTGGTCTGCAGTCAGGTCGCAGACAAAGGCCTTGCCTTTCTTAATAAGCTTCACTGCTGCCTCATACATCTGATCAAAATAATCAGATGCAAAGAAAAGTCTGTCTTCCCAGTCTGCACCAAGCCATTTCACGTCAGCCTTGATGGACTCTACAAATTCGGATTTCTCCTTTGTAGGGTTGGTATCATCAAAACGGAGGTTGAATTTTCCGTTGTATTTCTGAGCCAGTCCATAATTTAAAAGAATGGATTTCGCATGTCCGATATGAAGATAGCCGTTAGGTTCCGGTGGGAAACGTGTATGCACGGTGTCATAAACGCCTTCTTCAAGATCTTTGTCTATAATATTTTCAATAAAGTTTTTGGAAACTGTTTCGTTCTCCATTGCTTTCCCTCCTAAATATCATCCTGATGTTTTATCTTATCATAAATCCGGAGTTTTTGAAACCCGCAAAACCTGTATCTAAACAAAAAATTGTCTGTTTTTAGACACAAAAAAAGCTGCTGACGGGAATCGAACCCGTGACCTCCGCCTTACCAAGGCGACGCTCTACCGACTGAGCCACAGCAGCTTGTTTCGCGACGTTTGTGCCGCTCACAGTTGTTTATATTATCAGATGATTGTCATATTGTCAATACATTATTTTTATTTTTTTAAAAATTCATATTTTCATGATTATAGCACAAAAAATCCTGTGTGCTGTCGCTCGCAGACACAGCACGCAGGATTCTCTTTTTACTCTTCTGTCTTTGTCTCTTCTGCTTCTGTCTCTTCTTCCGCTTCGGCCTCCGATTCATCATCTGCAGGTGTTTCCTCTTCTGCTTCTGTTGGTGCCTCTTCAGCATCATCTGCCTCTTTGGAAACTTCTACAGTCTCAGATGCAGTCTTGTCCCAGTCCTGGAAGACTTCTTTCTCTTCTTTTTCTTCCTTCTTCTCGTCATCCTTGAAATCATCAAGATCTTCGAAATCATCCTCAAAGTCTTCTTCGCATACAGATCGTCTGGATACAAGTGCTGCGATAGCTCCTGCTGCGGCAGCGGTAAGCGCTCCTACTGCAACAAGTCCCCAATATTTATTGATCTTTGCCATAATTTGGTCTCCTTTCTTATTCTGCTCCTTATGAATATTATTTTAATACTTTTATATTCAAAAGGAAAGAGGTATTTACTCTTCTCAAAAATAGCTTTTAATTTTCCCACGGATCCTCTGCAGTGCATTATCAATGGATTTCGGTGTTTTTCCAAGGATCCGGGCAATATCCATATATCCATTTCCATCCAGATACAACTGCAGTACCCTGTTTTCCAGAGGGCTCAGGCTCTTTTTCATTTCATTTTCGAGAGCCGCCACATTTTCCCGGTCGATCAGGATCGATTCCGGATTATCATGCTCCACACAGGAATCTCTGAAGTTTTCCTCCGCCTCTCCGTCGCTTAAAGACACATAAGTGTTCAGTGGCTGATGTTTCTGGCGGTTTGAACTTTTAATTGCAGTATATATCTGTCTGTCAATACATATATTTGCAAAAGACTGAAAAGACGACTCCCTGTCTGGCTGGTAATCACGGACTGCCTTAAACAGTCCGATCATCCCCTCCTGTATCAGATCATCTGTGTCCCCACCTATCAGAAACATGGCACGGGCTTTTTTTCTGACCAGACCTTTATACTTTTCCATCAGATAATCTGCAATTGCAGATTCCCCTGCACGAAGTCTTTCGATAAGAGCTTCATCCGTCATCTCATTATATCGGCACATTTTTTCTCCGAACAGCTATGGCTGTATTTGATGTATTTATTTTGACAGTCTCTGTCTCACGATCTCAAAAGCAAGCACCCCTGCTGCTACAGAAGCGTTAAGGGAATCGATATCCCCCTTCATCGGGATCGCGGTAGTAAAATCACATTTCTCTTTTACAAGGCGGCTTACACCATTTCCCTCATTTCCGATCACAAGGCCAATAGGTCCTGTCAGATTCTGACGGTACATCACCTCTCCGTCCATATCTGCACATACGAACCAGATGCCTTTTTCTTTCAGTTCATCAATAGTCTGTCCCAGATTAGCAACCTTGGCAACCGGTGTATAATTCAATGCGCCTGCCGACGTCTTGGCAACCGTAGCAGTCAGTCCTACTGCTCTGTGTTTGGGAATGATCACACCATGAGCACCTGCGAGATTTGCGGTACGGATGATAGCTCCCAGATTATGAGGATCCTCAATATTATCAAGAAGAATGATAAACGGAGGCTCTCCTTTATCTTCTGCTTTTTTCAGGATGTCTTCCACTGTAGAATAATCATAAGCCGCAACCTGTGCGATCACACCCTGATGTGCACCTGTCTCGCTCATGGAATCCAATCGTTCCTTTGGAACAAATTTTACAATGGTATCATGTTTTCTGGCTTCTCTTGCGATGGTGCGGACCGGTCCGTCCTGACAGCCATCCAGAATAAACAGTTTATCAACACATTTACCGGAACGAAATGCCTCAAGGACCGCATTTCTTCCTTCTATCATTTCAGTCAATTTAAATTTCCTCCTTCTCAAGTCCTGCATGGACCAGCTCCAGTATCCTTGAAAAATCCTCTTTCAGGTAAAGATATCCCATCAGCGCCTCAAACCCTGTGGCACGCCGGTAATCCGCCATGGTGGCATGTTTGGCCATGGTAGCGGAATGCGCATTCCTTCCTCTTCGATATACACTTTTTTCTTCTTCTGTCAAAAGTGGTTCGAGGATCTCCATCATCCCCGACTGTGCAGATGCTTTTACAAGGCTGCTGGCTTTTTTGTGGAGACGATTTACCGGACAATTCGCTTTTTTCACAAGAATAGTACGGATCACCAGCTCATAAACACCATCCCCGATATAGGCCAGCGTCAGCGGCGAATAGGTCCGAAGGTCTGCGTCTTTCAGATCAAACAGATCTTTCAGTTTCTTTAAGCTCTCTGCCATTTCACACCTTCTCTTGTATCTTTAAGGATGATACCTTTTTTCAGGAGCTCATCTCGGATCTCATCTGCTCTCTTGAAATCCTTTGCCTTTCTTGCAGCCTGGCGCTCCTGGATCAGATCCTCGATCTCTTTGTCAAGAATCTCTTCTTTTTTCTCGATTTTCAGTCCCAGCACATCACTGAGCTTAAAAAGTTCCTCATAAAGGCCACCGGCAAACTCCCTTGAGCTGTTCTCGTCTACGTTTGTGTTGGCAAATTTTACAAGCTCAAAAATTGCCGCAAGTGCATCTGCAGTATTAAAATCATCATCCATGGCAGCTTCAAATTTGGTAACAAAACCTTCTGCTTCTTTGAGAAGCGCAAGCTCTTCTTCTGTAATATTCTCTGCCGCCCCATTGTCTTTACGGTCGCTGAGCTTGCCTGCCGCCTCAAGGATACGCTCCAGAGAGTTCTTTGCTGCCTCCATCAGATCTGCGCTGAAGTTCAGCGGACTTCTGTAATGTGCGTTCAGCATAAAGAAACGGAGAACCTGAAGATCATACTGTTCACCGATTTGACGAACGGTACGGAAATTTCCGAGAGATTTGGACATCTTGCGGTTGTCGATGTTCAGGAAACCATTATGCATCCAGTATCTTGCAAAAATCTTACCATTGCAGCACTCACTCTGTGCAATCTCATTCTCATGATGCGGGAAGATCAGATCCTCACCGCCTGCATGGATATCAATCTCTTCTCCGAGATATTTCTTGGACATAACAGAACACTCAATATGCCAGCCAGGACGTCCGTCGCACCACGGTGACGGCCAGGACGGCTCGCCCTCTTTCTTTGGTTTCCAAAGCACGAAGTCTAACGGATCTTCCTTCTGATCCTCACCGGATACCTTAAGAGAACGGAATCCTGACTGGAGATCATCCAGATTCTTATGAGAAAGCTTGCCATACTCTTTAAATTTCTTTACACGGAAATAAACGGTCCCGTCAGCTGCCGGATATGCATATCCTTTATCAATAAGAGTCTGGATCATGTCGATCATGCCCTGGATCTCCTGTGTAGCCTGGGGTGCCGTTGTAGCAGGTTTTACATTCATATCTGCCATATCTTTCTTGCACTCTTTGATATAACGGGTAGAGATTTCCTCTGCGGAAACGCCCTCTTCAATGGCCTTCTTGATGATCTTATCATCTACATCGGTAAAGTTGGATACATAATTTACTTCATATCCTTTATATTCCATATATCTGCGCACCGTATCAAAAATGATCATAGGGCGGGCATTTCCGATATGGATCAGATTGTATACCGTAGGTCCGCAGACATACATTTTTACTTTTCCTTCTTCCAGAGGTACAAATTCCTCTTTTCTGCGTGTCAGTGTGTTAAAAATCTTCATGTTACTCTTCCTCCAATTTCCCGATTCTGTACAGGGAGCAGATCGCCTGTGAGGAGATTCCCTCTCCCTGTCCTGTAAATCCAAGGCCTTCCTCTGTTGTCGCCTTGATATTCAGCTGTGATATTTTAATCCCAAGTGCTTCTGCGATATTTTCTCTCATCGTCGGAATATGTGGTGCCATCTTCGGTTTCTGAGCGATGATGGTGGCATCGATATTTCCGATCGCATAGTCATTCTCCTTCAGTAATCCGGCAACATGCACCAGAAGTTTCACACTGGAGATTCCCTTATATGCAGGGTCTGTATCCGGAAAATGCTTTCCGATATCTCCAAGAGCCGCAGCTCCCAGAAGTGCATCCATGATCGCATGGATCAGAACATCCGCATCCGAATGGCCCAAAAGACCTTTTTCCCAGGGAATATCAACACCACCAAGGATCAGTTTCCTGCCCTCTGTCAGTTTATGTACATCATATCCCATTCCTACTCTCATCAAACCGTTCATCACTGCCTTTCCTGAAATTTATGTCAAGTCAAAAGAACCTTTTATGAGCTGTTCCTGCTCAGTATGTGAGCATCTTCCGAAGTCTCAGAAGGCTCAGCCTTCTTCTTGTATACGGTGCAAGTCTGAGACTCTCCTCGATCGCTTTTCCCGGCAAGCCGATATCCCGGACTCTGCTCACGCAACCGACGATACTCATCATCTCCTGCATATCTGTAACTGCAGGAAGAAGATCTATGATCTTAAGGATTTCCGGAAGTGCACCGGAAAGTGTTTCTGTGCTTACATCGTCCAGAAGTTCCGGAGTGTTTTCTTTTTCAAGTGCTCCAAGAATCCCTTTTCTGCCGAAGGTCTCCTGCAGGAGTTCTGTGTCTCCGTCTGTAAAGGCATGCACTCTGCAGGCTCCTCTTCGGATAGCATCTGCAAGCTTTTTATATTCCAGAAGGACCAACATGGTTGCTGCAGAAACCTTCTCCCCGTGAAGAGCATCCAGGTGACCATTGACCACTTCCATATCCCAGAGGTGGACCATATGGTGCTCCGCCCCGGATGCCGGTCTGGAGTTTCCTGTCATCTGCATGGCCAGTCCGGAAAGGATCAGCGCATACATCAGCTTCTCACATGCATCTTTCTCTCCTGCTGCAATTTCTTTCAGATTATCCTTAACAGTCCGGATCGCTTTTGTTTCCAGGTCTGCCACCGCTGTACAATAGTATTCATCCATAAGAATACTTGCTATCTTCCAGTCTGCCAGCGCAATGTATTTTCCCAGAATATCCGACACCCCGGCTGCTGTAAGCCTTGCAGGCGCCTTAACAAAAATATCCGTATCCGCAAAAACAAAAAGTGGCGCAGATGCCTGAAATACTTTTTTTACACCATTCCAAGTCATGTCTGCTACTGTGGAAGTAAATCCGTCTGAACTGGCTGCGGTGGGCACAGAGACAAAAGGGATCCGGTACTGATGGGCGACAAAACGGCTGAGATCATGGATCGTCCCCGCTCCAACTGCAAGAACAAGATCGATGTCCTCTTCCATATAATTCTCCACGATCTCCACGGCACGCTCATCTGCCTCAAGACCTTCAGCATCCAGGATCAGTACCTGACACCGGTCATAGATATCCTCCATCAGTTCCTCTGTAGCTTTGTAACTGTTCGTGTCACAGATCAGAAGCGGGGAAATACATTCTTTCAGATCACCGTCTGACATTTCCTTTTCCAATTTCCCGATAGCTCCTGATTCAATTACAATTTCTCTAACGTCTATGTGGTGCTCCCTCCCGCAGCTGCAAGGTCGGGCAAAATCGTCCGCATCGACTCGCATGTACTTATGTCCTCCTGACTTCTTTTAATGATTCACAGCGTATTTCTCTGTCCGCTGAATGATACAATATTACAGTTTGGTATTATACAGGATTTTTTTTTATTACGCAATGATAGAGTTCAACTTGTTTCATCATATAGCAAAAATCCTTTATTTTCAAGGATTTCCGGTGTTTCTACGCCAAACAATGTTTCGCCTGGTTGCGTCTATTTTCTTTTGTTTGTCACAAAAATTGTCATAATAAAAAGCCACTCACAATAAAGGGAAGTGGCTCTGATTATTACATTACATTTTCAAGCTTTTTCAATTCATTCTGTACTCTTGCTCTTCTGCATCCTTCCCCTCCGCTTATTTCCATTCAGCGTCTGCTTCACTTAAAGTCTTTAATTGCCCAAAAAACTCTTTTGCAGCATCCAGACCTACAACCCCACTGTCTGTCAAACAGATATTCGCAATCCGCTTCGCTACTTGCTCATAACCGAATAACATCATAAAAAAAACACCGTCTCACAGACAGTGCACCTCATTTCATGCAACTGGCTGCCATTTTACAGGCCCTGTAGCTTTGCGTCCCAGACTTTCATCTGGTTTGCCGATCATCCTTATTAAGCTTTTATACGTATCCTAAAAAACTGGTTTTATTATACTACAGCGTTCTACTTTACACAAGAAAAAACATTACCGTTTTAACGCCTGAAAACACAAAAAAGAGATTGCTCCAAAACAGAGAAAAATACTTTATCACCACGAAAAAAAATCCCCGCTGTCTGACTGAAATCAGACAACAGGGATTTTTTATCAGATCATCCGATCGCTGCGATCACTTCTACCTCGCAGAGAACGTTCTTTGGCAGTGTCTTGACTGCAACACAGGAACGTGCAGGTTTATTTACGAAATATTTGGCATATACTTCATTAAATGCCGCAAAATCGTTCATATCTGCAAGGAAGCATACTGTCTTGATCGCATTCTCATAGCTGGAACCGGCAGCTTCCAGAACTGCTCCGAGATTCTTCATAACACGGTCAGCCTGCTCCTCGATGGTTGTGCCAACTACCTCTCCAGTTGCCGGATCCACCGGGATCTGACCGGATGTGTAAAGTGTATCTCCATGGATGATAGCCTGGGAGTATGGTCCGATTGCTGCAGGTGCTTTGTCTGTATGTACTGTCTTCATAATAGAATTCCCCTTTCATGAACATTTCGGATACTTCTCTGGCGGAAATATCCATCAGGATCTTACTCAGCTGTTTTTTATTCTAACTCACAGATCACCCCTGGTCAAGGTCCATATTCAGATAATTATAAACAATACCGGAAATATCCCGGATATGCGAAACTGCGTCCCCAGGTTTACAGTCTTCTGACATCACACAGAGGATATATGTAATCTTTTCTCCATATATAATGGCGATATCATGCTGGTCCGTATCCGTTTCTCCAGTCTTATTTGCAATTTCCACGGACACAGATATCCCGCTGGGGATCTTAGTAGTAACCTGCTGGTTCAGAAGCAGGTTCAGCATAGCCTCCGAAGCTTCTTTCGATACACATTCTCCTTTATAGATCCGGGAAAGAAGCTCTGTGCAGTCTTTTACAGAAGTGGTGTTCCTGCCACCGAGGCCGACATCCTTTGAAGAGGACGGGCTTAAGATGTGCTGTACGGAAGTATCTGCAAATTTCTGTTCCGCAAGAAATCCATTTACAGCCTGTGCTCCGTCCTTAAAAACACCCGATGCTGTCTGCAGACGTACCAGCTCATTAAAGGATTCATTGTCACTGACTGTGATCATATTCCAGAGAAGGTCATTGACCTTTGTGGATACGGACGGATCTGTAACATCTTTTTTCATTTTTGCCGCTTCGTTCTGAAGGACTGCATCCATGTTGGCATAGGTCTGGGCCATGACAAACACTTTGATCAGACTGGCTGAGTACAGTGACTGACTGTTCTGTTCAAACTCCTGATCACTGGTTAGATCCTTTACATAAACGCTCCATGTACCCTCATAGGTTCCAAGAAGATCCGCAAGCCGTTTCTCAAGGCCATCCATTCCCAGATCTTTCGTCTCGACTTTTCCGGATTTATCCACGGAAAATCCCTCCGGAGTCTCTCCCTCTTCCTGGAGCAGAACGCCGTTTTCTCCGCCAAAATAATAATATCCGTCAAACATCTGTCCTGCAGCATTCATTTCCAGATAATGGATACCTGGATCTGTAACCATTTTTCCATATTCATCAAAATAATACAGCCCGTTGTATGTTGTTTTGTCCACCACCAGCTCATCCATATAACGTACCTGTGGAGAAGCGCTGAGTTTTCCCAGATTGTTTACCATATAACAGCCGTCAAAAGAAACTTCCTCACCGCTACCGTCTTTTGCCGGAGCCTTCAGATCGGTGATCTGGACCATATGCGAGTTTCCCGCTGTAAATTTACCGCTTTCGTCGTGATAATAATATCCATCAAAAACCGTTCCGTCGATCTCAAAATGATCAAAATAATACACTGCCGGAGTATTTTCTTTGGTTCCATCTTCATTCAGGCAGTAAAAGCCATTGCTTTTCAGAATATATTTCCCGCTTTCACCGGGAATTGGAAGTATCTGGGACTCCTCCGTAACAGAACCAAGGCTTCCCTGTGCCGTCTGCTGCACTGTTGTCGCAAAAACCGGCTGTGCGAGCATCACTGTGCTCAGACAAAATGCCAATGCTTTATATATTTTTTTTCGTCTCATATACTTCTTTCACTTTTCTTATGATCCTATTTTACAGTTTCTTGTCCTGATCCGGCATCCACACATTCCTCCAGTGATTTTCCAGATAAAGACTCTATAAGTATATCGGATTTCTCCGTTCTGTCAAGTAAACCTCTTCCAGAACGTCTCCACTGCACCTTCTACCGTATCCAGCCTGCAGCCTGTACGGTCCTGCCATTCCCTGGGAAAGATTTCCTGGTAATCCCGATCCCAGAAGCGGTCATCCAAAAGCAATATCACGCCTTTGTCCTCTTTTGTGCGGATCACGCGCCCGGCGGCCTGAAGCACCTTGTTCATACCCGGGTAGCGATATGCATAATCAAAACCACAGTGATTCTTTTTATCGTAATACTCTTTCAAGATCTCACGCTGACTGCCGATCTGGGGAAGTCCGGTTCCTACGATCACTGCCCCGATCAGACTTTCCCCTGTCAGATCAACACCCTCAGAAAAAATTCCTCCAAGGACACAGAACCCTACCAGGGTACCTTCCCGTTCCTGAAATTCCTCCAAAAATCCTTCCCGTTCCTGTTCTGTCATATCCGGCGTCTGACACACGCAGCGCACCCAGTCTACGGAAAATTCTTCCTCATAAACTTGCAGTACGTCTTCCATAAGACGATACGACGGAAAAAACACCATATAATTTCCCTGCCTCTGCCAGACACATCTGGCAATATATCCGGCGATCTTCCGGTATTCTGCACGATTTCTCCGGGTATACCGGCTGCTTACGTCGCTGCCGATAAGAATCCTGCGGTTTTCTTTTGGGAAAGGAGACTGCACATAAATCCCATAGGCATCACGGTCTGTTGTCAAAAGCTCCCGGTAATAGAGCATGGGAAACATTGTAGCTGAAAAGAAAATAGCACTTTTCCCTTTTTTCAGGTATTCTCCCAGATTTTCTGCCGGGTTCACACAGAACAGCCTCAGACGAAATCCTTCTTCTGCGTTGTTTTCGGTATATACTACATAATTTTCATCTACCAGCTCTGAAACATTTAAAAAATCACGCACTATAAAATAAAATTCCAGTATTTCCCTGCGTAGTTCTTCTTCCAGTTCTTTTTCCTCCAGTATTTCTTCCAGTTCACCTGATATTGTAAGAAATGTGATCGGCAGTACTCCGGGATTGGGAAGCACCTGATACCCTTTTCCTGTTTCCGCAAGATTCTCTTCCAGTTCCATCATCTGGCGATTTGCTTTATCCAGTGTTCTGGCCAGTTTTGAAAATCTCTTTCTTATCTTCTTTCGAAGTGCTACCAGACTCTGACGGGAAATACCGGCACTGTACATCTCTCTGCCACGTTCTACCAGATTATGTGCCTCATCGATCAGAAAAATATAATCCCCGGAAATATTTTCCCCGAAAAAACGTTTCAGATGAACATTGGGATCAAACACGTAATTATAATCACAGATGATCCCGTCTACCCAGATTGAAAGATCCAGACACATTTCAAAAGGGCACACCTGCCATTTTTCTGCATGAGCACGGATCACTTCTCGGGAATATACCTCTTCAGTGGTCCAGAGCTCATAAACCGCATCATTTACCCGGTCAAAATGCCCCTTTGCATAAGGACATTTCTCCGGTGTACATTCCGGAGTATCCTGAAAACACAGCTTTTCCTTTGCCGTGATCGCCGTTACCTTGAATTTCAGACCTTTTTCCCGCAGGATGTGAAATGCCTCCTGCGCCACAGTTCCTGTGATGGTTTTTGCGGTAAGATAAAAAAGTGTTTCACCTTTTCCCTCACCGATGGCGCGCACGGACGGAAAAATGGCAGACATGGTTTTTCCCACACCGGTAGGCGCCTGAACAAATAAGGTCTTCCCGCTGGAAACCGTATGGTACACACCACTAACAATATCCCGCTGCCCTTCTCTGTATGGAAACGGAAACTGCAGATCCTTCATGGATGCATTTCTCTCTTTTTTCCAGTTAAGAGAATATGCGATCCATTTGTGATAGGCATCCAGAAGCTTCTGATACCAGCCTTTAAGCTCCTCTATGGAAAAATCCTCACGAAATCTCCTGGTTTCTTCCGTCTCAAGATGAGCGTATGTCATCTGAATGTGGATTTCAGAAATCCCTTCTTTTTCTCCCCAGATCATTCCGTAACACATGGCCTGGGCACGGTGGACAGGTATTGGCATGTCCATTGCCTGGACATTTCCGTAAGTCCCCTTGATCTCATCAATATAAACGGCTCCGTCCTCTGTAAAGATCCCATCTGCACGGCCCTCGACCTGAATGACCACATCGTCGTATTCACTTTCTTTTTTCAGAGAAACCTCTGCCTGATAATCGCCCTTCATACTCCGCTGTATCTTGCGGTGAAGCCTTCCGCCTTTTAACATGGCTTCCTTATCTCCGGATGTCCCACTGCTGTTATCCAGATCTCCGCTCCTCAGTATAAATTCCACAAGATTTCTGACAGAAATCCGCACTCTTGGTTTTTCCATATTTTCACTCCCGGCAGCTGCCGGAATTCCAGTCCGGCAGCTATTCTTTTTCCATGCTATACCAGGATTATACCATAAAATATGATCCGAAAGCTTCCCATAATAAAAAGGACGCATGTTCTGCTTTTCTTCTCATGAACTGCGCCCTTTTATCACCGTTTTTCTTTATTCATATTTCTCAACCTGCTGCATACTTGGAAAGAACACGATTAAAATCCTCATCTTCTCCGTAACACTTTACTGTCAGAGTCTTTGTCAGATCCAGACTCAAAAGTCCGAGGATCGACTTTGCATCAATGATAATACGGTTATAAAATACATCAATATCAAAATTACATCTGCTGGCTGCACTGACAAACTCCTGTGCACTTTTTTCATCCAGTTTGATCTGTTTCTCCATAGCTGACCGCCTGCCTTTCTGATTTTTTCATATTTCAGTTTTACACAAAAGTTAAGTTTTTGTCAATACTGTTTATTTCATATCAAACTTTTTTCGACACAATGTACAATATCTTTGTCTTTCCTTTGGAAATCCTGTTGAATTTGATTGTATTATTTTTAGATAAATCTTGGATTTTTTCCAAAAAAATCCGCCGCAGGACGGTATGTTACACGTACTGCGGCGGTTTTAAATAAATCGGATATTCGGAATCCGTTTCCGGATTTATATAAATCGGATATTCGGAATCCGCTTCGCTACTTCCTCATAAACAAAATCCGTTTCCGGATTTTGTTTATATCCGTGTCAGAACAAAAATATCGTAGATTGCTCTGACTGCTTTTTCGAAATCACGATTCTCTACACCGATGATGATATTCAGCTCACTGGAACCCTGGTCGATCATTTTTACGTTTACATTTGCATGGGCAAGAGCAGAGAAGATCCTTCCTGCAGTGCCTCTCTGGGATTTCATTCCACGACCAACAACTGCGATCAGTGCAAGGTCAGATTCCATCTCCACAAAATCAGGCTGCACCAGACGGTGGATACCTGCGATAACCTGCTGCTCTTTCTCCTCAAATTCGTCCTGATGAACATATACAGTCATAGTATCGATTCCGGATGGTACATGCTCAAAGCTGATCCCCTGATCTTCAAATACCTGAAGTACCTTGCGTCCGAACCCGATCTCACTGTTCATCATAGATTTCTCGATATTAATAGAGCAGAAACCTTTCTTTCCGGCGATACCGGTAATAGTAAATTTCGGCTTCTTACAGGTGCTCTCTACGATCAGAGTACCTTTATCCTCCGGGCTGTTTGTGTTACGGATATTGATTGGAATTCCCTCTTTACGAACCGGGAAAATGGCATCCTCATGAAGAACAGTAGCTCCCATGTAGGAAAGCTCACGAAGCTCTCTGTATGTGATTGCCTCGATAGGCTCCGGATTGTGAACGATACGCGGATCTGTTACAAGAAAACCGGAAACGTCCGTCCAGTTCTCATAAATATCTGCATGGATAGCTTTTGCAACCAGGGAACCTGTCACATCAGAACCACCTCTGGAAAATGTCTTTACTGTGCCATCTGCACATGCGCCGTAAAATCCCGGAATAACCGCATGCTGGGATTTGCTGAGTTTTTTGGAAAGGAGTTTATTGGTCTCCTCCGCTTCCAGATTACCAGCTTTATCAAAACGGATCACAGAAGCTGCATCCACAAAATCATATCCAAGATATGCAGCCATGATCTTACCATTAAGGAACTCTCCTCTGGATGCCGCATACTGGATTCCTGCCTGTGCACGGAAATCTTCATCGATCTTCTTGAACTCCTCCTCAAGAGAAAGGCTCAGTCCGAGTCCCTTGATGATCTCATAATATCGCGCCTTGATCGCATTGATCTTCTCAGTGATATCCTCCCCTTTGGATGCTGCGTCATAACATCCATAAAGCATATCCGTCACTTTGATATCCTCGTCAAATCTCTTTCCCGGAGCTGACGGAACTACATAACGGCGGCTCTCATCACTGCGGATGATATCGCCCACTTTCTGGAACTGCTCCGCATTTGCAAGAGAACTTCCACCGAATTTTACAACTTTTTTCATGATAACACCTCTCACCTGTAATTTCGACTTCCAGCGCCGCCTTTTCACCATTCACTGCAACGCTTTACCACAGAAACCTACGGCTATTTTATTGAATAATTTGTAATTTTGCAAGCCTTTCCGTAACATTTCTGCAAAAAAGTCAAATTATACAAGAGAAAAGTATCTCCTGATCTGTTTCTTATGCACAGTACTGCTTCAAAATGTTCTCGAGAGCTGCAGCGCTGCTTGTGTGACAGCGGCATACCGGAATGGATTTTTTCTTTGCTTCTTCTACTGCGCAGTTTACCATTTTGTGGGAAACGGTACTGGTGAACAGGATCATCAGATCCGGCACCCCGATCTTTTTCTTCATGGCTCCTTTTTCCTTGGCAAAAACTTTCGCCTTGCATCCGAAGCCTTTGCAGATATCCTCATACTGACATACCATTCTTTCATTACCGCCTACAATTACAACGCTCATAATTCACTCTCCTTTGATCTCTGAACTTTTATATGACTGTTTCAAGGTTATTTTAAACTAACTTCACTTTTAAAATATTGAGTTAGCACTTGCTAACTCATTTATTATAATACCATCTCACAAAAAGTTTGTCAAAGGTAATTTTAAATTCTGTCTAATTTTTTATATCCTGTGATCTCACATACTGTAAGTATGCCGTTTTTTACCTGAAAATGAACATCCATTCCTGCAAAAGGCATTCCGTATATCCTCTCCGGATCTTTCTGGTAGGCAGGCCTCGGATCCTCTCTGAGCACGCCTTCCAACGCAGTAAGCTTATCCTCCGGAATCCTTGCCTTCCATTCTTCCGGGATCTCTACCTGCAGAAAATGCTGCTCCACCTTCGTCGCAAAGCCGCCCAGCGCTTCCGGATGGCAGTCTGCCACAGGCAGATATGGCTTAATATCATAGATAGGGGTTCCATCCATCAGGTCCGCACCGGATACGATCAGTACAGGAGCTTCTTTGCTTTCCAGATCGATCTTTTCAAGCTTCACACAGGATAAGCCTACAGGATTGGGACGGAAGGGCGATCTGGTGGCAAATACGCCCATCCTTTCATTTCCGCCCAGGCGTGGCGGACGTACTGTAGGGGACCAGTTCTCACGGATCGACTGTGAAAACTCCCACAGCAGCCAGATATGCGAAAAATCTTCCAGTCCTTTTACCGCTTCCCGTACCCGGTATTCCGGTTCAAAAACAATACAGGCTGTCAGTTCTTCCACTCGACCGCTCTGACGCGGGATTCCGAATTTTGTCGGAAAATCACTTCTGATCCTTGCGATTATCTTCATATCCCTATTCTCCCTTTCACTTGCCAGATATACACCTCATGCGCCTGTTACATAATTCTGCTTTCAATGACTGTCATGTCATTTCCGTCAGATCCTCTTGTAGGCAACACAGTTTTTTTGCCGCTTGGCCTGATAGAGAAGCCTGTCCGCTTCCATCACTCCATCTCTGACCTTACAGCTTCCATATACACCTCCCACGCTCATGGAAAGCCGGATTTCTTTGTATTCCGGCACATCTGCCATTGCGATCTCTTCCCGGATATCTTCCAGCTTCTGCTGAAATACCTGTTCCGGGATTTCTTCAAACATCAGAAGAAATTCGTCTCCTCCATAACGCAGTACCACGTCATCTGCCCGCACATGCTCAAAAATCATTCTGACAATGGTACAAAGCGCCGCATCTCCAGCTACATGGCCATAGCTGTCATTGATCTGTTTAAAATTGTCCACGTCGATCATAGCTATAGCCCCCATCTTATCCAGGGATTTCAGCTGTTCCTCAAAATATCTCCGGTTTCTGGCACCAGTCAACGGATCTTCATATAATTCCCGGTTGAATCTGCTGATCTTATCGATCAGAGATCCGCTTCCATAAGCTCCCAGAAAGATCTTATCCGTCATTTTAAAGACCATTTCCATGACAAGAGGTGTCCCGTCTATAACCACATATTTGGCGATTACCTGATAAATGTCATCATTGACGAACTCAAATTTCGTCATTTTGTTTTTACGGGCAAAAACTTTGGCAGAAATACAGTTCTCACATCTTCTGCCTTTATTCCACACTGCAAAGCATTTATGTTCTGCTTCATAAGAGCAATCGTCTAAGCCAATATTTACCGGAGCTGTACGGCTGACATCCACCAGTCTTACAATGTCAAAAACCGTCTTCAGCATTTCTATTTCCATATTTACTTCCCGGGCAGTCATAAATACACCCTTATCTTTATCCATAGTATTTTCCTGCGTTTCTGAAATATTATATACATTCATGATAACACATTGCGCATCAATTCACAATTGTATTTCATCGTCGTTTATGCTATTGTATAGTGTATAAGAAGTAATATTTTTATCAGGAGGTTTCATATGGCACAGAGACGTACAAAGATAGAAGTACTCAATGAGAAAATTTCCAAAGTAGATTCCAAGATTGCTGCCTGCACCGAAAAGATAGCAGCGCTGGAGGATGAAAAAACTGCACTGGCAGCTCAGCTGGATGAGATCCGCAAAGCTGAAAAAAAGGCAAAGGAAGCTGCCGAACTGAAACGTCTGCTCAAGCTGATGCACAAAAAAGACATTTCCGTAGAAGATCTGGAAGCCATGATCTCCAGGGAAGCATGAAACAGATCCTCAACAAACAAAAAACCGGTTTACGAAGAATTTTTTCTTCCAAACCGGTTTTTTTGTGATCTTTCTATGATATGATCTGTATATTTCTGCAATCTTTATATTCTTTGGAACAGCTTTCCGTCAGGATCACCGCTCCGTCAAATGAAAAGAACGTCACCGCACTGATCTGTCCGAATTTGGAGCTGTCAGACACTACGTACTTTTCCAGACACTGCTCCATGGCTGTTCGCTTTACCAGTGCCTCATTGGATTCCGGCGTGGTAAAGCCTTCTCTCTGAGTCATCCCGTTGGTCCCGAAAAAGCCCTTTGTAAAATGATAATTCTTCAACATCTGCATGGCCTGACTTCCGATCACAGCTTCCGTAGATCCCTTCAGTTCTCCGCCGATCAGCAGCACACGGACTCCCATCTGAGCCAGAGCCCTGGCATGGGAAACACCATTGGTGACAAAAGTCGCCCCGGAGCCTTCCAGATGCTCCAGCATATATCCGGTAGTCGTTCCCGCATCCAGATACACAAAATCTTCCGGACGGATCAGAGCTGCCGCATAGGCTGCGATCTTCTTTTTTTCTTCAACATTCAGTTCAACTTTCTGGGCTACGGTAGGCTCATAGGCATTGACAGTATGTTCCAGTGCCACCGCACCGCCAAAAACCCTGGTCAGCTTCCCCGCCTTGTAAAGCGCCGTGATGTCTCTGCGGACCGTAGATTCCGATGCATCCAGGATATCTTTCAGTTCTGTTACCGTAACACTGTTTTTTTCTCTGAGAAGGCCGAGTATGATCTCGTATCTCTGCTCCGTCAGCATTCCTTTTCCTCCTTCAAAAAAGACATCCCGATCGACCGGACCGGGATGCCTTCTGTTCACTCATTCTGAGATTACAGGTTCTCCTGCATGAATTTGCTTACTGCCTCGTATGCTGCATCCTCATCTGCACCATCGAATGTAAAGGTAACCTCATGTCCCTTCTTTACGCCAAGTCCCATAAGTGCAAGAAGCTTTCTGCACTCTACAGTCTTGCCGTCCTTCTCGATAGTGATCTTGGACTCGAAACCTTTTACAAGCTTCACAAGCTCTCCGGCCGGACGTGCATGGATTCCTTCGTTATCTGTTACTACATACTTGAATTCTTTCATTTCTTTATCCTCCAGTTTTTTATTTTAATTTTAAAAAATTTAAGCAACTTTTTTCTTCAGTACCCCGAGAAGTACAGCTGAGATCAGAGTTCCCACAACCAGTGCGACCAGATACATCATTGCATTACCTACAACCGGGAATACGAAGATTCCGCCATGTGGTGCCATCAGTGTACAGTTGAAGAACATGGAAATCGCTCCAGCTGCTGCGGAACCGACGATACAGGACGGAAGTACATGGACCGGGTCAGATGCCGCAAAAGGAATCGCACCTTCTGTGATAAATGCAAGTCCCATAATAAAGTTGGTCGGTCCTGCCTCACGCTCTTCTTTTGTAAATTTGTCTTTAAACAGCAGGGATGCGAGTGCGATGGCACACGGAGGAGTCATACCTCCCACCATAACTGCTGCCATAATGTCATAGTTGCCTGCCGCAATAGCTGCTGTACCAAATACATATGCTGCTTTGTTGAACGGGCCGCCCATATCAATGGCCATCATACCACCAAGAACCAACCCTAAAATTACTTTACTTGAATTTCCCATGCCTGTCAAGGCATTATTTAATCCTGTATTGATACCGCCCATGATCGGCTCTACAACGAAGGTCATACAGAGTCCCATAAGAAGGACACCAACAACCGGATAGATCAGTACAGGCGCTATTGGTCCGCTTTGCTGATTCCATCCGAAACCTGACATTCGATGACTTTCTTTCCATCGAAACGATCCATGGGAACCTTGGCATCTGCAGCTACAATGATGCAGTCTGCCTCCCGGATCTCCTGATCCGTAAGTACATTTTTGCTCCACCGGAGCCTCGTGTCTCTATTTTAATAAAACAGTCTTTCGCCTTCGATGCTTTTTCCAGTCCCTCTGCTGCCATGTAGGTGTGGGCAATACCTGTGGGCGATCAGGAAAAGAAGGGTAACCGGCTCATTTACCGCATCATCTTTACCCCTCTGTTACCTGTTCATATACTGCCTGAACCTCTTCCCTTGTGGCAAGATTTTCAGAAAATGCACTTGCGCTTCCTGCGGAAATCCCCATATGGAATGCATATTCGTGATCCTGTTTTTCCATCCAGCCTGCCATAAAGCCTGCTACCATGGAATCTCCGGCTCCTACGCCGTTTACCAGTGTTCCTTTCGGCGCCGGTTTCTCAAACACCTGACCGTTCTCCGCTACCAGGACAGCTCCCTCACCGGCCATTGAGATCAGCACGTTTCTGGCTCCTTTTTCCTGGAGCTTCTTTCCGTAAGGGATCACATCCCGACGGTTCTTAAGCTCTACGCCGAAGATTTCTCCAAGCTCATGGTTATTGGGCTTCACCAGGAACGGATGATACTTCAGGACATTTACAAGAAGATCTCTCGTTGCATCCACAACGATCATCACGCCTTTTCCGTCCAGTCTCGCCATGATCTTCTCATACATATCATCCGGCATAGATGAAGGAATACTTCCTGCCAGAAAAAGCACATCTCCCTCTTTCAGTGTGTCAAGCTTCTTCATCAGCTCCTGAACCTTTTCAGCGCTGATCTCCGGTCCCATTCCGTTGATCTCAGTTCCATCAATAGATTTCAGCTTCAGGTTGATCCTTGAAACGCCTTCCGGGATCCTGATAAAATCAGATCTCACTCCCATCTCCTCAAGCTTTCTTACAATCTCATCTCCGACGAATCCTGCCATGAAACCAAGTGCTGTATTCTCGATTCCAAGATTCATCAGCACGGTGGAAACGTTGATTCCCTTTCCGCCCGGAAGCATCAGCTCAGAGCTTGTTCGGTTGGTAAGTCCGAGTTTAAAATCCTCCACGGAAACGATATAGTCCAGAGACGGATTAAAAGTAACTGTGCAGATCATTTTTCTCCTCCCATATCTTTTATCCTGCGGTTTTTGACCGCTTTTTGTTGTTTTTCATTTGTTGAACTCAGTATACTTCCAAATTCATTCAAAGTCAATCAAATTACTTCACAAAATTCATGAACGTTTTTGGTTGAGTTTGCACAAAAAACGTGCATCAACCTTAGCTTTCCCTGGTTAATGCACGCTTATCTCTGACTGTATTGGTCACTTTCATTCAAATTCCGTTATAAATCTATGTACCATTCCAAATTCCTGTTTATATTACCTCCATCCTCAGGTACATTTCCCGGAAAGCCGGATCTTCACATTCCATCACCTTTCCTAAATGTGATAGTTTCGCAATAACATTTATCTGATTTGTTTCCTATTCGCAGTATCTCTGACCATCTTCCGATATCTTCTCATCAGCTCCCTTGTCACTTTGTCTTCCTCAAACCGGATTCCTCCGATCTGACGCACCGGCATGATTCCCATCAGGGAATTGGTGACAAAGCATTCCTGATACCATTTAAGATCCTGAACATAGATATAGGTTTCTTCCACCTCTTCCGTGTCACAGAGATATTCACGGAGGATTCCCGGGAGAAGTCCGCAGCTGACTTTTGGTGTATAGATCATGCCATTTCGCACAAAGAATACATTACTTACTGTCCCTTCCGATATCTGTTTCTTTGTATTCAGAAACAACCGTTCATCCATTCCTGCTGCTGTAGCATTACGTTTTTCCAGGATACAATCTCCGTAATTCATGGTTTTGTGATATACAAGAGGTGATGTTTCATTTCGTTTTACCTTGCTGACATCCATGATAAAGCCTTTTTCATAATTCTCCGGCGTATAATGATTGGCACGAAGAGAATACACTACATTTTCCTTTGTAAGCATAAGCTTCAGCGCACAGTGTTCCAGTCCGTCAAATTCTTTCTGCACCTCCGGGCGTTTTTTTTGTTCTTCCAGATATTCTTCGATCCTCCCGGCTGTGATCCCACGCACTGCCGGATCACCCAGCTTCAGGAAATCTGCCGCTCGTTCCAGTCTTTTCAGATGCTTTTCCAGAAGTATGGGGGTTCCCTTTTCTATTCCTATGGTCTCAAATGCTCCCAGACCGAACTGAAAACATTCATCTAAGGTTATGTTGTTCATTTCCTTTGACCTCCTTATGAAGTGTCCCTGTCAGATTCTCTGATCTGTCCACAGAGCCTTTCACTTTTACCGTTCTGTATGTTTCTCTACTGCAGTGCATCCAGGATCGCTTTCGCCTTCTGCAGAGTCTCCTCATACTCAAATTCCAGATCTGACTCTGCTGTGATCCCGCCGCCGACACCAAGGTGATATTTTCCGTCTTTATGAAGGGCTGTACGGATCACAATATTGAAATCGCAGCTTCCGTCCAGTGTCAGGTAGCCGATAGAGCCTGTATAAAGATTTCTCTTTCCGTGTTCCAGCTCGTCAATGATCTCCATGGCACGGTATTTCGGCGCACCGGTAATAGAACCGCCGGGGAATGCAGCTTCCAGAAGATCCATAACATTTTTTCCTTCTTCCAGTTTTCCTTCAATATCCGATACCAGATGAAAAACCGTAGCGTATGCTTCCACTGTAAAAAGCTCGGTTACCTTCACGCTTCCCGGTGTACATACCCGGTTCAGATCATTTCGCTCCAGGTCTACGATCATAAGAAGTTCACTCTTATCTTTTCCGGAATCCTGAAGCTCCCGACGGAGCATTTCATCTTCCTCAGATGTTACGCCACGTTTTCTTGTTCCCTTTATAGGACGGGTATTTACATGACGGTCTTTCATCTTCAGAAAACGTTCCGGAGATGCACAGACGATCTGATAATCTCCGAAATCCAGATATCCGCCGAAAGGAGACGGATTATTTTTCCGAAGATCATAAAAAACATCCAGAGGTGGTTTTTCGCTTTCAATGGTCAGCTGCTGCGTCATATTGGCAATATAGATATCGCCCTCTATAATATAGCGGATCATCCGATCTACTGCCTGTTTGTATTCTTCTTTCTCAAAGTTGGGATGAACCTGGATCCTGAATTTCTCACGGTGAGAATTTTCCGTGACCATCTTGTTTCCGGATTCCTTTTTTTCCCCTGTTTCCGATCCTTCCTGTTTCCCCGCCTCTGTAAATTCCCGGATTGCTTTTTCCATCGCTCTGATTTCTGCTGCAGCGTCTGCACTGATTCCGTTTGACACAAGATAGGTTCTTTTTTCCTGACAGTCTTCTATGATAAAACAGTCATAAAACGTCAGAACTGCCTCCGGAACAGTCACAAGATCCTTTTCTCCGGATGGTACTCCCATCTGTTTTCTTCCGTAATCATAGGAAAAATATCCTACTGCACCGGATACGATGGGAAGTCCGCTGTTATTTTTGTCTTCATGGGTATTTAAATATTCCCGCATATAGTCTTCAAAGGTTGTTTCTGTTTCCGGCCTTCCGTTGATAGTAAAGTTCTCTCCGTCCTTTACCAGCTTCAGATACGGACATCTTCCGATCACAGAATAATGTCCCAGCTCATTGACAAGGGAGGAATCCAGAAACGCTGCTCCGGGTTCTCCCTCGTAGATCCGAAAAATGTCCACTGCCGGGATATATGGGGTCAGTTCTTTTATTCTTCGCTGATTTTTGTACATATTTTTACTCCTCCTTCTGAAAATTCTCCGCGATCCTGCAAAAATTCTCAAGAAGCTCATGTCCATATTCCGTAAGAACGGCTTCCGGATGGAATTGCACACCATAGATAGGCAATGCTTTATGGGAAATTCCCATAACAGCACCATCATCAGAAAGCGCATCCACCTGATACTCCTCCGGAATGCTGTCTTCCCGCACGATCAGGGAATGGTATCTTGTCACCTTGTATTTCTCAGGCAGGCCTGCAAACACTCCTGTTCCATGGTTGTGGATCTCTGTTACTTTTCCGTGCATGGGACACACGCCCTTTTCCACTACTGCTCCCGCGCAGTGGCCGATCACCTGATGGCCCAGACAGACACCAAGAACAGGAATCCTTCCCTGAAATCTTTTTACGGTATCTACGCAGAGCTTCGCATCCCAGGGACGCTTCGGTCCCGGAGAAAGGATGATTCCTTCCGGGTTCAGCTCCTCCAGCTCCTCCAGGGTGATCTCGTCGCAGCGTCTGACCAGGATCTCTCTTCCAAGTTCCTGAAAATATGCCTTGAGATTATAAACAAATGAATCGAAATTATCGATCATCACATACATGCTTTTTTCCTCCATATCAAGCAGATATTTAAGACTCTCTTTATCGTCTGCTCACAAAAAAAGGGATAACGACGGCATGCCCAAAAGACATGCACAGTCGTTATCCCCTTGCGGTCCGTAATCTGTACGTTCTAATATAAATTGTACTGCTGATTATTTCTGTTTCTTGGTTTCCTCATAATGATGGATGTCTGCCAGTACAGCGTTTACATCAAGTCCGTGTACCATACATGCCTCCTCAAGAGACTCACCGATAGAAGACGGACAGCCGATACAGTGCATTCCTTCCTGCATAAGAATGTATGCAATCTTCTCATCGTATGCAAGCATCTCGCCCATTGTTGTTTCCTTTGTGATTTCCATGATCTATATTCTCCCTTCTGGATCTGTAATCTTACCCGGAATCCCGGTTTCCTGGTTTTTTCCGCAGTTATAATATCATTATAACTGTATCTTCCATAATTGCAAGCCTAAATTTATTCTTTTCATTTTCTGTATTATACCCACTCAGGCAGCAGTTTCCTTTTTTCCCCTGCTCCACTTTTTCATCACATAAATATAATACGGGATCAGAGGGATCAGCGCTGCGATCCATGCGGCAGGATCTGCCAGACATACACCTGCAAAACTTGTTTTTCCTGCAACAAACATAACGATCGCACTTCTTGCCGCCAGTTCAAACACACCGCCCAGCATGGGAACCAAGCCATATCCCAGTCCCTGAAGTCCGTTTCGGTAGAGGAAGATACTTCCAAGGAACGGATATGCCCAGAATACCGTATGAAAATAAGTAACAGAAACATTAATAACATCCGTCTGGGATTTGTCAATAAATAGCCAGGTCATGTACTTTCCGAAAAAGAACATAATGATCATAGTGATCACACTCCAGATCAAGATCATGATCTGGGTATATTTCATTCCTGCTTTTACACGGTCCATCTTTCCGGCGCCCCGGTTCTGTCCTACATAGGTTGCCATCGTCGCACCAAAAGCTACAAATACAGTTGCAATGATATTCTGTATTTTTCCCGCAGCGGAAAATCCTGCCATATATACAGAACCGTAAATATTTACCGCACCCTGCACAATAATGGTTCCGATCGCTGTGATGGAAAACTGAAGTCCCATGGGAATACCAAGGGCCAGCAGATAACGGAAGCTGGTAAAAGAAACTTCAAAGTTTTCTTTCTTCAGATGCAGGATCGGGAACTTTTTGATAATATAGATCAGGCAGCAGACTGCGGAAATTGCCTGCGCGATAACTGTAGCATAGGCACAGCCTTCCACTCCCATCCCGATTTTTACAATAAACAGAATATCCAGGAACACATTGATCACTGCCGAAATGATCAGAAAATACAGCGGAGATTTTGAATCTCCAAGTGCACGGAGAAACGCTGCCAGTGAATTATATGCCGCTGTTACGATCAGGCCTGCATAAATAATTCCCATATATCCCTTCACAGATCCCATCAGATCCTCCGGTGAATTCATCAGCCGCAGAATCGGTTCATTCAAAGCCTCAAAGCCAATGGTCATCACAATGGCAAAGGCTGCTGCCAGATAAATGGACATAGCTACGTAATGACGCATCTTATCATATTGCTTCGCCCCGAACCACTGGGATACCAGAATGGCAAAGCCACTGCTCAGTCCGTTAAGCCATCCGGTAACAAAAAACATCAGTGAACCGGTGCTTCCGATTGCAGCCAGCGCATCTACTCCCAGGAACTGACCCGCAACAATGGAATCCGCAATGTTATAAAACTGCTGAAAAATATTTCCGAGACACATGGGAATCATAAAGCGGATGATCAGGCTCACCGGATTTCCCACGGTCATATCATTGGTCTTGTCCTTTGTCAATTTCATCCAACTCCTTTTCTACAAATATAACTATCTTTTATTTTTTAAAAACAATCAATTTACTGATCACATAATTCAATACGATCACAACCACCTGAGCAACAAGTTTCACTGCCATGCTGTTAAATCCAAGCCAGGTGATAAATACCGCAAGGATTGCTTCCTCCACAATCAGCGTAAAGAGCCGGCCTCCGAAAAACGAAGCCATCTGCTTTAAAAATCCGGCGGCGGAATCCACCTGCCCGTCGAATACCCATGTCCTGTTTGTAAAATATTGGAACAGTACGCAGACCACCCAGCAGATCACATTGGCGATCAGCGCATTCATGCCCAGGCCCTTATCCAGCCATGCATACAACGCAATGTTCAGAAAAAATGTGAGCCCTCCAAAGAACAGATACATCAGAACTTCCTTATGTTTCTTATAAAAAGGTTCCAATATATTCAGCACCGGAAGATGCATCAGTTTATCAAAAATGTCCTTCTTTTCCTCCACATCCATATCCTTTCTCCTATTCAGTTTAAGCCGTAGCTTTATCATATGTAAACTTATATAACATAGCAAAAAATATCCTGGATGTCAACGCATTCCAGGATATTTCTATAGTTTGTTTCTTTAATGTTTTTATCTATATTCTGTCATCAGTTTGTAAAGACCTTTTACAAAAATTTCGGTCATTTTCTGCAGACTCTCAATGCTTAAAAATTCATTTGCTTCATGAGCCAGTTCTTCCTCATACGGAAACAGCGGCCCAAATGCCACAGCATTAGGAAGTGCCCTTGCATAGGTAGCTCCGCCAATAGCCATTGGCTCTGTATCCATATCCCCTGTCACTTCCTGATAGGCCTCCATCAGACACCGGATCAGTGCTGAGTCCTTTTTATGGTATACCGGAGCCAGATAATCTACTTCATTATAAAAGAAGCCATATTTTTTCAGCTGTCTCTCCAGCAGCTCCCGAATATCATTATACTCCACAGATGCAGGATAACGAATATTACACTGCAGAAAAATCCTTCCATTTTCATCCATATTCACAGTTCCCACATTAAACGTCAGTGCCCCTGCGGAATCCTCCATGGCACAGCCCAGACGCTCTCCGTCATAATCCATTCCTATGGCCTGATGAAAACATTTCATATAAGAAGCATGAGAAAGTTTTTCGCCAAATTGTCCCAGCGTTTCCAGAAGACAGGAAACTGCATTAAACCCTTTTTCCGGACTCATACAATGTGTACTGATCCCTCTGACTGACAATTTCAAAAATCCATCTGTGATCTTTGCTGTAACCTGTTCCGGAAGCGCAATGCTTTTTACTGCCGCCTTCGGATCTTCACATTTCAGAAGACAGGACGCCTCGTCCGGAACAATATTTCTGCTACGTCCACCTTTTAATTCCACAATTTGTATCTCTGCTCTTTCATCCACAGATTCCACAGAAGAAAGATCAAAGTCAAGAAGTCCTTTTTCGCAGTATAAAAGTGGAAAATTAGCATCTGGTACGATAGATACCTGTGGAAGTATTTCTGCATGATCCAGATAATAACGAATACATTGCCAGCTCTCTTCCTCATCGGTTCCCACAATCATGCGAAGACAGGTATCTTTTGGAATCAACTGATTATCTGCAAGATATTTCATAGCAAAAAGTGAAGACACCAGAGGGCCTTTATCATCTGAAGTTCCTCTTCCATAAAGCTTTCCATCTTTTTCCACAGGATCAAACGGATCTGTGTTCCATCCCTCTCCTGCACTGACCACATCTGTATGGCAGAGGATTCCGATCATCCTGTTTCCCTCTCCGGCAGTGATCTCTCCGGCATAACCATCATAATTTTTTACCTGAAATCCCATTTGCTGTCCCATTCTAAGGACGTACTCCAGAGATTTTTGGATATTTTTTCCAAAAGGTGCTCCTTTAGATGGTGCATCCTCAAAAATCCCGGGAATAGCTACCAGTTCTTTTAGACATCTGACCATTTCCGCTGTATTTTTTTCTACATATTCTCTAGCCATTTATTTATCACCTTTTTTTACCAGTCTCCACACCAGATACAGGATTCCGGAAACCAGCATTCCATTGATAAAAGAAATTCCCACAGTCAAAAACGTAGCTGCAAAACCAAGAGCCCAGGTCACGATTCCAGCCACTGACCATCCTTCACGTAATGTAAAGTTCTCTGCTTTTCCTTTCCCAAGGCTCCAGTATTCCACAATAAACAGAGCAATGATCGGCATAAACGCATTTCCAAGAAGTGTAAGAAATCCCTCAAAATTTCCGGCTACACCAACAGCTGCCAGAACTGTTCCCACAGCTCCAAGTATAACCGTTGCCATAGAACGGCCGCTTTCTTTCAGATTGAATACCATAACTGCATTTAAGCCTGCACTGTAGGCATTGGTAGTATTCGTTGTCCAGGTTGCCAGGATCAGTACGACCATTCCAAGGAACGGAAGGCCAATATTAGAAAATACAAGTGAAATGTCATACTGCTGGGCAATTCTCGTCATTACCGCTCCGAGAATAAGCATAGCCATTCCTGCCGGCATCACACCGATAGCAGAAGAAAGGACTGTATCTTTTCTTGTTCTCTGATATCTGGTAAAATCAGGTGCATTCAAGGCGCCGGTGGCCATAAAACTGATAGTAAGTACAACTCCATCTGCAAAGCTCATGGCCGGATCTTCGATAGTCATACTTAAATTTCCGGTTCCGAAACGCTGGATTGCTACCACACACCCGATCACAGTTACGATCACAAGTGCAGGAATGGCAATCTTATTCAGTTTATCCAGAGCATTGATTCCATATACAGCTGTAACCAGCATGATTATTCCCCACACAACCGTTGATACCGGAATCGGGATTTTTACTCCTGTGCTTGCTTCGATCAGATTGGAAAATGCAGAGCCACAGACACCGTTCTGCACTGCAAACCAACCGATCATGGAGATCATAAATAATGCAGAGATCAGCTTTGATGATCCCTGTTTTCCAAAAACGCCAGATGCAACAACACATGTCGGTACACCAAGATCACTTCCCATGATTCCACAAAATATCATCAACGCCACGATCACTGCATATCCGATTACCCCTGACCAGATGGCCTGAGACATCGGCATAGACTCTGCCAGGATTCCTCCCAGCATCAGACTGGGCACACAGATCATAATTCCCGCCTGGATCATGGCAACATCTGCCCAGCTTTTTCTCTCTTCCATCGGAACCTGTTCCAATGTGACAGATTCCACATTTCCTGTTTTCTTTTCCTGTTCCACTCTCATACCTCTTTATTCTTTTTTATCTCCAGCATAGATTCGATCCGCACAGCCAGAGAAATGATCTCATGAAAAAGCAACGGCTGTTCTTCCACATCAAGATAATTTCTCAGACGGTTAATACGATAACGGATCGTATTCTCGTGCTGTTTCAGTTTTTTGGCAGTTTTTTTAAAATCTCCATTGCACTGTACATACGCCCTTGTTGTAAGAAGCATGTCCTCCATGCCTTCTTCCGTTGTTTTCGCCGCAATCTCTCGACAAAATTCGTCATAAAATTCCTGCATTTCCCGACTTCCCCTGATAGGCAAAAGAAGCTGCTGCGGAGACAATGGATCATAGACCTGCTGCCTCCGGTCCGATGCCTGTGCCATGTCCAGGGCGTCTCCTGCTTCAAGAAGTGTTCGTTCTACTCTGTATCTGGCATAAGGTCTGCCAATTCCAAGTCTGCGGTTATGATAGCTTCTCAAAAGCTGTTCACACACTACATTTTTATGCTGTTCCAGTTCCTTCCTGGAATCTGCACTCAAAATACAGATATCATAGTTATCCGCCGGAATAAATATATCAAAAGATGAACAGACTTCTCCTGTTTTTTTTCTTTGTGTGATCTTCCGCCGTTCATCCCGGATATAAACAGCCTGTACGTACTCCCTGATCCCCGGATTAATGCTAAAAAGGATCTTCATTCGCTCCTGGGGCAGAGTCCTCGATGCTAGGATCTTATCCAGTTTCAGCTGATTAAGCACATTTGTCTGTTCTTCCAGGATACATTGATTAATAACTCCAAGGACCTCTGCATAAGAAATATCTTCCCTCATACAGATCACAGGAAACTGCTTCTCTTCACAGAAAGCAAGCATTTCTTTCGAAAAAAGCTCTGCTCTCTCCTCCATCATCACACAGAGCCCACTGCAGTTTCCTTTTACAAGAAGCGCCAGAACCTGCATCAGTTCTTCTGATTTCGGCTGAAACTGCAAAAGAGATGTGATAAAAAAATCTCCAGGTGCCAGAATATCTTTCTCCAGCACATCCTCTTTAAATGGCGCATCAAAAACAGATGCCCGCTTTACGATCCGGCCAAGTCCGGCCCGTCCTGACAAAATTTTTACATTCTCAAACAAAGGTGCATTTAAAACCTGCAATAAAGATATGTTCATATTATTTATTCTCTGAATGCAGCCAGCTCTTTCAGATATGGATCTGTTATTCTCCCTTCATCCATGATCTGTACACCATCAAGCCATACAGAAGAATTCAGGCAAATGCCATCACAGTGGGATTTTGCATCCTGTCCGTGCGGCGGAGCGTCAAATGGGCTGACATAACCAATTCCCCACTCTGTGGATCCCCATACACGCTCATCCTCCACAATATTGCCGGTAAGAACCGCTCCTGGATTAAACCCATACGCAATATGTGCAAGCTTGAACATTCCCTCATCTTCAAAGCTTTTCAAATGCTCTTCAAAAATGGCTGCATCACGGCCTCCTTCAATTTTTACGATTTTACTGTTTTCAATTGTAAGACGGATCGGCGCATCCGGTGTGGTTCCAAAAGGTGGGGTTACAGATCCGTCAAAAACGATCACGCCATTGATGCTTCCAAATCGCGGCACAACATTGATCTGTCCTGTAAGCATATGGATTCCTGGTACTGTTGCGTTTCCGCAGTCACATGCTGTATAATGGCCAGGATCGATTTCAAATGATATATCACATCCAGCCGGAGTTGTGACACGCATGTTCTTTGCATTTTTTGTTTTTTCAGTGATCGCAAGCATAAATTTTTTGAGCTGCTCTGTCTCCACATTGCCGATGGTACGGATCATGAGGTCAGGGTTAAAATCTACCAGACACATGTAACGCATTTTTTTGTTCTCTGCTTCTGCACGCTCAAATGGTGTGGAATAAAGAAGCCACTGATGATTAAATTCGATCCATACATCTGCACAGAGAAGTGCTGCACTTAACGCATCGACCGGAAGATCCGGATCTGCTGCTTTTCCTACTCCCCCTGGTGTGGGAACTGAAATTACCATTGCATGTGCTCCTGCATTTTTTGCACTGTTTTTTACTGCTTCTACAACCGATGCATCCGAATCATCATCTGCTGTGATGATCACAGTTTCTTCAGGCTTCACGCCAAAAATTTCTTTTACCAGCTTATCTGCTGCTGTTTCAAGTGTGATATCCATGTTTTTTCCTTTCCAATTCGTGGTGTCCCGAAAAATATTTATCTGATCTTTAACTTTTCCAGGTCACTGTAATTGTTTAACATGATAGCACAGTGATTTTTTAATTTGTATGGAATTATTCCAAAATACAGAACAGAAATTTGTAATTTTTTCAAAAAATAAGCCATGGCTTATTTTTTGCCATGGCTTATGGAGATCATCATTTATGCTTTTATCGCCCAGCGCATCTTCGTTGATCTGGCACGTCCATTCTGAGCGCATTCCTGAGCAGACGGTCGGATCACATCTTTGGAATAATCAGAATAAATTCCTTCTTTGTATCCCTGTTTCAGTGCTTTCTTTACCAGTTTGTCTTCTCCGGAATGGAAGGTAAGGATTGCCACACGTCCGCCTGGTTTCAAAGCTCCGGGGAGTTTTTCCATAAAATCATAGAGAACCTCGAATTCCCGGTTTACATCGATACGCAACGCCTGGAAAACCCTCTGGCATGTTTTTTTGACCGTGTCTTTTTTCTCTTTTTCCGGAAGAAAATCCAGAGTCTTCTCGATCACTTCCCGAAGTTTCGTGGTGGTATCTATGCGGTTGCCCTTACGGATCTCATCGGTAATGGCTCTGGCGATTTCCTCACAGTACGGCTCATCGGAATTCTCATCCAGCATTCCGGCAAGTTCTTCTCTGGAAATGGTATCCAGACGCTCCGCCGCACTGATCCCGGACTCCTGGTTCAGTCTTAGATCCAGAGGTCCGTCCACTTTAAAAGAAAAACCTCTCTTTGGATTGTCGATCTGCATGGAAGATACCCCAAGATCCGCCAGGATAAAATCAAAGCCCCCGACTTCTTTCGCGATCTCATCAATGGTGCAGAAATTCTGGAGCTTAATTGTCAGGATATCTTCCCCGAACCCCTGCTCTGCCAGACGTTTCCGGGTCTTGGCGGATTCTTCCGGGTCCACATCCGTGGCATACATATGGCCCTGGCCTTTCAGACATTCCAGCATGGCCTTCGTATGTCCGCCATAACCTAGTGTCGCATCAAATCCGATCTGCCCCGGTTTGATCTCCAGAAAATCAATGATCTCCTTCACCATAATGGAAATGTGCATTCCCGCCGGTGTATTCCCCTTGCTAATCACATGTTCAATAGTATCTTTATATTTCTCAGGCTGAAGCTCTTTATATTTCTCTTCGAATTTCTTCGGATATTTTCCTTTATATCGTACCCGCCTCTTATGCGGTGTCTGTGATTCCTGGTTCATAAAATTCTCCTTATCCTCTGGCATGATCTGCCCTGTTTCTTTCATGATACCATGAATCCTTTTTTTCGTAAACTGCCGGAATCACCCTAGCAGAAAACTTTCAGTTATGCAGCCGAAAATTTCTCTGTATAATACTTCTCCAGATACTCATAAAAATGGTCTCTGTCTATATGATATTCCTCCGGAACGTCAAAGAGGAGTTTTTCCAGCATCTCATCCATAATCCCTCTGGCTTCTTCCTGGCTCATCCCTGCTTTCAGATGTTTTCCCAGATACATGTTGGAAATATAATCATAGATCGGATAATATTTTTCCGGGTTCTCTGCCGTCTTTTCATCGTAGTAATCATGATATTGCTCATCCATCAGCGTCAGGATCGTCGTTGCATAGTTGTCATCCTGATTATATTCATCCAGCTGTTTTGCGTAATATCCAAGACTGTGATTCACATAATCATCCAGAGAATAATTGTCCATACATTCGATCATTATTTTATGGGCATTGCTCTGCATCTGATAGGCAATATCGTTTTCCTCATAATCAAAAAGGCTGACCGCAAACAGGGAATTGATTGCCTCCGCATTGGGAACATCATAATAATTCAGTCCGGCAAATTGAATGTATACTTTGTTTCCGTCTTCATCTGTATAATGGCTGTCCCGCAGACAATGGCTCAGTTCATGGAAGATCACCTGATAATCCCAGGTTCCTTCTTCGTATTCTTTATCTTTCAGCACATAAATCTTATTCTCTGATTTCACGTAACATCCGCAGGAATAAACATCCCAGCTGACTTTTAACAGTTCATCCTCTGTACATTCCACAACTTCCAGGCTCTGAAGATTCTGATAAAAAGGACGAAGTTCCACATCCGGATATTTTTCAAACACACATTTGCAATATTCTTCCATAAGTGGTTTGAATTTATCCGGGATTTTCGGATTCTGCCTGATCACCTCCTCAAAATCCTGAAGGCTTTTTTTCTCAAAGGAAATGGCCTTTTCAATATAATCCATGTCGTAAATATACAACCGGTGAGTCATATCTCTGTGATCCAAATACGTATCCAGCTCAAACGCTTTCTTCTCTTCTTCCTCTGAAACTTCTTCGTTCTCCGCAGCTGGCTCATCTTCAGAATCTATCCCCGCAGAATCTGCCCCGGAATTGGCGGATGCATGAAAATCTTTTTCAAATTCTTTTACTGCCTGTCTGGTTCTGATCACGGAAGGCACGATAACTATTCCTGCCAGGATACACAGAATCATTCCTGTGATAATAAAAATTTTCTTTTTCATGGTTCTTTCCCCTGTATAAAAAAAGCTCCTGACAATCTGTATTTCTACAGACTGCCAGAAGCTTTCTATGCTTGATCAGGCTGAAGTTTCAGCCTTGAAGCAATATGAAGTTCTGCTTAGGCGTTCTTCTTAGCGATTGCTGCCTGTGCTGCTGCAAGACGAGCGATCGGTACACGGAACGGTGAGCAGGATACATAGTCAAGTCCGATCTCGTTGCAGAACTCTACGGAAGACGGATCTCCGCCGTGCTCACCGCAGATACCTACGTGAAGTTTCGGGTTAACCGGTTTTCCAAGCTGGATTGCCATCTTCATGAGTTTACCAACGCCAACCTGGTCAAGCTTAGCAAATGGATCGTTCTCGAAGATCTTAGCATCATAGTATGCGTTAAGGAACTTACCAGCATCATCACGGGAGAATCCGTATGTCATCTGTGTAAGGTCGTTTGTACCGAAGCAGAAGAAGTCAGCCTCTTTAGCGATATCATCAGCTGTAAGAGCTGCTCTCGGGATCTCGATCATAGTACCAACCTCGTACTCAAGGTCAGAACCAGCTGCTTTGATCTCAGCGTCTGCTGTCTCTACAACGAATTTCTTAACATATTTAAGCTCTTTGATGTCACCAACAAGCGGAATCATGATCTCCGGTTTGATGTTCCAATCCGGATGATTCTTCTTAACATTGATAGCTGCACGGATAACAGCGCTTGTCTGCATCTTAGCGATCTCCGGATAAGTAACAGCAAGACGGCATCCACGATGTCCCATCATCGGGTTGAACTCGTGAAGGGAAGCGATGATTGTCTTGATCTGCTCTACAGTCTTGCCCTGAGCATCAGCCAGTTTCTTGATGTCCTCTTCCTCTGTAGGAACGAACTCATGAAGTGGCGGATCAAGGAAACGAATTGTTACAGGATTTCCTTCAAGTGCCTCATAGAGTTTCTCGAAGTCTCCCTGCTGCTCCGGAAGGATCTTAGCAAGTGCTGCTTCTCTCTCCTCTACTGTCTCAGAGCAGATCATCTCACGGAATGCATCGATTCTGTTACCCTCAAAGAACATATGCTCTGTACGGCAAAGACCAATTCCCTCTGCACCAAGCTCACGAGCTTTCTTAGCATCAGCAGGAGTATCAGCGTTTGTACGAACTTTCATTGTTCTGTACTTGTCAGCCCATCCCATGATACGTCCGAACTCACCAGCGATCTTAGCATCTACAGTCGGGATAAGTCCGTCATAGATGTTACCTGTTGTACCATCAATGGAGATTGCATCTCCTTCATGGAACTCTTTACCAGCAAGTGTGAATTTCTTGTTCTCCTCATCCATAGCGATATCGCCGCATCCGGATACACAGCAGGATCCCATACCACGAGCAACTACAGCTGCGTGAGATGTCATACCACCACGAACTGTCAGGATACCCTGAGCAGCTTTCATACCTGTGATATCCTCTGGGGATGTCTCAAGACGAACAAGAACAACTTTCTCTCCTCTTGCAGCCCACTCAACAGCGTCCTCTGCAGAGAATACGATCTTACCGCAAGCAGCTCCTGGAGAAGCACCAAGACCTTTACCCATCGGTGTAGCAGCTTTAAGAGCAGCTGCATCGAACTGCGGATGAAGAAGTGTATCAAGGTTACGAGGATCGATCATTGCAACAGCCTCTTCCTCAGTTCTCATTCCCTCATCAACGAGGTCACAAGCGATCTTAAGAGCAGCCTGTGCAGTTCTCTTACCATTACGTGTCTGAAGCATATACAGTTTACCATGCTCTACAGTAAACTCCATATCCTGCATGTCTCTGTAATGTTTCTCAAGAGTCTCGCAAACCTGTTTGAACTGTACGAATGCTTCCGGGAACTTCTGCTCCATCTCGGAGATGTGCATAGGTGTACGAACACCAGCAACTACATCCTCGCCCTGTGCATTGGTAAGGAACTCACCGAACAGACCGTTAGCACCTGTAGCAGGGTCACGTGTGAAGGCAACACCTGTACCACAGTCATCACCCATGTTACCGAATGCCATCATCTGTACGTTAACAGCTGTACCCCAGGAATATGGGATATCATTGTCACGACGATATACGTTCGCACGTGGGTTGTCCCAGGAACGGAATACAGCTTTGATCGCACCAACCAGCTGCTCCTTCGGATCAGTTGGGAAATCAGAACCGATTTTAGATTTATACTCAGCTTTGAACTGGTCAGCAAGCTCATGCAGGTCAGCAGCTGTAAGCTCAACGTCCTGCTTAACACCTCTCTTAGCTTTCATCTCATCGATGAGCTCCTCGAAGTATTTCTTACCAACTTCCATAACTACGTCAGAGTACATCTGGATGAATCTTCTGTAGCAGTCCCAAGCCCAACGCTCATTGCCGGATTTCTCAGCAAGAGTGTTAACAACTTCTTCATTTAAACCAAGGTTGAGGATTGTGTCCATCATACCTGGCATAGATGCTCTCGCACCAGAACGAACGGATACAAGCAGAGGATTTTCTTTGTCACCGAATTTCTTACCGGTAACTCCTTCCATCTTGGTAATTGCTTCCATGATCTGAGCCATGATCTCATCGTTGATGGATCTGCCATCCTCGTAGTACTGTGTGCAGGCCTCTGTTGTGATTGTGAAGCCCTGCGGTACAGGAAGACCGAGGTTTGTCATCTCAGCAAGGTTGGCACCTTTGCCGCCCAGAAGATTTCTCATAGTAGCATTACCTTCTGTAAACATGTAAACCCATTTTGCCATTTTACATTTTCCTCCTAATTATTGTTCTTTAAAACATAAAAAATGTATGTTTTCTACGCACATAATTATTTTATAGATTTATCCTTCATTAGTCAAGGTTATTCTTCCAAAAAACAGTAATTTCTCTTGTAAAATATGACAGATTTTCCAGTTATATTTTTCACAGATTGTATTTTTCTCGTTATCATCTGAAAAATGTGCTAAAATAGAAAAAAACATGCAGCAATTCCGAGGTAATATTACCCGAATGCTGTCATACAGGAGGTTTATCATGACACGAACGATTGAAAACAGCTTTCTTAAGATTTCCGTTTCCGATCACGGTGCTGAACTCACCGGCATCTATGACAAGACTAATGACAGGGAGATCCTCTGGCAGGCAGATCCGGCTTACTGGAAACGCCATGCGCCTGTACTTTTTCCCAACGTGGGACGTAACTACAAAGATATCTGGCGTCTGAACGGAAAGGAATATCCTTCCAGCCAGCACGGCTTTGCAAGAGACAGCGATTTTATCTGCACGGATATCACCGATACTTCCCTTTCCTTTGTCCTTAAGTCCTCTGAAGAAACCCTGAATATTTATCCGTTTGCTTTCGCTCTGAAGATCACCTACACTCTGAAGAAGCACGACCTGGAAGTATGCTGGGAAGTAGTTAATAATGATTCTGAAACTATGTATTTTACCATCGGCGGCCATCCGGCATTCCGTGTTCCGGTACGTGAAGGCGAATCCCAGAGTGATTACCGTCTTGCTTTTGAAGGCCTGGACACTCTTACCTATCTCCTTATCGATACGTCTGTAGGAACAGTCCTTGCTGACGAGCCACATACACTTTCCCTTGAAAACGGAACCTGTTCCATTGCTCCTCACATGTTTGATAAAGACGCTCTTGTTTTTGATAACGGCCAGATCCAAAAGGCCGGTATCCTCTTCCCGGACGGAACTCCATATCTGACACTTACCAGTGAGGGCTTCCCGAATTTCGGTATCTGGTCCGTACCCGGTGCTCCCTTCGTATGCCTGGAGCCGTGGATGGGACGCTGTGATGACTGTGGTTTTGAAAAACCTCTTTCCGAAAAAGCAAATATCAATGTGCTGAAACCGGATGAGGAATTTATCAAGAGCTATCAGATCACCGTACACTGAGCTATGATAAAAAAAGATCCGCCATACATCGGCTTTTTCAGCTGTCTGTATGACGGATCCTTTTATTTATCTTACTGTCTCAATACGCTCTTATTCTCTCACAAAATGATACTGATAAGCTCTGTACTCCCCAAACTCTGCAGGAAGCGGCATTCCACCATGCATCAGAGCAGCTCCGGAATAGATCCTGCCGGTAGTCTGTTCCTTATAAAGTGCACTCTCATCAAGGCCGCGAAGCTGCACATAATTCACAGTCATATTTCCATGGATCTCCTCCATGACAACATTGAGCAGAACTTCTTCCTGAGAATTTCCAACGATCTCCCATGCACAGACCTCACTCTTAAACGGATCTGTCAGGCGATAGTACCGTCCGTTCTGGATCAGTGGCGCATATTTACGGAATTCCCCGATCTGGCTGCGGACCTCATCTTTTTCTTCCTCAGTCAGCTTCAGAAGATCCAGCTCGTAGCCGAAGGTTCCGGACATAGCAACCACACCTCTGGTATGTAACGGGGTGATCCTTCCTGTCTGATGGTTCGGCACTGCAGATACATGTGCTCCCATGGCCGATACCGGATATCCGAAGGAAGTGCCATACTGGATCCGAAGCCTGTCAATAGCATCGGAGTTGTCGCTGCACCAGATCTGCGGTGTGTAATACAGCATACCTGCGTCAAATCTTCCGCCGCCGCCGCTGCAGCCCTCGATCAGAAGATCCGGATAACGGTTCACCATACGATCCAGAAAATCGTACAATCCCAGGACATAATCATACATTACACGTCCCTGATCCTTGGTCATTACGGAAAATACATCCATCAGGCTTCGATTCATGTCCCATTTAACGTACTCAATATTGGCATTATCCAATACCGCACTGATCTGTCCAAAGATTCCGTCTACAACTTCTTTTCTGGAAAAATCAAGTACCAGCTGATTTCTGGATCTCACTGGTTTTCTTCCTGGAATCGTAAGTGCCCAGTCCGGATGCTCACGGTAAAGATCACTGTCCTCAGAGATCATCTCCGGCTCGATCCAGATACCGAATTTCACTCCGAGGTCATTGACTCTTTTTACCAGTCCGCCGAGAGTCTCTCCAAGCTTCTTCTCATTGACATACCAGTCCCCAAGACCACTGTTGTCATCGTCACGTTTTCCAAACCAGCCGTCATCCAGAACCAGCATATCGATACCAAGGCTCCTTGCCTCTTTTGCCAGATTATATAAAGTCTCCCCTGTAAAATCAAAATATGCTGCCTCCCAGCTGTTTACCAGCACCGGACGGACCTCTGTCTTATATTTACCACGGCAGATATGATGACGGATGCAGCTGTGCAGATTCTGGGAAAGACAGTTCATTCCCTGATCTGTGTAGCTTAAGATCACCTCAGGTGCATAGAAGGTCTCCCCGGCTTCCAGCGGATACCGGAAGCACTCCTCCTGTACACCAAGGAGCATTCTTGTCTGATTGTACTGATCTTTAAGAACCTCACCCTGGAAATTTCCGCTGTATACAAAGGACATAGCATAGCAGCCTCCATGATCCTCTGTTGTGTCCTTCTCTGCCAGGATCATCATCGGATTATACTGATGGCTGGATGTGCCACGGACACTGCCGATCATCTGACTTCCATGAGCCACCGGTACTCTCTGCAGATTCCGCTCCATGGCATGTCTTCCGTAAAAAGTAAGCAGGTCATAATCTCCGTAAAGAAAATCCAGTTCTGCGGACATCACCTTGTTCACATAGATCTTCTCACTGCTCTGATTGCGGATATAGACGCTTCTTGTAATGATATCCAGTTCCGGAAGTACACCGTAAAGAAGCATGGCCTCCACGCCAGTAGCCGGATCCTCCAGTACGATCTCCAGAGTCTGTGCCTCATCATTATCTGCATAAACCGCCGGAAGCCCCGGAAGGCTGTATTTACCGTCACGGATAGTATAATTCTTGTAACGCATATCACAGCTCATGCTTCCGTCACCGTTTTCCAGCATCAGTGATGCACTGCGGAAATCTCCGTTTCCGTAGCAGGAAAGCTCCTGTGGAAGAGAGTCCATGGAATAGGTTCTGTCTGTTCCCGCATCATAGGGATTTCCGGAAAATCCTCTGTCATAGTAGGTCAGAAGATAATCCATGCAGCCTTCTGCCTTTTTACCATAATAGAGATGAAGAAGAAATCCGTACTGATCCACCTGCATCTGATATGTAGTTTCTTTTGTCTGTAGGGTAAACGTTCTGTCTTTCTCGCAGTAGATGATTCCCATATGTGAATCCTCCTTTTTCTTGTGTTTTTATTTTACGGCACCGTTTACAACACCATTTAAAATGTGCTTCTGGCAGATCAGATAAAACAGAAGGATCGGAAGCAGTGCCAGCAGATAAGAGGCAAACGCAAGGTTATAGTTTGTTCCGAACTGAGTCTGGAAATTCAGCTGTGCCAGAGGCAATGTGGTTCCACCCGTAGATCCGGACATGATAACCAATGGAGTCATAACATCATTCCAGGTTCCAAGTGCTGTCAGAACTGCCACTGTGGCATGCATCGGCTTCATGATCGGAAAGATGATCTTCCAATATGTTTTCCAGGTACTGGCTCCATCCACACAGGCAGCCTCCTCAAGGGCCATTGGAATGTTTGTCAGATATCCGGAATAAAGAAGCACGTTCATAGGCATATAAAATACCGTGTAAAGAATGATCACACCGACTTTGTTATCAAGGCCCATCTCAGCAGTCTGCTTTACAAGCGGCATCATCAGGATAGCAAACGGAACAAACATACCGCTCACTACATAGAGATAGATAAATTTATAAAATTTACTTCTCTTGTTTCTGGCTATAGCATAACCTAAAAGTGAATGAATTACAATAGCAAGAACCACTGTGATCACAGTGATCAATACACTGTTTCCAAGAGAATGCCAGAAGTCTGTTACCTCCATAGCTTCCCTGAAATTGGCAAGACTGAATTTCTCTGGCAGAGACAGGATCCCGGCTACACTGTTGGTCATCTCTGTCGGCTGCTTGAATGCGATCACAATTGTCATATAAAGCGGAAATACCACTGTGATAAGGCCAAGGATCAGAAGGATCGTTACCGGCCAGTTCGCTTTTTCTCTTACTTTCGTTTTCATTACAGCTGCTCCTCCTTTTTCCCTGTGATAGTCAACTGCACTGCAGAAATGATCACGATCACAATAAAGAATATAACCGCATTAGCGCTCTGGAATCCAAACTGACCGCCACTCATACCATTGTTATAGATCAGATAGGAAATGGATTCTGTACTCTGTGCAGGACCACCCTTTGTCAAAGCCATGATCTGATCAAATACCATCAGGAAGTTTTTCACACAGAGAACCATGTTGATACTGAAAAACGGAACGATCAGCGGGAATGTCAGATAACGGAACTTACTGAATCCGGTAGCACCGTCAATAGCTCCTGCCTCGTATACATCCTCCGGCACTGTCTGGAGGCCCGAAATATAGATAATGGTATTCATTGCGATGGACTGCCATGCACAAACGATCACGATGGCAACCCATGCCAGGCTCGTACTGGAAAGCATGCTGGAAGACAATGTTTTATTTCCGATCATCTTTCCGAATGCAGGCAGGATATATGTAAAGAAATAATTGAAAATATATCCTACGACCAGTGCGCCAAGTACATTAGGAATAAAATAAGCTCCACGCAGTGCACTCTTGAAACGGATCTTGCTGTTCAGTCCAAGTGCCAGGATCAGGCTGAGTACATTCGTTACAATAGTTGCCACGATGGCCAGCTTAAAGGTAAACAGATAGGAACCGCCAACACGGCTGTCTGTAAAAAGATCCTTATAGTTTCGAAGTCCTACCCAGTCATAGCTTCCATAGCCTTTAAAGTTCGTAAAGCTGTAGATCACACCCTTGATCAGAGGCAGTGTGTTAAAGCAGAAAAATAATGCCACGATCGGAATGGTGATCAGAAGAAAGGTCAGCTTTCTTCCACTCATAGATTTTTTTCCCATGATCAGTTCTCTCCTTCCCCGTTCTTCTCCTCATAGTCCTGTACTTTACGGATAATGTCACGGTTATATCTTGTCCAGTCTGTATCAAATTTTTTCAGGAATGCATCTTTATCCTTTTTCATCAGGAAGGTCTGGATCTGTGCATCCACAGCCATCTCTGTAGGATAATAATGATCCTGGTAGTCGGCCATCCTTCCCTCTTCTATGTATTCCTTCATACCATCCAGCGTAGAGGGAAGTGTGAAATCACCCTCTTTACAGGGAACTGCCTTCTGGTCATCCAGATATGTCTGTATATTCTCATCCTCAAGAAGGAAATCCAGCACTTCATATGCAGCTTCCTTATTCTCACAGTCATCCATCACACAGAACTGAAGGTCAACTCCGGAATTCAGTTTGTTTTCTGACGGATCATTGCTTGCCGGTGTTACAAAAGAATCAATATCCATATCCGGATTTACACTCTGGATTTGCGGGATCGCATAGCTTCCGATGGGATACATGGCAGCCTCCCCTTTTGCAAAAGCGGTGCAGGCTCCATTGTAATCATAGGCAAAGGGATCATCCGGTCCATACTGGATAAGCTCCAGCATACGGTCTGCTACTTCCTTATACTCTTTTGCAAAAGTAGTGTTTCCCTGGTTTACCTGGCGGCATACATCGGCTGGTGCAAGATCTACCGCAATAGAATTCCACGGTGCAAGACAGGTCCAGGTATCTTTAAATCCGAAATAAAGCGGCTGGATACCTGCATCCTGAATTTCCTGGCAAAGGCTCATAAATTCATCCCATGTAGTCGGGATCTGCCAGCCATGCTCCTTGAAAAGCTCACGATTGTAAAGGATTCCGGCGGCATTGGCCACGTAAGGAACCGCATAGACTCCGTCTTCCGGAACGAATTCCAGCGCTTTATCAATTTCTTTATATGCATCTTTGATCGAATCCAGTCCCTGATAATCGGAAATATCCATCAGCATATCAGAATCAATAAAATTGGAAAAGTTAACATCGCCTCCGATTCCAATGATATCCGGATTATCCTCACGGATAAATCTTGTCTTCAATACAGTCATAGCATCGTTTGGTGATTCGATGGTAAGATGGATATCATCATGAGTGGCATTGAATTTTTCTTCCAGTTTTTCAAATGCCTTAACCGCTTCCGGTTTATACTGCACAAGTTCGATCTCTGTCTTTCCGCTGTCCTTTTTACCTGTGCCGCATCCGCTCAATGTAACGGAAGCTGCCATGGTAAAGGCAAGTCCCATACAGAGGATCCATTTACTTCTGTTGCGCATCTTGTAATGCTCCTTCCTTTTCCTTTTATTTGATAAGTCGGATATCACCCATTTAACTGATATGGCTATCCGGGTTCTCCAATACTTATTCTCTGGTTTCTTTTTTCTGAAAGCTATTTTAACATAGCTTTATGCTTGCATAAATAGCAGTGTTTTTCTTGTTTTATACCAAAATGCAATTTTTCTCTGTCTTCATTAAAGTCATCTAGCATTTTGATATATTTTACGCCTATATCACTACTTTTATCTAAAATTAGTATATTCCGAATTTATCGAAAATCAACAGGTTTCTCGAGAAACTTAATTTTCTCACAAAGTTTTATCGATTATCCTTCTCTTTTTAGTATATTTTACAGGCTGTTTTTGTAATTGCATTTTTATACATATGTTGAAGTTCCCTGCTGTTTTAATATATAATGTTACTGAAACCAGACAAAATCATACGCCTAAAGGATAAAAATATGAATGACCTTCTCTTCTCCGTTTTTCCAAATGAAAACTTTGTTGATATCGGACTATACCAATACGGCTGGGAGCACTGCGCTCCGGCACATTCATTCGGCCCGGCCGCACGAAACCATTATATTTTTCATTATGTGATCTCCGGTACCGGAACTCTGATGGCAGACAATTCCGCAGGAGAGACCATCACCTATCAGGTAAAAAGCGGCCAGGGTTTCATGCTTTTTCCCGGTCAGATCAACACCTACATTGCAGATACCGACTTTCCATGGGAGTACACCTGGGTGGAATTTGACGGGCTCCGGGCAAAAGAGATCGTGGAAACTGCAGGTTTAAGTCCGGACCATCCGGTCTATCACAGCCACTCTGCAGATCTCCGCCAGAAAATGATGGAGGAAATGCTTTATATCAGCCATAATTCCCAGGAATCACCCTTTCATCTTATCGGACATACCTGGCTTTTTCTGGATTACTTTATGCGCTCTACTGAAACTGTCCGCATGAAACAGGATGGAAGTATCCGTGATTTTTATATCAAGGAGGCGCTCTCTTTTATTGAACAGAATTTCCAGAATGATATTTCCATTGAGGATATCGCAGCCTGCTGCGGCCTGAACCGAAGCTACTTCGGTAAGATCTTCCACGACACCATCGGACGTTCTCCCCAGGAATTCCTGATCAGCTATCGCATGACCAAAGCTGCAGAACTTCTTAAGATCACAGCCCTGTCTATCGCAGATATCGGAAATGCAGTCGGATATCCCAATCAGCTGCATTTTTCCCGGGCTTTCAAAAATGTATACGGAATGTCGCCAAGAAACTGGCGAATGAAAAACAGACTTATTGAAAAAAAGCCTCCGGCCAGAAAATAGCCGGAGGTTTTTTATTAAAAAATGTATTTACTTAAAATGTAAATTTATCAGCAAAGTATGCATCAAGCTCATCGATCTTCACACGTACCTGCTCCATAGTGTCACGGTCACGGACTGTAACTGCACCGTCATTCTCAGACTCGAAGTCATAAGTGATACAGAACGGAGTACCGATCTCATCCTGTCTGCGGTAACGTTTACCGATATTTCCACGGTCATCGTACTCACAGTTGTACTTCTTGGAAAGCTGCTGGTAGATCTTCTCAGCACCCTCGTTAAGCTTCTTGGAAAGCGGAAGCACACCGATCTTAACCGGTGCAAGTACCGGATGGAAATGAAGGACTGTACGGACATCGTTCTTCTCTTCATCCAGAACTTCCTCATCGTAAGCGCTGCAGAGGAAAGCAAGTACCATACGGTCTGCTCCAAGTGATGGCTCGATAACGTATGGGATATATTTCTGTTTCTTCTCATCATCAAAGTATGTGAGATCCTGGCCGGATACATTCTGATGCTGTGTCAGGTCATAATCTGTTCTGTCAGCGATTCCCCAGAGCTCACCCCATCCGAATGGGAAAAGGAATTCCACATCTGTGGTAGCCTTGCTGTAGAAGCTCAGCTCTTCCTTATCATGGTCACGGTAACGAACCTCATCATCCTTAAGTCCGAGAGCACTCAGCCAGTCAAGGCAGAACTTCTTCCAGTATGCAAACCACTCAAGATCTGTATCCGGCTCGCAGAAGAACTCAAGCTCCATCTGCTCGAACTCACGGGTACGGAATGTGAAGTTACCCGGTGTGATCTCGTTACGGAAGGATTTACCGATCTGGCCGATACCAAACGGAATCTTTTTACGAGATGTTCTCTGTACGTTCTTGAAGTTTACGAAAATACCCTGGGCAGTCTCCGGTCTTAAATATACAGTATTCTTGGCATCTTCGGTAACACCCTGGAATGTCTTGAACATCAGGTTGAACTGACGGATATCTGTGAAGTTGTGTTTACCACAGCTCGGACATCCTACCTCGTGTTCTTTGATGAAGTCCATCATCTTCTCCTGGGACCATGCATCTACGCTTCCCTCAATGGCAATGTCATGCTCTGCACAAAAGTCCTCAATGAGCTTATCTGCACGGAAACGCTCGTGGCACTCTTTACAGTCCATAAGAGGATCAGAAAATCCGCCAAGATGTCCGGAAGCGATCCATGTCTGCGGGTTCATAAGGATCGCACAGTCAACACCTACATTGTACGGAGACTCCTGAATGAATTTCTGCCACCATGCACGTTTTACGTTATTTTTAAGCTCTACACCGAGATTTCCATAATCCCATGTGTTTGCCAGGCCGCCGTAGATCTCGGAACCCGGGTAAACAAATCCTCTGGCTTTTGCAAGAGCTACGATCTTTTCCATTGTCTTTTCCATGATTTCTCTCCTCTTGACTTGCAGCTGTTCCGCCAAATGCGTCCGGAAAGCTCCGGAAAAAGCTGCTTTTTTACATTTTTGGTCTTATTATACTAGTATCCTCATGATTTTTCAAGGATATTTCCATTTGCATTGCATCCTGTCCTGCTTTTAAAAAATAAATCGTTACGGTTATTCCGCAGCCGGCAGTGATCTATCTCATCAATTCCAGGATCTCCAGACTTTTAAACCGCTTGTCTGTATTCAGCTCCGTATACCGGTAAATGTGGCGTTCCAGTTCCCGCAGCACATCATCCCGCACTGTAAACGTATACAGCTTTGCCAGGGGGGACACGGCTATGTAGCGCATGGCATACAGGGCAGCCGCTGAGATCCGTTTCCTGTCCATGACCATCCTGCTGCAGTCCGCACACAGGATCCCATGCTCGTCCTGGGAGAAAAAAAGTTCTCCGGTTTCTTCCTCCGTAAGCTCTCTCCCGCAGCCCGCACACTGGAACAGTTGCGGCATCACGCCCTGGATCACCATAGTCCGCAGTTCATAGATACAGCGCACCAGCCGGTCTTCTATATGAGGATTCAAAATGGCTTTGATGGTCACATAGAGAAGATTCATCATCTCCTTCTCATCCGTTCCCTCTTTGCCAAAATAATCTGCCAGCTCCAGAAAATAATATCCATAGTAAACCCCCGGCTGCCGGGTGGCCAGCTCCACAAAATGATGCTGCACGCTGACCTGGTTCAGATTATAGCTTGTCCTTCCCTCATAAAGAGTAAAGCTTCCGAATACAAACGGGTTAGCTGCTGCCATGAACGGACTGTTCTGCCGTCTCGCTCCCTTGGCAAAAGCGGAGATCTTCCCCCTCTCTCGTGTGAGAAGGACGATCCGCTTGTCATAATCCCCTACCGGCATGGCAGAAAGTACCACTCCCTGTACGGTAATCAGATCACTCATTTTCAGATTTCTTTCTTATCATATCCAAAGTTCTTGATCAGGAAATCACTGTCTCTCCAGTTCTTGGTCACCTTGACCCAGAGCTTTAAGTTTACCTTTGCTTCCAGCATACGCTCCAGCTCATAGCGGGCATTGCTTCCGATCTTTTTCAGCATGGCACCCTGTTTTCCGATGATGATGCCTTTGTGGGAATTACGCTCGCAGATGATGGTCGCATCAATATCTATGATGTTGCTTCTTCCCGGACGTTTCTTCATCCGGTCGATGGCAACGGCGATTCCGTGAGGGATCTCCTCATCCAGTGCATGCAGAGCCTTCTCACGGATGATCTCTGCGGCGATCTGGCGCTGAGGCTGGTCGGTAACTGTATCCTCATCATAGAACATCGGTCCGTACGGAAGATATTTGAAAATACTTGGAATGATATCCTGTGTGTTTTTTCCGCGGAGGGCAGAGCAGGGAATGATCTCTGCAAAATCACAGATCTTACGGTAGGTATCGATTGCAGGAAGAAGCTCTTCTTTTTTTACCGTATCGATCTTGTTGATGATGAGAATCACAGGAACTCCAACCTTCTGCAGCTGCTCGGCAATGTGGCGCTCTCCCGCACCTACGAATGTGGACGGCTCCACCAGCCACATAATGGCATCTACTTCCTTCAGGGTTCTCTCCGCAACCTGTACCATGTATTCTCCAAGCTTGTTTTTTGCCTTGTGGATACCCGGTGTGTCCAAAAATACGATCTGTCCCTCATCACAGGTATACACGGTCTGTATCTTGTTTCTGGTTGTCTGTGGCTTGTTTGATGTGATAGCAATCTTCTGTCCGATAAGATGGTTCATCAGCGTGGATTTTCCAACATTCGGTCTTCCGATGATCGCAACAAAGCCTGATCTAAAATTATTATCCATTCTTTATCCTCTCATAATCCTTTCACAGCCTGCTATCCTATTTAACGGACAGCAGGCTTTGTTTCTCCTCAGCCGATCAGTGGCTTCACTTCCATGAATACATCTTCCGCCTTCTCTATTGCAGTCTCACTTCCTACTACGCAGATCTGATCATCGGAAAGTACTGCTTCTACAAGAGCTGCCAGTTTCTGGATATCCTCCTTCTGCGCTCCGAGGATCTGATTTCTTTCCTTCTGGAGCATATCTTCTGTAACATTGGAGAAATATGCGGTTTTTGAGATACTTCCCTGCATCTGCGGAGTTCTCGGCACATCCTTGTTGCTGATCGTTCCGATGATATATTTTGTCATCTCACGCTCGTCTGCCTCAAAGGCACGGATATAATCCGGCACTCCCTGGTATACTTCCAGGGTTCTCTTTAGATGGGGATCACGGTAGGATACCAGGAAGCTCTCTCCGTTTCTCTTAAAGCCGCTCATGCAGCCATACGCTCCACCCTTTACACGAAGGTTGATCCAGAGATAATCGTAGCTTAAGATCACTTTCAGGATCTCCAGTGCACCGGTATACTCCAGGCCTTTTTTGCGGAAGTTTCCGTTCTGTGCCACATACTGGACCTGGCCGGAGGTCTTGAAGGCTTCGTTTTTCTTTATGCAGGGGGCCTGCTTCACAGACTCCGGCTTCTGTCCGTTAAACAAGACTTTTTTGATCCCGGCAGCCTGTGCTTTTACTACATCCAGAGATTCTCTCTCTCCGGTATAGCTTACACAGAAATTCTCCGGACGAAGGACCTCTTCCATCACCTTACAGAGATTTTTCACGATCTCATCCTTGCAGCTGTCAAAATCCTTCTCCAGTTTTTCGATAAACTGATAATATCCGATTCCTGCCATCTCATCCTGGAATGCCGCCATCGGAGATGCGTAGGAAGCACCACGGAGAACGGCGGTGGAATGGCCTGCACTTGCAAGGCTGGCCTGGGCTCTGGATCTCACTCTGGCAATGATCTCGTAGAGACGTTTGGTGTCATCCAGCTTCGAAGTTGTAAGAACCTCCCGGATCATGGAAAACATGAAATCCATCTCCGGATATAACGCTTTTCCTCTTACGGCAAACATGGCACGGAATGCATCGGTATCCTGGGCATCATCAAAAACCTCTATCCCATAGGCAATACCGCCGGTTCTCGCATTCACTTCATTAAACAGCTCGCCATAAGTGTAATTCTCCGTATCCACTGCACCAAGCACAGATTTCAGAAGTCCCAGATAATGGACTGTATCAACATCAAAGTCATGGATCTCAAAAAGAAGATCCGCATAACCGATACCATTGGTGCACACATCATGATACAGAAACAAGCTGTCCTCCACATGGTGCTCCTCGTTTGTCAGCCCTGTGATCTCTTTTTTGATGTCTTCTCTGGAGAGCATGGGGATGCAGGTCAGCGCTTCCGGAGCTTCCTCCGCTTCCTGATAAGCCTCCAGCGCTTTGGTATTCTCTACCATCCGGGTAAGCTCTTCATCAGAAAGGCTCTTTCTGTAATTCTCCAGCTTTTCTTCCAGTTCCTTATCCCTCTTTGCTGCAAGGCCCTTCTCCGGTACCAGGGAAAGGATCGCGCCATGGGTGTTATCCAGAAGATATTTCCGGATCAGCTCCTCGAAATATCCCTCTTCCAGAGCTTTTTTGAGGAACTCAAAGCCCTCCAGAAGCTGCACCTCACAGAACGGCTTCGTATCATCATAAAGCCAGCTGCTTAAAATATCCAGGCCATACATCAGCCCCTTCGGATAGGAAGAAAAATCTGCTTCGCGGAAACGGAATTCATAGTAATTGATCCCGGCTGTTACTGCCTTTTTATCAATTCCCTCCTCTGCGATCTTTGTGAGAGTGTCGCGGATCACCTTTATAAATTCCTCTTTCCGACTTAAGTTTGCTCCCTTTGCCACAATGGAGAAATAGGTCTGCTTGATACCGTCCTCAAAGGAGCCGTAGATATCTTTGCCGATCTTTGCATCCAGAAGTGCCTGCTTCAGCGGTGCACCAGGTGCGCTTAAAAGTGCGTAATCCAGAACCTCGAAAGCAAGACTTAAGTTGATATCTGCTGCCTCGCCCACAACCATATTGTAGGAAAGATAGGTGTTATCCTCTTCTCCTTCGTCCTCTGATACCGGATAATTTTTCCGGATATCTTTTACCTGGGCAAAAGCTTCCTGATCCCGGATCTCGGAATCAATAGTAAGGGAATCAAAAGCAGACAAATAATGGCTGTCAATAAACTCCAGTTTCTCCTCCATATCCATGTTTCCATAGAGATAGATAAAACTGTTGGACGGATGATAATATTGTCTGTGAAAATCCAGAAATTCCTCGTAACTGAGATCCGGGATATTTACCGGATCTCCGCCGGACTCACAGCCATAGGTGGTATCCGGGAACAGAGAATTCATGATCTCTCTCTCCAGAACATCGTCCGGTGAGGAAAAAGCACCTTTCATTTCATTGTAAACAACACCGTTGTACTTCAGCGGTCCCTCTTTCTGCTCCAGATGATAGTTCCAGCCTTCCTGGCGGAAAATCTCCTCTTTTTTGTAAATATTCGGATAGAATACCGCATCCAGATATACATGCATCAGATTCTGGAAATCCCGGTCATTACAGCTTGCTACCGGGTAGCAGGTCTTATCCGGATAGGTCATGGCATTAAGGAAGGTATTAAGAGAACCTTTTACCAGTTCCACAAAAGGATCCTTCAGCGGAAATTCCCTGGAGCCGCACAGTACGCTGTGTTCCAATATATGAGCAACACCTGTGCTGTTTTTCGGCGGTGTACGGAATGCAATGTTAAAAACCTTATTCTCATCACTATTCTCGATGAGCATCACTCTGGCTCCTGTTTTTTTGTGTCTCAGAAGCCATCCTTTTGAATGAATATCCTGAAGCTCCTCTTCCTTCAGGACTTCATATGCTTTCAGATGATTGGGATTCATAAAATAGTAACCTCCTGAATGTTTCTCTTCACACCCGACATGGATCTTCGTTCAAAAAATCTCAGAATATTTTATCGGATGCATGGCAACAAAAGGCTGCCTGAGTAGTCAGACAGCCTGAAACGGAAGCGCTCCGGCCTCCTAAATGTTTCCTTCGTTGGGATAATACTGCCTGTAGATTTCTCTGGCAGCTCTTGTGATGATTCCAAGCTCAGCTTCCATTCCAAGATTAGCCGGAAGCTCCACAGCTGTTTCCCTGATGTCTCTCTGGACCTTGGCCTTCGCACTGTCCTCCTTGATGTGGATCAGGCCGAAAATCGTTGTGTTATAGGATTTATCTGTCTGACAGAGATCCATGTAGACCAGAACCAGATGACAGCATTCCCGGTAAAGAAGCTCCTCATAAAGGCCGCCCCTTTCCTGGAGCTCCTGAAATTTCAGCTTCTTAAGATACTTGCCTATCTCTTTCTTCGCACTTCTTGTACCAAAGAATCTGGAAGCGGAATTCCGGTTAAACTCCATGGTCATCCAGAGACCGAGATAACCGTCTGCCCTGGTATCACCAGTCTCAGCTTTATCGCTGTAACGGATCTCCCAGAGTTCCTTGCGGATCCTGTTTTCTTCCGGTTCTTCTCCTGCTGCAATGGACTGCTCCAGAAGCTTCAGACGCTCCATGGGATCTTTCTCTCTATAGTATTTCGCAATTGTTGGTGTATCCATTCATTCTTCCTCCTGATATCTGAATATTATATCAGACAACCTGCCAAAAATACACCCCTATCTGTGATTTCGAAGCTTTTTCCCTGGGCTTTTCACTTTTTTTCCGCGGTTATCACATAGATATACATTGCGGATATACCACAGGGTCTTATCCTCTCCGTATTTATCCAGGATCCGGAGAAGTCCCTCCAGCTCTTTCTTTGTCTGTGGGTGGATAAACCACAGCTTCTCCTTGCTTTTCAGAAAATACTGCAATGGTTCATGATAGGTATATTCCTCTCCCAGATAGTTTCTGGATGCACTGATCCGATCCATGACCATTTCCGCCACATATTTTCTGGGCATTCTGGCTCCCATGATCACATGCTCACCGTCAAGAGAATAGTCTACCCAATGTTCAAAATGGTGCCGGTTTCTTCCCTTATGGTGCAGCCAGGACATGGATACGCCGGTTGCCTCACGTTCTGCGTTGTTGGGGCTTCTTGTCCCCTGATAATATTTACAGCCTACCAGAAATTCCGTCGGGGAATATTTGGACAGGTCATGAAGCAACCCCTGCTTATATAACCCGATACGAAAACAATATTTCATCACCAGAAGCTTATGCCTCGTGATGGTCCTGAAGTGCAGCCACGGGTGCCATGATCGCATCTTTCTCCGCCTCCTGTCTGCCCAGCAATACCACAATGGCGCGGGGGCCTATTTCGATTGATTTTTTATATTCTTCTTCCTCCTCCAGACAGAATCCTGTTCCGTGAAGAGAGGTATCTGCGATTTTTTTCCAGCACATGCCTTCCGGGAGATTGGGCAGAGCAAGGCTCCGGTTTTCCCAGTGGAAATTATAGCCGATGTAAATAAAATCATCCTCTGCAGCCTCCAGATCCTCTTTTTCCCTTGCATAGGCTCCGTAGTACATCATACCAAGAAGCCTGCTGGTATTCTCATAGCTCAGATACCAGGCACGTTCCCCGTGAAGAGACACATCCGGGAACCCCTTGGTCAGATAATCTACCCCTTTCAGTTCCACCGGCATATGAAGAACGGGATGGGCCTTACGAAAAACAATGGCATCCTTTACAAATTCCCTCAGTCCCTGGTTTCTGGAAAGGCCCTTCCAGTCTGTCCAGCCGGTAGCATTATCCTGACAGTAGGCATTATTGTTTCCGCTCTGGGAATTGCCGAATTCATCGCCGTGATAGATCATGGGAACACCCTGACTCAGCAGCATCATCAGAAAGGCATTTTTGATCTGGCGTTCCCTCATCTGGCGGACGGAAACCTTACGGGTAGGGCCTTCCACACCGCAGTTCCAGGAATAATTATAGCTGCTTCCGTCCTGATTGCCTTCGCCATTGGCCTCGTTATGTTTATAATTGTAGCTCACCAGGTCATTCATGGTAAATCCGTCCTGGCAGACCATGTAATTGATCACTCCATGATTCTCGCTGTTATGACGGATATGCCATGCTGCAGCCTCCACCATACCTTCATCGCTTTTCAGGAAACGGCGCATATCTTGGAGAAAATTCATATTGCTCTCCGCTCCGCAACGTCTGGCCGGAAGCTTTCCTCTGTAAAAATGATCAAAATCAAAGCCCTGGAAGATCAATTTTGCTCCGGAAAGGATTCCATCCCGAAGAAGCATCTCCCGGTTAAAGCCCTCTCCCAGCACATGAAATCCATCTACATGGTAAAAATCTCTCCAGAACTGCAAAGCTCGAAGAGCCATCAGGCTGTCTGTTTCCTCTGGAAAATAGAATTCCATGATACAGGCAATGCCGTTCTTGTGCAGCTCCCGGATCATATACCGAAATTCCTGCTCCGGTTCTCTGGTGCTGCAGTAAGCACTCTTCGGGCTGAAATAGAAGCCGGATGCATAGCCCCAGTAATTCACTACATTTTCCTTTCGACGGGTCTTGATGTGTTCACTGCCCTCCTTCGGTTTACTGATCGGAACCTCACAGAATTCATAGGCAGGCATCAGTTCAATGGCATTGATCCCAAGTTCTTTCCAGTAAGGGATCATCTCTGTCAGGCCAAGAAAAGTCCCCTTATGGGAAACCATCTTTCTGGCAAGCTTCGTATAACCACGGACATGAAGCTTGTACAGGATCATATTTTCATATTCTACTGCCGGTGCAGTTTCATTTTCCCAGCCGGAAACATTCTCATTAAGGAAGCGACAGCGGACCTCCTTTTCCGGATCGTAAGGTACTCCGAAATGCTCTCTCCCGTGAAGTCCGTATGCATACGGATCCTGCACGATCTCACCGTCTATTTTATAATTATATTCAAACTCCTTCAGAGAAGCACCGCACAGCTTCAGTGCCCACACACGTCCTGTATGGAAATCCTTTGGAAAAGCGATCTCCACCGGTGCGGCAGCTCCTCTTTTTTTATATAAAAGCAGGGACACTTCGGAATCCTCCGATGCCTCCACTGCAAAATTATAACCGCCCTCCATTTTGTTGGCTCCAAGTATCAGCGGCTGACCTTTTTCCACTCGACCTAATCTGCGGCTTGCCAAGGCAACTCCTCCTTTTCTCTTTTTATTATTCAAATCCATGGAAATCCGTTTCACCGGATCCGTCACAGATCAATATCCAGCTCAACCGGGCAATGATCGGATCCCATGATCTCTCCGTGGATCTTCGCATCCTGAAGCTTTTCTTTCAGAGAAGGGGAAACAAGGAAATAGTCGATACGCCAGCCAGCGTTCTTCTCTCGTGCACGGAAACGGTAGGACCACCAGGAGTAAACGCCCTCTTTATCCGGATAAAAATAGCGGAATGTATCAATAAAGCCACTCTCAAGGGCTCTGGTAAAGCAGGCTCTCTCTTCATCCGTAAAGCCTGCATTTTTGCGGTTGGTCTTCGGATTCTTGAGATCGATCTCCTGATGTGCCACATTAAGGTCGCCACAGCAGATCACCGGTTTCTTCTCCTGCAGTTTCAGAAGATAAGCCAAAAAATCCTCTTCCCATTTCATACGGTATTCCAGACGGCGGAGCTCGCTCTGGGAGTTGGGAGTATATACAGTCACAAAATAATACTCATCGAATTCCAGCGTGATGACACGTCCTTCTTTATCATGCTCCTCTATCCCGATCCCGTAAGCCGCAGACAATGGCTCCCTCTTCGTAAAAATGGCTGTACCTGAATAGCCTCTGCGGTTTGCGTAGTTCCAGTACTGATGATATCCGGGAAGTTCCAGTTTCACCTGTCCCTGCTGGCATTTCGTCTCCTGCAGACAGAAAATATCCGCATCCAGCTCATGAAAGCGTTCCTCAAAGCCCTTGGTGATACAGGCCCGGATCCCATTTACATTCCAGGAAATAAATTTCATATTTTTATATTTTCTCCTCATTTTTTCGTCATATTTTTATTATATCTCACATTGTCGGATTAAGCAAAAAATATTTTGAAAGTTTTCTCAGGCTCTCAAATATTTTGTTGCTGTTCTACGTCATATCTGTTAAAATGTTCTCTATATCATGCAGAGCTGCCCTCTTATTTACAGGCAGCAGCAGAACGGAGGATTTTTTTATGAGTGATGAATTTAACAAAAGCGGATGTGCACCAAGCGACTGCGCTTCCTGTACAGCTAACTGCGAAAGCAAGGTAGATGAGGCACATCATACCATTACCCTGACTATGGATGACGATACTGAGGTAGAATGTGCCATCCTTACTATTTTCCCTGTAGAGAACAAAGAATATATCGCACTTCTCCCACTGGATGAGAACGGCCAGAATGAGACCGGTGAGGTTTATCTCTACAGTTTCTCCCGTACAGCAGACGGCGATCCGATGCTGGCAAACATTGAAGATGATGAAGAGTACGACGCTGCCGCAAATGCCTTTAACGCAGTCGTGGAAAAAGCACGTGCAGACGAGGAGGCAGACGCACCTCTCAGCTAAACAGTGCATTTATCGGAAAGCAGTAACTACACAAAACAAGCCCGGAAAATCGGATGTATGTGGTCTTCACACATCCGCCTTCCGGGCTTTTGTTTTATTTTGTGGTACTTCCGAAGCCACCGTTTCTTACTGCATCTGCATCGTCATCCACAGTGATTCCGTATTCCACAAAGATCCCCTGCATAAAACCGGTTCCTGCCGGGATCTGGATCGTTTTATCTTCTCTTGTATCGTTAGTCAGCTTGGCAAAGATATGACCTTCGTTGTCGGAAAAGAAATAATCGCTGTCAATGATTCCCACTGTGTTATTCAACTGCAGCCGGAATTTAAATCCCAGTCCGCTTCTCGGATAACATTTCAGAACCCAGCCCTCTTCCATCTCTACACGGATACCGGTCGGTATCTTTACGATCTCACCTGGCTTCATGGTCACATCCACAGGTGCATAAAAATCATATCCTGCACTTCCGGTCGTAGCTCTCTTCGGAAGCTTCAGACTGTCGTAGATATTCCGGATCTCCTCTTCTGAATACTGTTCAAAGGTATCCTTCCAGTCCTTTGCAAACTGTTCAAAACTTACCTTGTGAAATTTCGCAATTCTTTTCATTTTTCGTTCCACTCCCAATAGGTAATTTCAAAAAAACCTCTGATCACTCCGTGTACAGAACCACACGGTTCTCACGAAGTGACGCCTGTACATCGATCACCCTCTGATTTGAGGAGCCTTTCCATTTCAGACGAACCTCTTTCTTGTCCACCTGAAATTCCCCGTCCACGCATACATCCAGATAATGGATGATCTCGTACTGCTGGATTTCTTCCCAGAGAGAACCCGTATACAGCCAGATCGTCTTATCCGGATACTTCTCTCTGATCTCTCTTGCAAGAGCTGTTACCTCAGCGATATTGGAAGGATGCAGAGGATCGCCTCCTGAAAAGGTGATCCCGCTGATATAATCCTTGTCCAGCTCTGCAAATATCTCAGCTCGCTCGCTGTCCGTAAAGGGCAGACCTCCATTCGGATCCCAGGTAATGGGATTCTGGCACTCCCGGCAGCCGTGTGAACAGCCGGCTACCCAGAGCACTACACGAAGTCCGTCTCCGTTTAACATATCGTCCTTGGTAATATTGTGGTATCTCATCATTTATGCTTCTTCCGGTACATCCTTCATGCTGAAGCTGATTCTTCCCATCTTGTCCTTGCCAAGGCAGATAACCTTAACTTTGTCGCCAAGTGTGAGAACATCCTCAACACGGTTGATCCTCTGTTTGGAGATCTTGGAAATGTGTACCATTCCCTCCTTGCCCGGTGCAAACTCAAGGAATGCGCCAAACTCTTTGATGCTGACTACGCGTCCTGTAAAGATCTGTCCTGCCTCAAACTCGGTAGTGATGATCTCGATCATACGTTTTGCTTCATCCATACCCTTCTGGTCTGTTCCGCAAATAGAAACTGCGCCGTCGTCTGTGATGTCGATCTTCACACCTGTACGCTCGATGATCGTGTTGATAGTCTTTCCTCTCTGTCCGACTACATCACCGATCTTCTGCGGGTCAATCTGGATCTGGATGATCTTCGGAGCAAACTCCCCAACAGTTGTACGAGGCTTGTCGATACATTTCTCCATAACTTCTGTCAGGATATATTCTCTTGCCTCTTTTGTTCTGCGGATTGCTTCCTCAACGATCGGTCTTGTAAGACCATGGATCTTGATATCCATCTGAATTGCTGTGATTCCGTCATGTGTTCCGGCTACCTTGAAGTCCATATCTCCGAAGAAGTCCTCAAGGCCCTGGATATCTGTAAGAACGATGTAATCATCGTCTGTTTCACCTGTAACAAGTCCGCAGGAAATACCTGCAACCGGTTTTCTGATCGGTACACCGGCAGCCATCAGTGACATGGTAGATGCACAGATACTTGCCTGGGATGTGGAACCGTTGGACTCAAATGTCTCAGATACGGTACGGATCGCATATGGGAATTCTTCCTCTGTAGGAAGTACCGGTACCAGTGCTCTCTCAGCAAGTGCTCCGTGACCGATCTCACGACGTCCCGGTCCTCTGGAAGGCTTGGTCTCACCTACAGAGTAGGACGGGAAGTTGTAGTGGTGCATATATCTCTTGGATGTTTCAAACTCATCCAGTCCGTCAAGACGCTGTGCCTCTGTAAGAGGAGCAAGTGTAGTAACGGTACAGATCTGAGTCTGTCCTCTTGTGAACATGGCAGAACCATGAACTCTCGGGATGATATCTGTCTCTGCAGCCAGCGGACGGATCTGTCTGATCTCACGTCCATCCGGACGTTTATGATCTTTGAGGATCATCTTGCGGACAGTCTTCTTCTGGTACTGATATACAGCCTCACCGAGAACGGCAAGCCATTCCTCATTGTCTGCAAAAGCTTCTTTCAGCTTATCAGTGATCTCGCTGATGTTATTCTCACGTGTCTGCTTGTCATCAGAGAATACGGCAACCTCCATCTCTTCCGGAGGAACGATCTTCTTGATCTCATCAAAAAGCTCCTGAGGTACTGCACAGGACTCGTAGGAATGTTTCTCTTTTCCGCACTCTGCTACGATCTGATCGATGAATTTGATGATCTCCTGGTTCACTTCATGAGCCTTGTAGATAGCCTCGATCATCTTATCTTCCGGGATCTCATTAGCTCCGGCCTCGATCATGATAACCTTCTCTCTTGTAGAAGCAACCGTAAGCTGAAGATCAGAAACTGCCTTCTGTGCAAGTGTCGGATTGATGATAAACTCGCCGTCGATCATACCAACCTGTGTGGTTGCGCATGGACCGTCAAATGGGATATCAGAAATACAGGTTGCAATGGAAGAACCAAGCATAGCCGGGATCTCCGGATTGCATTCCGGATCAACAGACATAACCATATCTACCAGAGTTACGTCATTTCTGTAATCCTTTGGAAACAGCGGACGCATCGGACGGTCGATAACACGGGATGTAAGGATTGCATGCTCGCTTGCCTTACCCTCTCTCTTGTTGAAGCCTCCCGGGATCTTTCCTACTGCATACATCTTCTCCTCATACTCAACACTTAACGGGAAGAAATCGATTCCTTCTCTTGGCTCTTTGGATGCGGTAGCAGTAGCAAGGACTGTAGTATCACCATAGTGCATAAGAGCAGCACCATTGGCCTGTTTTGCTACACGTCCGATATCTACAGTCAGTGTTCTTCCTGCAAGTTCCATGGAATAACTTTTGTACATATTCGTTCTCCTTTTCTTATTATATTAATATCTGACAGGAGCCCGAAACAACTGAAAAGACCACTTCCTTTGAAAAAGATCTCGACCGGAAATGGGCTTTTCAGTAGTCTCGGAAATCACTCCTGCGGTAATTCCGTCTGTGTTTATCACACATGTTAAAATGGGGCGGATGGAATCATCCGCCCCTCCCGTAGCAATTATTTTCTTAAACCTAATTTCTCAATCAGTGCACGGTATCTTTCGATGTCTGTTTTCTTAAGATAAGCAAGAAGGCCACGTCTCTGACCTACCATTTTCAGAAGACCTCTTCTGGAATGATGATCTTTGTGGTGTGTTTTAAGGTGCTCTGTGAGCTCCTGGATTCTTGCTGTAAGAACTGCAACCTGAACCTCCGGTGAACCTGTGTCACCCTCTGTTCTTGCATACTCTTTCATGATCGCTGTTTTCTTCTCTTTAGAAATCATTGTTGTTTCCTCCTTGAAATTTTAATCAAACGCCGGGTATTAAGAAGTGGTCGGAGTCTCCGGCTTCTGAATACTGGCTTTTTTCACCTCGAACAGTATAGCACACGGTTTCTGACCTGTAAACTGTTTTTTTCGAAAAGTTTTTCCCGAAAGTTTTTATTTTTCGAGACTGCGGAAATAAGCCTTTCCCTTTTCTGCATCCTTCAGGAGCTGCTGCTTTAGTGCTTCTATGGACGAAAAGCGCTTCTCCGGTCTGGAATAATGAAAGAATTCCACTCTGCAGGGCTCTCCGTACAGATCCTCCTCGCAGTCAAAAAGATAGGTCTCAACACCCAGGAATTTCTCTCCGATGGTTGGTTTATATCCTACGTTTGTGATCCCGCAAAGGGTTCTGTCCTTAAAATGGGACACTGTATCATAAACGCCATTTGGCGGCATCAGCTTTTCTTTTGCAGGAACGATATTGGTAGTGGGAAGAAGGACCTTATGTCCCATTCCTCTTCCATGTTCGATCACACCGTCCACAAAAAAGGGGATTCCCAGCAGATCATTAACCTTTTCCATATTTCCCTTTTTCAGTTCCTCACGGATAAATGTACTGCTGATCTTTCTGCGGCCTTCCATTTCTTTCGGAACAACATCCACAGTAAAGCCAAGCTTCCTTCCCATAGTCTCCAGAAGCTGTGGTGTTCCCTTGCGTTCATACCCGAACCTGAAATCTTCTCCCACTGCAACATGCTCCGCCTGAAGATCTCCCACCAGGATCTCTTTAACAAAGGTTTCTGCCTTCATATGACGGATCCGGTTATCCAGCGGACATTCGATCAGCACATCCACGCCTGCTTTCTCAAGAAGCTGACATCGTTCCTCTTTTGTAAAGATCATCTGACTGCCGATGCCAAGAGAAAAAAGGACTGTCTGCAGACCTTTTTCTTTCTGTTCCAGGATCTTCTCCACCAGTTTCTGGTGTCCACGGTGTATGCCGTCAAATTTTCCAAGTGTCACCGCACTCTTTGAAAGGCGCGGAAATTCTCCGTCGATCTTCAAGTATTCCATATCTTCTGCTGCTCCTGCAAGTTTTTATAAAGTGTCATACAAAAAACATGCGGATGGGTACGTATTTCTGTTTTCTTTCATCCCAGCCGTATATTCCTGTGAAATTTCCGTTGCTTTTATACATCCGGACTTTTTCTTCCCTGCTGCCTCCCTGTACCAGTTCTTCCGGAAGCGGGTTTCCGTTATTGAGAAGTCTGTCTCCCTCCGGTGTACAGGTAAGGACCGGATACATGGAAAGTACATCCTCGATGGAAACAAGCTTTTCTCCGATGGTCCCATCGGCAAACGCCTCCTCCACCTGGGAAAGTGTCATGCTCTCTTCCAGAGTGAAATTTCCGGACCTAGTCCGAAGCAGCTCTTCCATGGCTCCGCCGCAGCCTAATTTTTCTCCGATGTCATTGCAAAGTGTACGGATATAGGTGCCCTTGCTACAGGTAACGCTTATGCGTACCAGCGGAAGCTCCATATCCAGTATCCTTATCTCATAAAAAACCACAGGGCGCGGCTTACGCTCTATGGTTTTTCCTTCTCTGGCCAGTTCGTAAAGCTTCTTTCCGTTTACCTTCAGAGCCGAATACATAGGAGGGATCTGCAGCTGTTCTCCCACAAAGGATCCCACTGCCTCACGGACTTCCTCTTCCGTGACGGTCACAGGTTTCTCAGAAAGAACAGCTCCGGTCATGTCCTGGGTATCTGTGGAAACTCCCAGCCTTAAAACCGCCTCATATGTTTTTTCTTTTTCTGTAAGAAGCTCCACCAGCCGGGTCCCCTTGCCCAGTGCAACAGGAAGTACTCCCTCTGCTGCCGGATCCAGAGTCCCGGTATGGCCGATCTTTTTCATGTGGAGAATCCCACGCAGCTTTGCAACAACATCATGAGAGGTATAACCTTTTTCCTTTCGGATCACAAGTATTCCGTCCATGATCTTATCTTTACTCCTCTGCAAGCTGTTTTTCAATTTCAGCGGTAAGGTTGTTGATCACATCGTACATGGAGCCCTGCATATCACAGCCGGCTGCACGCACATGTCCGCCGCCTCCGAAAAATACGGCAATCTTGCTTACATCCACCTTACCATTGGAACGGAGAGATACTTTAAAGAGTTGCGTCTGCATCTCATAGATAAAGATCGCAACCTCCACACCAGCAGTCAGACGGAGCTGGCTCACGATTCCCTCCAGATCCTTTCCTTCCACACTGTAGAAATCCATCTCCCGTTTTTTCAGATATCCGACCACACACTTACCGCCCTGAAGGAGAATACTCTCTGCCAGGACACGTCCCATGACCTGATTCTGAAGATATGTTTTCTGGTAAAAGGACTCATCGATGATCCTGCTGAAATCAAATCCTGTTTTCATCAGTTCTCCGGCGATCCTCATGGTTTCCGGTGTTGTGGAAGAATACTGGAACACGCCGGTATCATGTGCCATTCCGGTATAAATAGGAACCGCAATGGAACGATCGATCTTGTCTGAATCCAGAAGTCCGTAAAGAACTTCGCTGGCAGAGCTGATCTCGCCTCTTACATGATTGACATCCGCAAATCCGTTATTGCTCACATGATGATCAATGCAGGCTGTTTTTTTTGCTGCATCGAAATATTTCCGGGCAACAGCAAGCCTGTCCAGTGCGCTGACATCACAGGTGATAAAAAGATCATACACCTTATCTTCTTCTGCTTCTGTCTTAACCTCATCCATTCTGTCAATGTAATCAAATACAGGTTTCCGGTCTTCCAGATAAACATCTGCTTTTATATCAGGAAAATATTTCCGGATATAGAGATACAGAGCCATACAGGAACCAATGCAGTCCCCATCCGGACGGATGTGACCGCCAATGCCAACGGTTTTTACATTTTCCAGTATTTCTGAAATGTTTTTCATTTTTTCCACCTATTCCTCTGTTTCCATCCCACTCATTACGTCATTGATCTTCTTTGACATATTTACACCATATTCAATAGACTCATCCAGAACAAAACGGATCTCCGGTGTATTGCGGAGATTCAGTCTTCTGGCCAATTCTCTCCGAACATAGCCCTCTGCATTCTTTAAGCCCCGGAGGGTGGAATCCTTGGCCTGTTTCTCGCCCAGCACACTGATGTAAGCTTTGCAGGTCTTAAGATCTGGTGCCACCTCAACAGCTGTCACAGAAGTCATCGGATGAATTCTGGGGTCCTTGATCTCGCTGTGTATGATGGTGCTGAGTTCTTTTTGAACTGCACCATTCACACGTGTATTTTTAATGCTGTTTTTTCTCATTACGAATCACTCCTATCTTGGTACCTCTACCATGATATATGCTTCGACTTTATCTTCTTCTTTGACATCATTAAAGTCATTAAATACAAGACCGCACTCATATCCGGCACGAACTTCCTTGACATCATCCTTAAATCTCTTCAGAGATGCAAGCTCACCCTCGAAGATCTGGTCCTCACCTCGTGTGATACGAACCTTACAGTTACGCTGGAATGTACCATCCAGCACATAGCTTCCTGCGATGGTTCCGACACCGGATGCCTTGAACAGCTGACGAACCTCTGCGTGACCGATAACCTTCTCCTCGAATACAGGATCCAGCATACCCTTCATGGCTGCCTCTACATCCTCGATCGCCTGATAAATAACTTTATAAAGTCGAAGGTCAACGCCCTCCTGCTCAGCAAGCTGTTTTGCTGTAGTATCCGGACGTACGTTAAAGCCGATGATGATCGCATTGGATGTTGCAGCAAGGCTGACATCAGACTCATTGATGGCACCTACACCACCATGGATCACCTTAACGATAACTTCCTCGTTGGAAAGCTTGGTAAGACTCTGTTTTACAGCCTCAACAGATCCCTGTACATCGGCCTTGACGATGATCGGAAGCTCCTTAAGATCGCTGGCCTGGATCTGGTCAAACAGGTTATCCAGAGAAAGCTTGCCTTTGGTCTCCTCGAGAAGACGGCTCTTGTTCTCTGTAACGAATGCGCCTGCAAAGTTCTTGGCTTCTTTATCGCTCTCAAAGGACATCAGGATCTCACCTGCATTAGGAACATCACCAAGTCCGAGGATCTCAACCGGAGTAGACGGACCTGCCTCTTTTACACGACGTCCCTTATCATCCATCATTGCACGTACCTTACCATTGCATGCACCTGCGGCAATAAAGTCTCCCACATGAAGAGTACCCTTCTGAACAAGGATGGTAGCAACCGGTCCTTTACCTTTATCAAGCTGAGCCTCAATAACAAGACCTCTTGCCTCACGGTTCGGATTGGCTTTGAGCTCGGAAACCTCAGCAGTAAGAAGGATCATCTCAAGAAGATTCTCAATTCCTTCTCCTGTATGTGCGGATACCGGAACAAAGATGGTGCTTCCGCCCCAGTCCTCAGGAATCAGTTCATACTCGGAAAGCTCCTGTTTTACACGTTCTACATTTGCACTTGGTTTATCGATCTTATTGATGGCAACGATGATCTCAACACCGGCTGCCTTTGCATGGCTGATTGCCTCTACTGTCTGCGGCATTACACCATCGTCTGCGGCAACGACCAGAACTGCGATATCTGTAGCGTTGGCACCACGCATACGCATAGCTGTGAACGCCTCATGTCCCGGTGTATCCAGGAATGTGATCTTCTGACCTTTGATATTTACCACGTAAGCACCGATGTGCTGTGTGATTCCGCCGGCCTCGCCTCTGGTTACGTTTGTATTACGGATGGCATCCAGAAGAGATGTTTTACCATGGTCAACGTGACCCATAACACAGACTACCGGAGGTCTCGGAACCATATCATCCTCATCCTCTTCGTCCTCTTTGAGGAGCTCTGCGATCACATCCACCTTTTCTTCCTTCTCAGCAATGATATCAAAGCCAAGTGCGATCTCCTCTGCCTTTTCAAAGTCGATCTCCTGGTTTACGGTTACCATGACACCTTCCATGAAAAGCTTCTTAACGATCACTGACGGCTGCATCTTCATCGCGTCCGCAAGTTCACGGATAGTAAGCTTCTCCGGAATGGTGATCTCCTTGATCTCCGGTTTCTTCTCTTCCTGCTTCGGCTGTGGATTCGGTTTCTGAAGTGCTTTCGGGATTCTGGAATTCGGTCTGCGTCCGCCCTGATTTGGTCTGCGTCCGCCCTGCGTACCTTTCTCGAATTCTTTCTTCTTGTTCTTATTCTCTCTGTCACGCTCACGCTTGCTGTCCTTGGATGTCTTGGTCAGCTCCGGAGTGAATACAGCATCTGAAGAGCCACCGTTTCTTCTCTGTCCCGGACGCTGTCCGCCGCCCTGGCCACCACGGTTTGCTCCGCTGAAACGGTTGTCTCCGCCTCTTCCGCCTTCGGAACGTCCGCCCTGGCCTCCCTGGCCACGGTTTGCTCCACCGCCGAAACGATTTCCTCCGTCTCTTCTTCCTTCAAAGCTTCCACCCTGACCTCCCTGGCCACGGTTTGCTCCACCGCCGAAACGGCTTCCGCCTCTTCCGTCATTCTGACGTGGGCCTCTGTTTCCCTCGCCCTGTCTTGCCGGACGTCCCTCACCATTCTGGGAACGGTTTCCGCCAAAACGATTTCCGCCGTCTCTTCTTCCCTCGAAGGTTCTTCCGTCACGATTTCCGTCTCTTCTTCCTTCCGGACGGTTGCCCTGCGGTCTTCCGCCCTGAGTACGATTCTGACCACTCTGACCGTTTCTCTGCTCACCGGACTCACCATTTCTTGTGTTTGCTCCTGCGCTTCTCTGACCGCCGTTCTGTGGACGTGCCGGTCCCTTTCTCTCGCCTGCTGCCGGTTTTCTTCTTCCTTTACCGCCATCGCTGGCATTCTGTGCATGAAATACACGGATGATATTTTTTTTCTTTTTCGGTGCTTCAGATTTGTTACCCTCTGTATTCACCGTTGTTGTCTTTTCTTCTGTTTTTGGAGTATCCAATTGTCTATATTGCTCCTTTCCCGATCTGTTGAATTTATCTTTTATCATTTCTATCGTCAAACCTCCTTACAGACGCCTGTATCATGCAGGTTATCTGCCGGATTCTTTTTCCAGCGCCTTCATGATCGCCTTTGCAAAATTTTCGTCCTGCACGGCAAGGCTGGCACGGAATTCTTTGCCCATTGCTCTGCCCAGGCTCTCTTTGTCTGAAAGGAAATATAACGGAACTTCATAATAGGTACACATATTCCGAAATTTCTTTTTTGTGTTTTCGGAAGCATCATCTGCCACCAGTGCCAGGAAACCTTTTCCTGTTTTTACGGATTTCTCTGTGGAAAATTCTCCGCTCACTGTTTTTCCTGCTTTTGTCGCAAGTCCGATGAGTGATAAAACCTTATTGTTTTTCAATTGATCCAAACTCCTTTTTGAGGTTCTGATACACTTCATCCGGAACTGCCATTTTCAAGGAACGCTCCAGGCCATGGTTTTTGATAGCCTTTTCCAGGCATTCCTCTGAGAAACAAAGGTATGCGCCGCGTCCGTTTTTCTTACCTGTAGCGTCCAGGATGATCTCATTCTCTGATGTCCTGAGAACTCGTATCATTTCCTTTTTGCTTTTCATTTCCCTGCAGCCGGTACACTGACGCATGGGAATCTTGGTTCTCGTTTTCATTATTCTTCGGCATCTCCATCTGCTGTTTCTTCAGCTTCTGTTTCTGTCTCTTCTGTATCTTCCTCTACTTCTTCAAGCTCTTCGGAAACAGCCTCTTCTGTCATTTCTTCCTCTGCTTCCTCGTGTTCCTCATCGTAATCATCGTAGAAGTCACCGGACTCTCTTGCCTGTGTCTCGCTCTTGATGTCGATCTTGAAGCCTGTAAGTCTTGCAGCAAGACGTGCGTTCTGTCCTTCCTTACCGATAGCAAGGGAAAGCTGGTAATCCGGAACTACGACCAGTGCGGTCTTCTCATCCGGGTCAGCCATAACTGCGATAACCTTTGCAGGGCTTAATGCATTCTCAATAAGGATCGCCGGGTTCTCATCCCAGTTGATGATATCGATCTTCTCACCGTGAAGCTCGTTAACAACTGCCCCTACACGTGCACCGTTCATACCAACGCATGCTCCCACAGCATCTACATCCGGATCGTTGCTCCATACAGCGATCTTGGTACGGGAGCCTGCCTCACGGGCAATGCTCTTGATCTCAACGGTACCGTCTCTTACCTCTGCAACCTCGGACTCGAAAAGTCTCTTTACAAGACCGGGATGTGTTCTGGAAACCAGGATACGCGGTCCCTTCGGTGTATCCTTAACTTCAAGAATGTAAACTTTTACTCGCTCAGTTGGCTGGAAGGTCTCACCCTTTACCTGTTCGTTCTCTGTAAGTACTGCGTCTGCCTTACCAAGGTTGATGCTGACATTTTTGCCCATTACTCTCTGAACAATACCGGTTACCACTTCTTTTTCGATTCCATAGTACTGATCGTAAAGAACTTTACGCTCTTCCTCACGGATTTTCTGAAGAATGACATTCTTTGCATTCTGGGTTGCGATACGTCCGAATTCCTTGGACTGGATCTCAACCTTCATAACATCACCGATCTCTGCGTTCGTGTTTGTTTTCTGTGCATCCACCAGAGAAATCTCCAGCGCCGGATCCTCCACATGCTCTACAACAGTTCTGTCAGCGTAAACACTGAAGTCACAGGTCTCCGGATCGATCATAACGTGAACGTTATCTGCCTTTCCGAAATGGTTCTTACATGCCTGGATCAGTGACTGCTCAATTGCCTCCAGCAGTGTATCCTTACTGATGTTTTTCTCTTTTTCGAGAACGTCCAGCGCATCTCTTAAATCTCTGCTCATTTTTCTTTTTTCCTCCTGAATTTTACAGATTCGATTCTCTTTTAGAATTCGATCGCGAGACGAATCAGGGCAATATCTTTTTTATCAAAGGTACGTTCTGTGCCGTCTTCATCGATTGTCACACTGTTACTATCATATGCATTTAAAATACCGCAGAATTCTTTCTGTTTCTCGATGGGCCGGTAGGTACGGATCTCCACCAGCTTGCCAAGGCTTCTCTTAAAGTCTTTTTCTTTTTTAAGAGGCCGGTCAAGTCCCGGAGAACTGATCTCCATAATGTAGCTGTCCTCGATGAAATCCTGCTCATCCAGTATATCGCTGAATGCACGGCTTACGTCCTCGCAGTCATTGACTGTGATTCCGCCCGGCTTGTCGATATAGCCTCTGAGATACCAGGTTCCGGCTTCCTTGACATACTCCACGTCTACCAGCTCAAAGCCCCTGGACTCCACGATTGGTGTAAGGATCGCCTCTGTCTTCTGTTCATATTCTTCCCGTCTGCTCATGCTTCCCACCTGCCTTTCCTATTTCTGCCTATTTCTGAACAAATTCCTTCTCAGCAAATAGGAGCGGGCTCTCGCCCACTCCTATGCCAACAAGTTCTTAGTTTCGTTCATTGTAACACCAATGTCTGTTAAATGCAAGTATTAATTGCGATTTCCGGTTTTTGTCCCCGCATAGGGAATGTCCCATGTACCACACCGTTTGATTTCCTCTTTGTTATTTCAATTCACGTTCCCACGTGGGGAACGACCCTTTCAATCTCCACGAATCTCTTTGCGTTGATATTTCAATCCACGTTCCCTCGTGGGGAACGACATCATCAACCAGGCTATCACTATCTTCTACACTCATTTCAATCCACGTTCCTGTGTGGGGAACGACGGCATATTACCAGAATGCAGCTAACTACTTTGCATTTCAATCCACGTTCCCGCGTAGGGAACGACGGCTGGAGCTACAGTGATCGCATATGTGATCGGGATTTCAATCCACATTCCTGCGTAGGGAACGACACGAAATGCGAAAAAAAATTAAGGTCATATCCAGATTTCAATCCACTTTCCCTCGTGGGGAACGACGGAAATCAGAACATAAGGAGGAACCAGAATGGCAATTTCAATCCACGTTCCCTCGTGGGGAACGACGGTGTTAGCCCTATTACAAATACCATTTACTATGATCTCAATCCACGTTCCCTCGTGGGGAACGACACATGTACCACAACTTTTCTGCTGACCTGTGATAATTTCAATCCACGTTCCCTCGTGGGGAACGACGTTCTTCGTAGAGCTGCTTGTCCTCTTCTGTTTTATTTCAATCCACGTTCCCTCGTGGGGAACGACGGAAATCAGAACATAAGGAGGAACCAGAATGGCAATTTCAATCCACGTTCCCTCGTGGGGAACGACGAATGAATTTTGAATTTATGACGATAGACACACCATTTCAATCCACGTTCCCTCGTGGGGAACGACGGCAAGCCCTGCTTCGCAAATGGGATTCCCTTGAGATTTCAATCCACGTTCCCTCGTGGGGAACGACCACGGCCGCACTTGCAGCCGACAGTGTAACTGCAATTTCAATCCACGTTCCCTCGTGGGGAACGACCATGGAGAAGCCTTCGCATTTCATGACAATAAAGATTTCAATCCACGTTCCCTCGTGGGGAACGACGAGTATATCGCAGAAACAGAAAAGCTCATCGAAATTTCAATCCACGTTCCCTCGTGGGGAACGACAGAGGGCGAGTGATCGTCCTCTTTTTTGAGAGGAATTTCAATCCACGTTCCCTCGTGGGGAACGACGGCAAATTTTCACAAATATTCTTTGTTTTTTTATGCAATAAATATAATTTTTCTACTTTTTATTATCCCTTCTCTCTTTTCTTTAGTGTTATTCATGTTACTTTTCTGATTTTTGTAGTGCGAATCCTGCCGGCATTTTATGTGTACTTCTGATTCGCACCTACATAATTAAAGGTTGATCTACTGGAATTCCACGTTCTATACCTACATGTTCTATTTTAGTCTGATAATTATTTCCGAGGTAATAAAAACGTAAGCTATCTTTATTTTTGTCAATAATATCAGACAATATCCCCTTCAAAGCAACACTTTGAGCGCTATCCAAAATACACTCAAATACAGAATTTTGCACCCTTCTTCCATAATTTGTACATTGCTTCGCCACTTTACGCAAACGAGTTCTTCCTGCAGTTGTCTCTGTATTTACATCATAAGTAATCACTACCAACACTTTGTCACCTCATTTCCACAAAAACACTGGATAACTGTCCAAATCTCCTCTTAAATATCTTGCCAACAACATTGCCTGTACATAAGGAACCATTCCCCATTCCACCTTTTCTTTCAAGAACGGATGTGTGATGGTTTCCTTCTTTTTCTTCTGCCATTCTACCAACAGCTTTTTTCGCAGCTCATCATCCATCAGAACAGCTCCATTTTCTTTTTTGGTAAAATTCTTTCCATTTACAATCTTTTTGTTAACAAGCGATAATACAAAACGATCTGCCAATACAGCTCTTAATTCCTCTATCATATCCAAAGCCAGTGATACTCTACCTGGTCTTTCGGTATGAAGATATCCCACATAAGGATCCAGCCCCACACACTCCAGGGAAGAAGCAATCGTATTTGTCAACAACGTATATACAAAAGACAACATTGCATTCATATTATCTAACGGTGGTCTTTTATTTCTTCCTTGAAATGAAAAATCCTTTTTCTGTTGCAAAATCATTTCATCAAAAACTCCAAAATACACGCTGGCCGCTTCCCCTTCAAAACCTCTTAATTGTGCTTTTGATTCACATGTTTGAATTAATCCCAACGTATGTTTCAGCTTTTCTGATGCTATTTTTATTTTGTCCGCATCTACCTGCATACTATGATCTCTAACACAGCGTTCCAACACCCATCTTGCATTATACACCTTTCCAAGTATACAGTTTTTTGCAATTTCCAGGCTGATTGCTGAATCCAAACTGCTTGCATACTGCTGTTCTCGCAAAAGCACATTTCCTCTTGTCTTTCCGGTTATCCTCGCAAGAAATTTTCCCTGGGGCGTCATAAAACAAAGAGAGATATTTTTTTCTGCACAAGATCCCATCAATGCCGGACTGACGCCCCTGTATCCAAAGGAAACTATCCCTTCCAGATTATGTAATGGAAGTCTTCCTTTTTCTTTATCCTCTTCAAAAACAACTATATTTTCTCCATCTAAACCCAAATAGCTGTTTTCAGAAGTTACATACAACGTATTCAAAAGTTTTTTCATGTCTCTTCCTCCTTCAGCATCTGGTCTATATAATGTTTCACAGAAACTTGTTTGTTTAATTTGGGCAGACAAAGTTCCTTTAATGAACAGGAATTACACATTTTACCTGTTTTTACCTTCGGAGTATAACCTCTATTGTAATACTGATGCATCTCTTCAAATATATCTTTGACTGCATTTCTCAGATCCTCTGTAATTTCCACAACTTCTCTTCGTCTTGTTTCTCCATAAAAAAGAGCTGCTTCAGGTATTGTTGCAGAAAACATTTCTTCGAGACATAAAACCTGTGCCACAAGCTGCAATCTATCGGCATCTGTTGATTTTTCTTTTCCTTTTTTGTATTCTACCGGATAAACAGAATACATTCCCCGATGTCCATGAAGCCGTATTCCATCTTCACATTTATGAAATTCTACAAGATCACACTCTCCACTCACTCCCATAATTCTTGAAGAAACCGGCAAAGCTCTTACCAAAATAGTATCTTTTCTTTTTTCCGTCAAATATGGATCATGTACCTTCTGGTGCATCAGTTTTCCAACAGCTGTATGAACATTTTCTGCCCACTGCTGCTCAACATGGATCAATGCCCACTGTCTTCTGCAAAATTTAAAATGCTGTATACCTGATATCATCAAATAATCATCTTCTGTATACTCCATCAAATCATCCTTTTTACTTCAACAGATTCCGGTATTTTATCATTATGAATTTCAACTGTATAATCCTGATATCTTCTCGGATATTCTACATTTTCTTTTCGTGTTACTTCAACTGCATCAAACAATTTATATGCCGGACAATCTCCCAATTCTTTACTGTGCTTAAACACGATCAGTTCACGTACTGACATTTTTCCACGGGCTGCTGAATGGTCATTTTCAAACATATTTATGATCGCATCCCACAGAAGTTCCAGATCTTCTTCTGTAAATCCTGTTGTTTTTCGTGCAAGATTTGCAGATATAAAGCCCTCTGCGCGATACAATGCATATGGCACAATACTCTTTCTTCCCATTTCGGTACTTTTATTTTCGGCATCTTTTTCTGTTGTGATTGCCACACGGGTAATGGTAACTTCCTGACTGATCACTGGGTCGATACTTCTGGCAAATCCAAGCTGAACTGGGCCACGCACCTGTCCGCAGTTTAAAGAAGCTTTTACAAAAGTAGTCATTACTGCCCCAAAAGTTCTGATATCATAATAATTTTCACACATGTAATCCCGCAATTTTGAATCCACACCCGGATCACTTTTTTTCAGTTTTTTTAATGCTTCCGTTACTTTCTTATCATCTGTTTCTTTGATTCCAACATTTTCACATGCCGTTCGGTCACTTCGATTCAACGGAACATCTTCTTTAATATAAATTTTGTAACCCTGTGCATCCTCTTTTACTGTTTCCACATAATTTCTTATTTTTCTTTTCAGGCAGACATCCGTAACAAGCCCTAAGCCGCTTTCCGGATCTATTCTTGGCATATTTCCTGCATCCGGATCTCCATTTGGATTACCATTTTCCACATCAAATAAAACTACAAACTCATATCTGTTTTTAATAACTTCGCTCATCTATTTTCCCTCCCGTTTTCCCAAATACTTTCCTGTTTCTGGTGGTAATACCCCAAAATAAATTTTCCTTGTTCCTCCAATGGCAAACGTTTTGGATAAGCTTCTAGCTTACTCACCAATTCGCCCAAAAGATCTTCATATTTTCTTTTCAAATACCCTTTATCTCTTTCTATTTTTTTTATATGACTATTCTTTAATTTAAACAATACTGGAAATACTGATGCCGGTGTTGCACATGCTGAATTAAAATACCGATCTCGAATTGTTGATTTTATTCCAGGATTTGCCTCTGTCTGAATCGACTCCAACACAGAAAATAATCTTCCCAATACATATGCTACATCATTAGATTCTTCATTTAATCCCATACAGATCTCTCCTTCCGTATTTTTATAATTTTTTATCAGAAATGCCTTAACAATAGAAACTCTTCCCCATGTTACACATCCCTGCTCAGCCCGTATTCTTATTAATGTATCTGTATACAAACTTGCCGGATACCTGGAATTTTGTAAAATAGCTGAAAACGCCATAGCGGCCATATTGGAGATTGTTTTTTTATCCCGTGAATTCATATTCACTGTTTCTTTTAACATATCTTCAATTCCAAGATATTCCCGCTCTTCCCATTTAGGTTTTATCATCTGCATTCGTTCATAATGACATGCCAGATTTTTCGTAATATTTCCAAATGAACTCTGATAAAAAAATCTTACAGATAACCTGGCAGCATTTGGTGCCAGACATAAAATATAAAACTTCTGAGATGGATTTAATTCAATGTCATCAATTATGATCTGTTCATCTTTTCTGAGTTTTTCAAAAAATCCATGTACCTCACTTTGATTATCTTTTACCGGATTTAACAATGCTAAAAGCGCATCCTGATATTCCGTCTTTGCCTCCTCTGCCCAATATACAATAATAGAATCTCCCAGCGGAAACGTATATTTCTTTTGTGCCAGCAAATAATTCAACGCACTTGTGTAAGCAAACTCTGCATATTTTCCGACCGGTGCATTATAGCTCTGTTCTTTTCCATAAGATTCAAATGATGGTGCATTAAAAGAAACCAAAGCTGCACCACTGGACTGTGCTCCCGGCACCCCTTTTATATTCCTGTGAATTCTTGAAATTTCAGTTTTTTCTCCTGTTACCAGACAAATTCCACTTATATCTGTTTCCGACTGTTTACTTTCTACATTCCATATTTGCTCTATTTCCTTGTCATCCTGGGCATATTTTTTATCCATACAGAATATAAGATTTCCACCATCCGTGATCTCCTCCCAGTTTTCTAAAACAGCAGCATTTTCTTTTGCTTTTTCCGGATTCCATTTATAAAAAAAAGCACATATAGCCTGTGCCATTTCTCCGGAAGTATTTTTCAACAACTTCAGATGCTTCTCCTTTGCCGCTTCAAAGCATTCTGTAATTCTTTTTCCTGTACCACTCTTATCAATTCCAAGCATATATTTCGAATTATCACATAAAAAATTCGCCGCAACTCCGGATGATCGCGTGAGCATTGCCGGAACTTTCATTGTTTGTGAAATCCAAATCTGTTTCTTCCCTGCCTGTCTCTCCTCCTTCAGCCATAAGATATTCTTTATATCCCCGTCTGTAGACAAATTGATTCCATAAGAAACTTTTGCCTGACACCACCCCTGTTTGGGTAATTTTTCTTGTCTTTCCAAATCTTCATAATATTTCACCAATGCCTGCAGTATCATCGAACCACCTCGCAGTTTCGCACATCTATTACTCCCTGTTTCATGATTGCTCTAAAAAACATGGGGCTAAGATTCTCTTCATCCGAATAATCAATATCATATAGCATAAATCCAAAATCTTTTTCCTCTACATCGTCATATGCAGTATGAATTTCCTCTTCATTACACAACTCAAAATTTGCAGGAAATTCCCGACACCCAAAATAAGGCATACTGTAACATGCGCCTCTTTTCAATCTCCTCATAATAATATCCTTGAATTTCCCTGGATTATCCGTTTCATTTGCTTTCTCCGTCATTTCAAAATGAGCTTCAATAACATACTCTACATCACTTAACAACAAAGACGCTCTCTGTACAATTTCCTCTTTACTGCTTAAATATAGGGGTTTCATTCCTCCATTATAGGCTTCAAGCACTTTACTTGCAGATACCTTACTCTTCACTTCATTTCTTCTTACACTGGTAAATTTAACCGGTTTCTTCACATAAATCTTATCTATACACCATTTCATGCCCGGATGCCAGTAAATTGCTTCCAAAATTCCTCTGGCAGCCGACGGTGTTATTACATCATAAGAACACCGTTCTACTTTCATCTCTGGTCTTGAAAATAATGCATAATCCCCCCACACTCTGACCTTTACTCCCATTCCCATAGGCACTTTCCCTCTTTTCTCATATTATTTCACCAGCTTTATAACATGCTGCTATATAATCTCGTGATTGATAATAAAAATCTGTATTATAGTCCGAAATATGTGCATCAATCCAGGAATGATAAATTTCCCATATTCCCTTTTCAAGTTCTGTATCATCGTATATGTCTTCTATTAATCTCTCATATACTTCTCCAATATCCCAGTAATCCGGAATTGCATACCTGCATATTGATACATTGTCAAATTCGCCCTCCGGAATATCACATTGCTCTGTAAATTCTGCCGCAACTTTTTCTATTGGCTCACAGTGAAAGACATCCGCATAGTTATATATTCGCTTTATATTTTCCATTCCAAGATAATCCGTAACTTTCCACCGACGTTGTTTTTGAGTTCGTCCTATGTACTCGATCAAACTACAGGTAAAAAACAAAGCATTATTATTTTTTCTCGCCATAAACAACCTCACTTCCTACAAATTTCAATGTATCCAGTGCTGAAATTGTATGAAAACTGATTTGATGCGTTGGATACTTGAATTTTACCAATTCCCAGAAAGCAGCTCTTGAAATCTTTCCATCCAGATAATTTTGCAGATAATTGTAGATTGTATCATCTGCCATTGGTCCTTCCACAATATCATACTGATGTGCCTGTCCCTTTCGACAGGAAATAATAAAATCCAGCCATTCTTCCGTCATTTTATCGAATTTAAGAATATTTAATCTCTGATTTTCTGTATACTCATACTTGTTAATATATCCTTTTTTACCATATCTTATAGCCCATCGTTCTGCCTGCTTTTCAATATTTGTACAATAAAAACCAAAATAAAAATCTTTGTTAAATCTGGCTTTTCTGATTTCCGGATATTCCACTACCTCTTTGCTCCCATGATATAGAATCATATGCAGCTCCTTTTTTCTGTAAATTCTTTTTATTTTTAATAATTTTCTTTTATTTTTTCTCGTCATCTTAAATATACTACACTCATCCAAAATATACAATACTTGCCCCTAAATTATTTACATTTAAATTTATTGAATTCTTTTTATTTATATATTATATTTATAGTATGTCAGAAAACATTTTAATGCCTATGAAGGCAGGCGACTTGCTTGATTCGATTAAAATGGTTCCTGTGGATTGAAATAATAATTTTAAATGTAACCGTGTAGAATTAGAACAGGGAGATTAAGGTTTTTCCACCTTAATCTCCCTGCTCTAATCTACATATTTTCACAACCAAACTGCCATGCCACAGTCAACCTCAAGATTCAGTCCTGTCTCCTCTGAATATTGTTCTAAATCTGTCAGTTCATAGAAATCCTTTATATCTTCCGAAACCAGCTTCAGCATCCCCGCATCATTATATTTCTCAAATTCCTGTTTATACAAATTCACACAATATTGTACAGCCCGTCTCATTCCGGATTTTGTAAAACCTTTATTTTTCAGATCCTGTATCACTTCCTGAGCATCTTCTTCCTGATTTACAAAAACGGTTACCGTGTTTTCATCTATCAGTTTAAACTCTCTTTCCACTGTAGCAAAATGATGCCATCCCCCATTAAACTCTTCGCAGATTTTCTTTTTATCCAAACTTTCACCTCGCATATGATAAAGCATTTCAAAGTATCTTGTTACAGTCTGCATATCTTCAATTTTACATTCATTCGTAAGCAGCGCTTTCGAAACATCCATCTGCTGTCTCTGCCCTAGAACTTTTTCAGCATCATCAAACTGAAAAATCACCACTTTGCTTTCTTCTATCGTCCGTTTTCCCTCACGATTACACCTTCCTGCCGCCTGAATGATAGAATCTATTCCTGAAAGCTGTCTGTATACTGTATAAAAATCAAGATCTACTCCTGCCTCTACCAGACTTGTTGAAATTACAATGCACTTTTTCCCTTCTCTCAATCGTTCTTTTATCTGCTTTAACATACGCTTTCTATGTTTTGGATACATGCTCGTAGATAAATGATAAACGCCATCTTCTCTCATAGCATTATAAATTTTTTGAGCTTTCTTTTTTGTATTCACAATGCATAATGCCTGTGTTTCTCTTAACAGACATTCTTCCACGTCTTCTTCTGACAATTTTCCATCGTTTTCAAAGTGAACTCTTTTAAAAAACTCAAACTGTTCCTCTGTCCTTGGACAAAGCTCAGTAATCTGCTTTATATTGCAAAAAAAAGCATCCAATGCCGGTTGTGTAGCTGTACATAATACTGCACTCACCTTATAATTTATCACCAGTTCTTCAATTGCTGTCAGACAGGGTTTCAAATAGTCATTTGGCAACATCTGTGCTTCATCAAATATGATCACACTATTTGCCATATTATGTAATTTTCTGCATTTTGAAGATTTATTTGAAAACAAGGATTCAAAAAATTGTACATTCGTTGTAACTACTACTGGTTTATCCCAGTTTTCAGAAGCAAGCTGCATAGGTTTCAGTTCTTCTGCTTCCTCATAATCTATGTTGCAATGATTTTCCAGAACATTTTCATCTCCTAATATCCTTCGAAAAACTGCTGCATTTTGTTCGATAATACTGGTATAAGGTATCACATAAATAATACGTTTCATGTGATGCTTAACTGCATGCCTTAATGCAAATGCAAGCGATGCAACCGTTTTACCTCCACCAGTCGGAACCGTCAGCCGAAAAAGGCCTTTTTCTCTCTCTCCGTTTTCCAGGCAAGCTTTTAAAATCTCTGTTCTTCTGCCATTTACACTTTCTGTTTCTGTATTTTTCAGCCACTCTGTTATATATTTTTCCAATTTATCCAGAAGCACCTGTATCTCTTGCCCCTGCTGTCGTCCCGATCTTTCTTCTGTCATAAATTCTTCTGTATCAAGAAAATCGGCATCGACAAGACAAGAATACATCATTCTCGTAAACATACTTAAAGAAAAATTTAAATCCTTCGTTTTCTCTACATTAACTGGTGATGTTTTTAACTCTGGAATCTTCACTTCTTTTTTGTATGCATAAAAATCTTCTATTTTCTTCTTTCTTCTTCCAAGTGTAGTAGATGAATTTCCTGTATCTGTGCTGACGCCATAATCGGATAAGCCAGCATGATGTCCCGCAATACACATCTCCAAAAACGGATACATCCCACCCAATTCCATGCAAACTCTTGCTCCTGCTGTTGCATGATCCACTTTTATTTCTTCTCCACGAATCCGACGTTGAAATTTATCGCTATATTTTCCGATATCATGCAGCATTCCACAGCAATATCCCCAATCTCCTTTTTCAAAAACTTCTGCAAAATCTTTTGCTTTTTCTGCCGTTCCCTGCAAATGCTCTAATATACTTTGTTCACGTTCACCATCACAATGTGCAATATAATTCATCTTCTTCTCTTCCATTTACAACACCGTACCCTCACTACAAGTTATATATTATACTGCTTTAGTTCATCTATATCAATGTATCCAAAGCGCCATCTCTTATGATAATCTCCCATTCTCCATCTCATACACCACATTCATAGTGGAGACTCTGTGGGATACCAGGACTACAGTGCGGCGGGTGGTGTCTTCTTTCAGGGACTTGAGGATGGTGGCTTCGTAGAGCTGACCTTTGTCTACGTATTTCAGGGAGGAGAGCCTTCCCCTCATATCTGCCCGTCAAACCGGGAATGAGCGTGCATCTCACGAATGGTCAGTTCCAGCCAGATCACCGTAAGCTGTGAGGTAGATGGCGGGGTGGTGATCAGATTCTCGGCTTCACACCTTTGGTGTCTCGCTTGGCGAGTTTGACTTTGTTAAGTACATATGGTTTGTCGTGGTAGGTAATGGCATACTCCTGCCTGCTTTCCAAAAGATACGCATGGTGGATCCGGTCTTCGCCGGTAAGCTTCATGCCGCGGACACCCATAGCGTTTTTCTTAGTGACGGAGATCTCGGTTTTCATGATACGGAGAAAGTAACCCTTTTCAGACTGGAACACAACCTGATCCATCTCGTCCGCTGCTCCTACGAATACAAGGCGGTCATCCTCTGCAAGCTTGGTGGAAACAATGGTACGCTTGGAAGCACGGAACTCTTCTCCTTTTACCAGCTTGCACATGCCGTTCTCTGTAACAAAGAGCACTGTGGAGGCTGCCACCTGGCTCAGCGGTGCCACATAAAGGATCTGCTCGGAAGTACTATCATAATTACCCAGATTATCTGCCGGAACACCTTTATCACGGAAACGCACCAGCGGGATATCCTCTGCCTTCACGGTGTGGAGCTTGCCGGTATCTGTAAAGATACAGATCTTGTCCGTATTCATGCAGGTAAAGACATAGCGGCTCTCTGCATGAGCGGCATCCTTATTACGCTCGTAGGCATTCTTGTCAATGAGACGCATATATCCGAAACGATCCATCAGGAAGCAGACTTCGGTCTCTTCCATCTTCTTCTCCTCATAAACAGCTTCCTCGGCGTTTTCAATGGAAGTCTTACGCTTACTGCCGTATTCCTTCTTGATCTGATCCAGTTCACCCATGATCACTGCTGCCATGGAGTCATAATTATTCAGGATATCCTCATAAGCAGCAATGTTCTTCATGGTTTTCTCATGCTCCTTCATCAGAGCATCGATCTCCAGACCGATCAGCTTGTAAAGACGCATGTCCAGAATAGCTGCGGCCTGTTTTTCTGTGAATTTCAGGGTTTTTGCCGCTTTTTCGGAGGTCTTGGTCTTGAATTTAATCCCTTCTGTGATACCATCGGTCAGGCATTTCTTTACCTGGTCACGGCTCTTGCTGCCACGGAGGATCTCGATGATCAGATCAATGACATCGCAGGCTTTGATAAGGCCTTCCTGGATCTCCCGTTTCTCCTGTTCCTTGGCAAGAAGGGTTGTATATTTTCTGGAATTTACTTCAAATACAAAGTCCACATGGTGAGCAATGATCTGCTTCAGTCCCAGTGTTTCCGGTCTTCCGTCTGCAACTGCCAGCATGTTGACACCGAAGGTATCCTCCAGTCGGGTCTTCTTATAGAGCATGTTGGTAAGGTTCTCCACGTCTGCATCGCGCTTCAGTTCCAGAACGATACGGATCCCCTCTTTGGAGGACTGGTTGGAAATATCCACGATATCTGTGGTCTTCTTGGTCTCTACCAGGGTTGCGATATCATTAAGGAATTTTCCGATGTTTGCACCGATCATGGTGTAAGGAATCTCTGTGATCACCAGCTGCTGGCGACCGCCCTTCAGCTTCTCTATTTCCACCCGTCCACGGATACGGAGCTTACCTGTTCCAGATTCATAGATCTTTACAAGGTCGTCCTTATTTACTACGATACCACCTGTCGGAAAATCCGGGCCCTTGAGATAACGCATCAGCCCACGGGTGCTGATATCATTATTCTTCATGTATGCCTTCACAGCATCCACCACTTCGCCCAGGTTATGCGGCGGGATACTGGTAGCCATACCAACGGCGATTCCGTCTGCTCCGTTTACAAGGAGATTTGGGATACGCACCGGAAGTACTACCGGCTCCTTCTCTGTTTCATCAAAGTTCGGCATGAAGTCCACAACGTTCTTATCAAGGTCTTCCAGAAAAACCTCCTGGGTCAGCTTCTCCAGGCGGGCCTCTGTGTATCGCATGGCTGCGGCTCCGTCGCCTTCAATGGAACCAAAGTTTCCATGTCCGTCCACCAGTGTACGACCCTTTTTAAATTCCTGCGCCATGACTACAAGCGCATCATAAATGGAGCTGTCACCGTGGGGATGATATTTACCCATAGTATCTCCTACGATACGGGCACATTTACGGTACGGGCGGTCGTAACGGATGCCAAGCTCATACATATCGTAAAGGGTACGGCGCTGTACCGGCTTCAGTCCGTCACGTACATCCGGCAGTGCTCTGGAAATGATAACGCTCATGGCGTAATCGATATATGATTTCTGCATGATCTCCGCATAATCGGTGCGGATGATATTGTCCTGTTTCGTATTCATAGTTTATTCTCCCAATCAAATATCCAGCTCTGCATCTGTTGCATGCTCATAGATAAAGGCCTTACGTGGCGGAACATCGCTTCCCATCAGGATCTCTGTCACATCGGAGGCCATGCGGGCATCTTCGATCTCCACACGCTTCATCATTCTTGTCTCAGGGTTCAGGGTAGTCTCCCAGAGCTGCTGGGCGTCCATCTCACCGAGACCTTTGTATCTCTGGAGCGTGAAGCTTCCCGGTTTATGGCTCTTACGGTATTTCTCAAGAGCCTTGTCATCGTAGAGATATTCCTCCTGCCCCTTCTTCGGCATTACCTTATAAAGAGGTGGCATGGCAATATACACATGTCCCTCATAGATAAGCTCCGGCATAAAACGGTAAAACAAGGTCAGAAGCAGAGTAGAGATATGAGCACCATCCACATCCGCATCGGCCATGATCACGATCTTGTCATAACGAAGCTTCGTGATATCAAAATCATTTCCGTAGCCTTCGGAAAAGCCGCAGCCAAAGGCATTGATCATAGTCTTGATCTCTGCGTTGGCCAGCACCTTGTCGATGGTAGCCTTCTCTACGTTGAGGATCTTACCGCGGATTGGAAGGATCGCCTGATAGTTACGATCTCTGGCTGTCTTGGCCGAACCGCCGGCGGAATCTCCCTCTACGATAAAGATCTCACACAGTGACGGATCCTTTTTCTCACAGTTGGCCAGCTTGCCGTTGGAATCAAAAGAGTATTTCTGTTTGGTGAGAAGGTTTGTCTTGGCACGCTCCTCGGTCTTACGGATCTTGGCCGCCTTTTCCGCACAGGAAAGGACGATCTTCAGTGTTTCCAGATTTCGGTCAAAAAACAGTACCAGCTGTTCTCCTGCTACCTTGCCGGTGGCTCTGGATGCGTCCTGGTTATCCAGCTTGGTCTTGGTCTGTCCCTCAAAGCGGGGTGCCGGATGTTTGATGGAGACTACAGCAGTCATTCCGTTTCGGATATCTGCACCTGTAAAATTGGGGTCTTTATCCTTCAGTACACCGATCTCACGTGCGTAGGTGTTCATTACCGTTGTGAATGTAGTCTTAAATCCGGTCAGATGAGTTCCTCCCTCTGCATTGTAGATATTATTGCAGAATCCGAGAACGTTCTCACGGAACTCATTGGTAAACTGAAAAGCAACCTCCACCTGGATCCCGTCTGCCTCTCCTTTAAAATAAACCGGATCATGGAGAGGCTGTGCATTCTTGTTAAGGTCACGGATAAAGCCTACGATTCCCTCCGGCTCATGATACTCGATATCCTCAGGAGTGTCCCCTCTTCGATCCTCAAAATGGATGGTAAGCTCCGGATTCAGATAGGCAGTCTCATGAAGACGGCTCTTTACATCCGCTGCTCCAAATCTTGTTTTCTCAAAAATCTCCGGATCCGGAAGGAAATTCACACAGGTTCCGGTACCTCTGGTCTTCCCTAATTTGGGGAGAAGTCCTGCTTCCAGTTCAATGGTAGGGATTCCTCTCTCATAGTGGTCATGATGTATATAGCCATCACGGCTGATCTTAATATCCAGATACGTAGATAATGCGTTCACTACGGAAGAACCTACACCATGAAGTCCGCCGCTTGTCTTATATGCGGAATTGTCAAACTTACCGCCTGCATGAAGGGTTGTAAAAACAAGACGCTCCGCAGATATTCCCTTGGCATGCATATCCACCGGGATCCCTCGTCCATTATCCTCTACTGTACAGGAACCGTCCTTCTCAAGAACTACATGGATACGGCTGCAGTACCCTGCAAGGTGCTCATCCACCGCATTGTCTACGATCTCATATATCAGATGGTTCAGTCCCTTTCTGGATACGCTTCCGATATACATACCGGGGCGCTTTCGCACGGCCTCGAGGCCCTCCAGGACAGAGATACTGCCCGCATCATAAGTGTCTTTTTTTGCCATTCCACTGATTCCTTTCTTTTTTATATTCGAACATTTGTTTGTATTATACTCAAAATATATGTACTTGTAAAGTCCACATGATCATCTTTTTTCTGCAATTTTTCCAAAAGATACGCGTGGCAGTTCAAGGAACCGATCTTCCGAAAAATCGCTTTCTTCAGCCGCCACAGCCTATCTATTCTATCAAAAGTATCTGTAAACTTCAAGCAATTTGTGTCTGTCTGAATACAACAGGCGGAAAACCCTGCTTTTTATGAAAGCATGTTTTCCGCCTGTTTCTGATCATTTCAGGAAATTTTTTCCAGAAGCTTCTCCTCGCACAGGGGCCTGGAAAAATAATATCCCTGTATCATATCCACACCCCATTTTTCCAGAAGCTTTACCTCCTTTTCGGTCTCAGCGCCTTCTGCGATCACCTTATATCCCATATGCTGCAGGATCATGACAATGCTGCGATAAAAGGTAGCCGTCTGAGGATCGCTGCTGACCCCGGACAAAAGAGAACGGTCCATTTTTACTGCTGAAAACGGAATGCGAAGAACTGCGTTCAGATTTGCATAACCGGAACCAAAATCATCCAGGCACATGTGGATCCCCACTTCTGCAAAATCATCAATGGCTGTGCAGAAGCTTTCGCTGTATTCGGTTGCCACATTTTCCGTGATCTCAAACTGAAAATATCCCGGATCTAATCCATACCCCTGTATGATCCCGATAAGCACATGGCTGTATCCGGGTTTCATCAATTCGGAAGGAGAAAGATTGAATTTCACATTCCGGATCTTCTTCATGATATATTCATGTTCTTTTATAAAACGGCAGACCTTGTGAAGCTGAAGACATCCCACTGCCGAGATCATTCCCTGTTTTTCCGCGATCCCGATAAACACATCCGGCGGGATCATTCCCAGAGCAGGATGTTTCAGCCGGCTCAGTGCCTCCAGAGTAATAAAATCCTGGTTTTTTATAGAATATACCGGCTGATAATATACTTCAAACAGATCCTCTTTCACAGCCTTCTGAAGAAAATGCTCCACTTCCTGTTCATAGCGGAAGCCCTCCAGGATCTTGCTGTCCGACTGGATCAGGACCGTATCCTGACGGTTCTGTATCAGAGAGATCATATATTCAATATAAGAAAGAATACTATCCTCTTTTTCCATTTTTTCCGCATTCATGATCCCGCAGATTGCAGCATGGAACGACACCTTTTCGTTTTCGATAAAAAACGGCTTTTTCAGAAATTCTTCTATGCCGTCTCTGGCTTTTTCATAATCTGTCAGCGAGTCCAGCACTGCCAGAAAGCAATTGCCTGTGATACGAAAGATCTGCACTGAATCCGTGATCTCCCGAAATCCCTTCGCCGCCCGGATCAGCAGCTGATCTCCCACTCTGGTACCGTAGATCCGGTTGATCTGCTTCATATTGCGGGCATCCACAGCAAGCAGATGAAAGCTTTCTTTTCGATAGAGCTTTTCTCCGATCCATTTGTCAAAATACTGTTTGTCAAATAAACCTGTCATACTGTCCGTATATTCACCTGGATTGTTCATAGTAAGATAGATCAGCCAAAGTCCTACAGAAAGTCCGAAGCCGGTAAGCAGTATTCTTTCCGCGGCAATCTGGAGAAACAGGCAGGCTGCTTCGATAAACCAAAATCTCCATATGGTGCGCCGTATTTCTTTTTCTGCTGTTTTTCCATAAAGTAACATAAATGCAACGATCACCAGCATAAAAAAGAATACATATCCATAGAGCAGAAAATGAAAACTTCCCTGGATAAATCTACATTCCTGGTCAAAATAAAAAAGCCATCCCGTCCGTAAGTTTGCTGTAACTGCCAGCAGCATTGCAGCCGGCAGGACCACCCAGCCGGTTTTCAGCCATTTATACTTCTCCTTCTGTCTTCCGGTGATGATCCGAATGTAGCAGAAAATCCCGTAGGTAAGTATGACATCACAGAAATAATAGAGCGTCAGGACCAGCGCTGACATTCTGCAGCCTTCGCTGCTGCCGCCTCCCGCGATCACCGCACTCAGCATATCCAGCAGCACGTAAACGCCGCTGAAAGCCAGAAAACATACAAAATTCCTGTTTTCCGCATTGTTCAGTCTTTTATGAGAAAAATAATGTATCGCGATCATCGTCACCAAAACAAGGGATGTGATCTGAAAACAGTTAATATACTCCATTTTTCAAATCCCCCTTCTTTTTGTTCTCATAAAGCTTCCTGTCTGCCTCATATTTCCATTCTCCCATGGATTTCAGAGAGCCATCCTTATTTCGCAGATGGCTGCATCCCAGGGACAACGAAAAACGATGTCTGCATCCTCTCCCGATATTCCGTAGCTCTTCTTTCAAGCGTTCCGGCCAGAATTCATCCGGTACTTCCGGATCATAGACCAGAACCGCAAATTCATCCCCGCCGATGCGGTAGCAGGTTCCTTTTTCCCGGAAAACGTTCTCCACACATCTGGCCGAGATCACCACCATCTCGTCTCCTGCAGCCCGTCCGTATTCTTCGTTGATCACGCGAAGCTGATCGATATCGATATACATAAGAAGGATATCCCGGTATCTGCCCATATCTGCGGAAATACTTTCCAGTTTTTTCTCAAAATTGGCTCTCATCTCAAGTCCTGTCATCCCATCCTCTCTGGACAGTCGTTCGTAAGCCTGGGATTCCAGACGGTAACGGACGTTGTCTGCCATCATCATGACTGCGTCTGCAATGACCAGCACAAGAAACACAAGATTTCCCAATTCAAAAATGGATCCATAGTAGGAAATCTCGAACAGCCAGTACAGGATCAGCGCTATGATACCGCTTGTTCCCACGATGATATATGCAATGAGAAGCAGATGTATCTCACGCTGTTTATGCTTCCGGTACTCCCGGATCAGAAGTACCGCTGATATCAGGACCCACACAAACAGCAGGATATGTGTTACAAACAGCATATCCTTAAATTCAAAGGCTCCCAGGATCACCAGAACTCCCTGTAAAACAGCATTCAGATAAAATGTAAAGATTCCAAGATCCAGGAGCCTGTATTTTTTCATGTTTCCGATATTCTGCAAAAAACGCAACATCGGAACTGCCAGCAGCATGAACATATAAAAAGAAATGAGACATAATACTTCGGGGCATCTGCTGTAGCTTTGTGCCAGTGATGAGTCCGTCACCAGCCAGATACTGCACATCATAAGGAACAGTGCCACATCCCGGAACCGTCTGTCCGACATCTGCCTTATTCTCATATAGATGCAGATGCACAGGGCGATCATACTTAATACGATCATGATCGTTGCCGCCCCTAAAGGAATGGCTGCTTTTCTGATCTGATACCAGGCTATTGCACTTCCAGTTCCTATGCATACCGGCTCTATAACATATTTTCCTCTCTGAGGCGCAGAATAGCTGAACGTCAGGACTTTTCCCTCTGTGTCATTACCCAGAGCGGCGATGCACTGCACCTTGGAACGCATCTGCACATTTTTGGAAAACATGGCCTCCTTATATTCATACAGGATCTTTCCATTCAGGCGTATCACCAGATCGTACTGGGCTCCTGTAGAAACCACGGTCATTCCTCTGCTTTCCGCTCCCAGACTTTCATTGTACAGGATCAGCTTTTCACCTGTTTTTGCCGGAATTTCCGCAGGCAGGGTGATCTCCTGTTTTTTTCCGTCTTTTATGTAGTACCATCCTTTGTTAAGAAGCTGTACACTGTCCTGATTCTGGATCAGCCCCCCTGTGTGGATCGCCGCAAAGATCGCGCCAAAAACCAGCAGTACCACAACAAAAAGAAAGGATTCTCCCTTCCATATCAAATTTTTCTTTTTTCTGTAATCCATACTCTTCCTCTTTATATTTTTTTATTCCATTTCGTTTTGTATCTATCATATCATCAATCGATTTTTCCGTCAAAAAAATTGTCAAAAAACAGGGTGAAAATTTTTTTCAAAAAAAGCAAAAAAGTGCTTGCATTTTGTAAGAAAGTATTATATACTAACGAAGTCGGTTGCGGGAAACAACAGAAGTCAAGAGTAAACGACACAAATGAATATGGCCAGTTGGTCAAGGGGTTAAGACGCCGCCCTCTCACGGCGGAAACACGGGTTCGATTCCCGTACTGGCTATCAGCTGAAAGCAGTTAGGATTTTTATTCTGACTGCTTTTTTGTGATTGTTATACTTCACTTTTTCCTGTTATCGTTATCAAACGTTGCTCTGAACATTGCATATAAAAATTTCGTTCTTCCTGTTTATCTGTTTTCTGTATTTTCACATATATTATTTTGCATTTCTTTCTCTTCTGTTTTATAATTTCCCCTGAAAATACTTAAGATAAGGGGTGACTTCTCATGCATCACAAACATTCTTTTCGCAGAAAGCTGCAGACATTTTTTCTTTCTCTGCTGCTTGTTCTGCTAACAGTCGCAGGAGTTCCCTCTGCTGCTTACACAGCCGAGGCTGCTTCTGCTGACACAACAATGGCTGTACACTTTCTGGATGTAGGGCAGGGGCTTTCGATCCTGGTCCAGTCACAGGGGCAGAATCTCCTGTATGACGGCGGTGACCGAGGACATTCCAGTTTCGTGGTTTCCTATCTGCAGAAACAGAATATTTCCATCATTGACTATATGATCTCCTCCCATTATGACGAGGACCATGTGGCTGGTCTTATAGGATGCCTGGACAGCTTTTCCGTAAAAAATGTGATCGGTGCAGATTATGTACAGGATACAAAGATCTATCAATCTTTTGAAAACAGTGTTGCCTCTCAGGGATTAACTGTGCAGCATCCGGAGCCCGGAACGGATTTTACTTTCGGAGGCGGGAAATTTACGGTGCTTTCTCCTCAATCGATCAGCAGCAACGATAACGACAATTCTGTTGCGATCCGGCTGGAAAACGGAAATAACCATTTTCTTTTTACTGGGGATGCAGAATCTGCCGGGGAGGAAGCGATCTACAATCTGGGACTTGATCTTTCCTGCGATGTGATCGTTCCGGGACATCACGGTTCTGCCACTGCCACCACCTGGGATCTGCTCCAGAAGACTGTTCCGGAATATGCAGTGATCAGCTGCGGCGCCGGTAATTCCTACGGACATCCTCATAAGGATACCATGGATAAGCTTGCGGATATGGGAATACAGGTATTTCGTACTGATGAGCAGGGTACGGTGATCGCAGTCAGCGACGGAAGCAATATCCAGTGGAACCAGAGTCCCTGTAATGATTATTCTGCTGGAGATGAATCGGATACCGGCACACAGCCTTCCTCCGCTTATAAGGATTCCGGTGCGTCCGGCTATGGATCTTCTGATTCGGCTGCTGCAGATCCTCAGACCGGAGTGCAGGCCGATCCGGAGCCAGTGGGTGATATGGTCTGGATCTCCGCTACCGGGAGCAAGTACCACCGGATCCCTAACTGCGGAAATATGAATCCGGATAATGCCACAGAGATGACACGCTCCCAGGCTGAAGCTGCAGGATATAAAGCCTGCAAGAAGTGTTATTAAAAACGTCCGCATGCTGTCAGTTTTTCTGAATATCATGCAGTATTGACATAATATGGATAATCTTTGAGAACATTATTTAAGGACAGCTGTATCATAAATTGATATGACAGGCTGTCCTTTTCTTTTACTATTTTATAATATCCTCCGCCGGTTCAGCCGGTACGAAAACTCTCTTCTTTTCTTTTTTCTCCTTTTTTGCTGCCTTTGCCCGCTCGGTAGCCTCCCTGCAGAATTCCATCTGGGAATTTATCAGCGTTTTGCCACGTTTGTCCTGCTTCTCATACAAACCGGAGGGCTGCAGGATATGTGCTTTTACATTGTCACGGAATTCCAGATCCAGAACATGCATGATCTCTTCCTTGATCCGCTCATCTTCCACAGGGAAAACAATCTCCACACGACGGTCAAGGTTACGTGGCATCCAGTCCGCACTTCCCATATAGATTTCATCGGAACCGCCATTGCGGAAATAGAAAATACGGCTGTGCTCCAGGAAATTACCAACGATCGAACGCACGTGGATATTTTCGCTGATACCTGGAATGCCCACCTTCAGGCAACAGATGCCGCGGATCAGAAGATCGATCCTGACACCACAGGAAGAAGCATAATACAGCGCTGCAATGATCTCAGGGTCACACAGAGAATTCATCTTTGCCGCAATGTGAGCCTCTTCTCCCTTTTTCGCATGCTCCGCTTCTCTTTCGATCATTTTTACAAAACGGTCCTTCATCCAGATCGGTGCAACGATCAGGCGATTCCAGCGCTTCGGCTCGGAATATCCGGAAAGCATGTTGAACACAGCAGTTGCATCCTCTCCAAACCGTTCGTCACAGGTAAATATACCACAGTCTGTATAAAGCTTGGCTGTGGAATCGTTATAGTTTCCGGTTGCCAGATGCACATATCTGCGGATCCCGTTTTCTTCTCTTCTCACAACAAGAGTGATCTTACTGTGTGTTTTCAGGCCCACCAGACCATAGATCACATGACAGCCTGCCTTTTCCAGCATTTTTGCCCAGACGATATTATTTTCCTCATCAAAACGCGCTTTCAGCTCTACAAGAACAGAAACCTGCTTGCCGTTTTCTGCGGCTTGAGCAAGTGCCGCAATGATGGGTGAATTGCCGCTGACGCGATACAGGGTCTGCTTGATTGCCAGTACATCCGGGTCCTTTGCCGCCTGACGCACAAAATTTACCACCGGATCAAAGCTCATATACGGATGATGCAGGAACACATCACCCTCCCTGATCACCTGGAAAATATCTTTATCATTCTGAAATGCAGGCACTGCTGCCGGTTTGTATTTCGGTTCCTTGAACTGCTCGTATCCGTCAATACCATAAACCTTCATCAGCATGGTCAGATCCAGCGGTCCGTTGATAAAAAAGATATCATCTCCATGAACCTGAAACTCCATTTTCAGAATATCCAGAAGCCGCGGATCCATCTTATCTTCCACTTCCAGGCGGATCACCTCTCCCCACTGGCGCTTTTTCAGCTGTTTCTGGATCTCAACCAGAAGATCCTCTGCCTCATCCTCGTCAATAGGAAGATCCGCATTACGCATGATCCTATACGGATGGGCACAGATCACATCATAGCTTAAGAACAGCTTGTCGATGTTGCGCTCAATGATCTGTTCCAGAAGTGTTACGGTTGTATGGCCTTTTTTCTCAGATGGAATGATCACTACTCTCGGAAGTACAGAAGGCACCTGTACAGTGGCAAAATCAATCTCTTCTTTTCCTTTTTTGGTATCTTTTTTGGAAAGAAGTGCTCCGATATTCAACGTTTTATTACGGATCAGAGGAAACGGTCTGGAAGAATCCATTGCCATTGGTGTCAGGACCGGATATACATTATCTTCAAAATACTGATCCACAAATTCTTTCTGCTTCTCGGAAAATGCCTCATGCTCAAAGATCACATGAAGTCCTGCTTTTTCAAGCGCAGGGACCAGAGACCGGTTTAATGTACTGTACTGTACGTGAACAAGATCATGTGTCTGCCGGCTGATGGCTTTCAGCTGTTCCTTGGCTGTCATTCCTGCAATATCTGTTTTTTTGTACCCTGCATGAACCTGATCCTTCAGGGATGCAACACGGACCATATAAAATTCATCCAGATTGGATGAGGTGATACTCAAAAATTTCAGTCTCTCAAACAGAGGTAGATTTTTGTCTCTGGCTTCACTGAGCACACGATCATCAAATTTGATCCAGCTCAGCTCTCTGTTTACAAAATATTCCGGTTTGTCAAATTCCTTAAATTTCATACAAAAACCTCCTCCGTTATCTTCTTCCCTTCCGTCTCATTACAAGCCGGATTCCAAACACCTCTTCAAAAAATTCTTTTTTATCTTTCAGAAGCCCCAGCTCCAGAGAAACATCCCTTGCGGAATCCACCACCAGGTAAAGGATCCTGTCTTTTAAGGTTACATTAAGCGCTTTTACCTTCTGGTAATGGCTTCTGTCCATAGCATTGGCCAGGCGGAGAATCGCGGTCAGCTTCGCAGTCAGGAGATAATTTCCCCTATTCATGGATGTTTCACGGTTGATTTCTTTGTAGCAGCCGAATTCTCTGGTATTGTACCTCACCGCACTAGCAATCACCTGCCGCTCCTCTGTGGAAAGACCTATGATCTCCGTAGCCATGATGATCCGGTAAGAGCATTCTGCCACCTCACTCATACTGATATATTTTCCGCAGTCATGAAGAAGAACTGCAATCTGCAAAAGAAGCCGTTCACGTTTTCCCATGCCGTGGATCTTCCTTGTGCTGTCAAAAATATCCAGTGCCACATCGGTAGTTCCTGCAATGTGGTTCTTTCCACTGGAATACCTTTTGGCAATGTTCCTGGATGCCACCAGGATATCATTTTCAAAATTGTGTACACTTTTCAGATATTTGTTTTTTTCCGCATAGTCATAGGCAATCCCGTCCAGAAGAGAAACACCCGGGATCCAGAGTGCTTCTGCCTGAAAGATTTCTATAAAGTTTCGGATGATAACCATGTTCGGCACGATCAGAGACGCATATTCCGGTTCCAACTCCATGGATTCGGCAAGGTCATGATCGGACATGTTTACAATGGTCTCGTATTTCTTCAGGAATTCCTCCTTTGTGATGATATTCTCTCCGGATCTGTCCTGAAAGATCGTATCTGTGAGAAAATCTCCCATCAGGATCAGATTGGAGATTTCCTTGTCCTTAAGATAAAGACGTTGAAAGCTTATCAGATCATTTCGGATAAATTCCTCTATCAGCCGGTCATAATGTGGAGTTGTTTTCTCCAGTTCTTTCAGACGTTCGCGGATACGAAGACTTCCCATACGGATACTCTGGGTCAGCACCAGAGCATCTTTATCAAAGAGAGAGATCTGCAGATTTCCTCCTCCGATATCCAGGATCGCCGTCCCCTTCTGAATAGCCTTTTTGAAGCCGGATTCAATGGCAGCAATGGATTTATATCCCAGAAAATGCTGTTCCGCATTACTCAGGATCTCTACCCGGATGCCAGTTCTCTGATAGATCTGCTCCAGGATGATCACCGGATTTTCCAGCTCACGGAGAGAGCTTGTTGCACACGCACGCCAGCTTTCTACCCCAAATTCAGCCATCATGCGTTTAAAATCATTAAGGATCTCGCAGAGCTCATCTACAGTCTCCATCTCTAGCCGTCCTGCAGCATAAGTTCCACGACCCAGCTCCAGCTGGTAACGGACATCATTGATCTCCCGGAAGCCGATCCGCTTTGACATTTCAAAGATCTTCATACTGACTTCATAGGAGCCTATATCAATTGCTGCAAAGGTTGTCACCGCCATAGTTTTTCATCCTTTCCCCCAATACACAGGTAAACTATTTCTTTTTTTCTTCCTCTGTTCCCACAATGTAATCAATAAACTGCTGCGCTGCACGTCCGGTCAGTCCGCCGTGAGAGATCTCCCACTGGTTGGCTTTCAAAAGCAGTTCCTCATCCGGCATGGTAACTCCATAACGAGCTGCCAGTGTACGGACGATCTCCTGGAACTGTTTTTTGTCCGGTTTGCCAAAGTAGATACGGACACCAAAGCGATATACCAGGGAAAGCTTCTCCTGCACGGTGTCGGAGGAATGCAGATCATTGTCATCTGCGATCTCCAGCTTATCTGTGGCACGCTCACGGACAAGATTACGCCGGTTGCTTGTGGCATAGATCAGGACATTGTCCGGTTTTTTCTCAAGACCGCCCTCGATCACGGCTTTCAGGTATTTATATTCAATCTCAAATTCCTCAAAGGAAAGATCATCCATATAAATGATAAAACGATAGTTACGGTTTTTGATCTGGGCGATGACTTCATTAAGATCCTGGAACTGATGCTTATAGGCCTCAATGATACGAAGTCCCTGATCATAATACTGGTTCAGGATTCCCTTGATACTGGAAGATTTACCGGTTCCCGCATCACCAAAGAGCAGACAGTTGTTCGCCTTTCTCCCCTGTACAAATGCCTCTGTATTATCAATGAGCTTTTTCTTGGCGATCTCATATCCTACCAGATCATCGATCTTCACATGTGCGATCCTTGTGATAGGCTGGATCTCCACCTTTCCCTCCTCATCGTGGCCGATACGGAATGCCTTATGGAGACCAAGCTTGCCAACACCGAAATCTTTATAGAAGGATACCATATCATCCATAAATTCTTCGGTTGTGGTGGCTGCTGCCAGGGTTTTGCTCATCTGACAGATACGGTCACGGATCCTGGTATTAAAGAGCTTGCTGTTCTCATCCGGTGTCTGGTAATCACAGATCACCCTGCAGCATACAGTTCCGAACACTTTATCAAAGACCGTGATGTCAAAATCATACAATTCCTTGAAAATCTGGAAATCATTTTTTGCCAGGTCGTTAATGCTGCCCTTGATCGCTCCTCGTATCTCGCTTGCCATACTGAAAGCGTTCTCATGATTTACCAGAAGGAAGGTAAGATATGTATGCCAGATATTTCCGGAAAAACCGTACATTCCTGCCAGCTCCACCAGCCCGTTGACACTTTTGAAAAACTGGTCTTCTCTTGCCTTGAGTGCTTCTTCATCTGCTTCATAAAGATTAATAAGTTCTGTCATATCGTCCAGTATCTCACCGTTTGAAAATCCACGGTAAAGGATACATTCCTGAATTCTTGCCAACATAATAATTTAGCTCCTCTGTCTCTTAATAATTTCCAAGAACACGGAGAACATTCGCCTCCGCCTCGATTCCTCTTAACGCATTCTCCACAGCGCTTTCGCCAAGTTTCCCTGTGAAATCCACGAAAAAACGGTATTCCCAGGATTTTCCCGGAATCGGACGGGATTCAATTTTGGTCATGTTCAGTCCGTTGTAGATAATATGTGAAAGCATGTTGTAAAGAGTTCCGCTTTCATGAGGCAGCTCAAAACAGATGCTGATCTTCCCGGCCTTTTCCTCGTATTCCGGTTTCCTGCTTACAATAATAAAACGTGTAGAGTTTGCTTTTTCTCTGCAGATATTTTCTGCAAGGACCTTCAGACCAAATACCTCACCAGCCTCACGGCTTGCGATAGCTGCCACGCCTTTGTCCCCCACCTCACTGACCTTTTTGGCCGCGCCTGCGGTGTTTTCCACTTCCTTCTTTTTCCAGGAAGGGTTTTCCTCCAGAAATGCCTTGCACTGGGCAAGCCCCTGAGGATGAGAGCAGACTTCCCTGATATCCCCTATCTGTGCATCCGGCATGCCCAGAAGCACATGATCCACACGGATGATCTGCTCGCCTACGATATACAGCTTGTACTCCATAAGAAGGTCATAGATATCAGCCACGATACCTGCAGTAGAATTCTCAATAGGAAGTACCGCATAATCGGCCTTGCCATGGGTTACATCCTCCATAGCTGTCCTCCATGTTTTTACATGGTAGCTTTCGATATTTTTCCCAAAGTACTGCCGCATAGCCGCATAGCTGTAGGCTCCCTCTACACCCTGGAACACAACCGTTGCGTTTTCAAGGGGAACATGCTTCACAGTTGTGAAATTGCGCTCTCCGTAAATCCCATGCTCTGTCAACAGCTGGTACTGTCTCTTACGGCTGATGGCCATGATCTGACGAAAAAGCTCCTGCACGCCGAGGCTGTTAAAGTCCCCGTGGGCCTTGTTTTTCAGCGTATGGATCTTCTGGCTCTCACGTGCCGGATCCAGTACCTGCTTACCGGTTTTTATTTTATATTCAGCGACTTCCTCACTCACCTTCATTCGTTTTTCAAAGAGACGTACGATCTCACTGTCGATCTCATCGATCTCGTCTCTGTATCTTTCCAAATCCGTCATTGGTTTCCTCCGTTATGTTTCCTGATAATTTCTGTAAGATCCCCCAGGAACGCCAGGGAACCAAAAGCAATGATCACATCCTCTTTTCCTGCCAGCTGATAGGCCTCTGCTACTGCGGCTTCGATGTTGTCAAAGGGCCTTACATCAGAATGAAATTCCCGCACCGCATCTGCCAGCTCCTGCGGGGTCAGAGCCCTGGGGTTATCCGGTGCCGCAATCGTCAGGATGGTATCTGCGTATTTTTCTGTTTTCCGGATGACCTTGCGGTAATCCTTGTCACGGAACATTCCCATGATGTAGATGATCCTTTTCCCCTTAAAATACCGTTCAATGGATGCTGCCAGCATGTCTGCCGCTGCAGGGTTATGAGCTCCATCAACCACAAAATCCGGTTCTGTCCCGAGAAGTGCAAATCTTCCCGGCCAGGTGGTACGTTTCAATCCATCCTGTCTCTGGACCAGTGTTGTGGGATATCCTTGTTCATTCAGGATTTCCAGTGCCCGGAGCGCTGCCACCGCATTTTCCTTCTGATAGGCACCTGCCAGGGATATTGTATATTTTTCTCCTTTATAAAGAAAGGTCTGGCCGGTTATGGATGCTTCCAGTACCTCTGCGCTGTCCTGGTCTGCCGCCTCGTATGGCACATTCTGTTCTGCGCATATTCTTCGTATGACCGCCTCTGCCTCCGGCTGCTGCTTTACAGTTACCATATGACTGTTCGGTTTAATGATGCCGGCCTTTTTTTCTGCTATCTCGCCCAGGGTATTTCCAAGAAATGCCGTATGATCCATACTGATGGATACCAGAATGGAAAGAACTGTAGTACTTATAATGTTGGTGGCATCCAGATCACCGCCCATACCAACTTCCATTAATACCAGATCGCATTTCTCATCCCGAAAATAAAGAAATGCGGCTGCAGTTTCAATTTCAAATACTGACGGATGCGGTTTTCCCTCTTTTACGATCTCATCGATCACCTCCGCGATCCTTGTCACATATGCTGCAAATTTCTCTCTGCTGACAGGTTCTCCGTTAACCTCCATCCTCTCTCTGTAGGAATAGACCGCCGGGGAAATATATCTTCCGACCCGGTAACCTGCACCTGATAAAGCGGAATACAGATATGCGATCACAGAACCCTTTCCGTTAGTTCCCGCTACATGAACATACTTCAGTTCATCCTGGGGATCTCCAAGCCGCCTCATCAGTTCTCTCATATTTTCCAGTCCCAGAACAATTCCCTTTTTCAATTCCGCAGCTCTGATGTAGGCACGACTTTCTTCATAATTCATCGTCTGTTTTCTCCTTCCGCATGTGTTGATGATCCATTACTGCTTTTTCACTTTGCAGTAATAATTTTGTTCATTATAACCCACGTGTATATTTTTTTCAAGGCAGGGAAGGCTATTAAAGACGCTTTTCCACGTTAAATATATTTAAAGTCCAGGCGGATATTCGCAGCCCCGCAGGGGACTTTCTTAATTCAGTTAAACTGACATTTTTCCGGAAAGCGCAGGATTTCTGCTGATGAGAAGGAGCTTTAAAATGCAAAAGAAGGATTTTTTTCTATGTGGTTTTACAGGCTGGTGTCTGGAGATCTTATGGACAGGACTGCACTCTCTTGTCACCGGACATTTTACTATGATGGGCAAAACCTCTCTTCTGATGTTCCCTATTTACGGACTTGCAGCACTGATCCGTCCGGCTTACTACAAGCTTGCCCGCTTTCCGGTTATGGTACGGGGGATCATTTACAGCTGCGGGATTTTTTTCGTGGAATTTTTAAGCGGATCTTTTTTTCAGAAGCTTCACATCTGTCCCTGGGATTATTCTCATGTTCCGCTTCAGTATAAAGGAGTGATCCGGCTGGACTATGCTCCTCTGTGGTTTTTTACCGGTCTCTTTTTCGAATGGCTTCTTCGACAAAATCCTCGGAAAGTCTCTTGAAAATCTCACAGTTATATTATATGATAACTGGAAGGAATCTTATTTCCAGTAAATAATTGGAGGTACAACATGAGACATTTAATGAGTCCATTGGATTTCTCGGTTGAAGAGCTTGATAAGCTTCTGAATCTCGCCGACGACATCGGGAAAAATCCAAAAAAGTATGCGCATACCTGTGATGATAAAAGGCTTGCGACATTGTTTTACGAACCAAGTACACGTACACGTTTAAGTTTCGAAGCAGCCATGATGAATCTTGGAGGAAAGGTTCTCGGTTTTTCTTCTGCTGATTCCAGCTCCGCATCCAAAGGCGAAAGCGTTGCCGATACTATTCGCGTTGTTTCCTGTTATGCAGATATCTGTGCTATGCGTCATCCGAAAGAGGGTGCTCCGCTTGTAGCTTCTATGTCATCCAACATTCCGGTGATCAATGCCGGTGATGGCGGCCACCAGCATCCTACCCAGACATTAACCGATCTTTTAACTATCCGCTCCCTGAAGGGCAGACTTGACAATATTACCATCGGCCTCTGTGGTGACCTGAAATTCGGCCGTACCGTTCACTCTCTGATCGAGGCTCTGGTCCGTTATGAAAATGTGAAATTTGTTCTGATCTCTCCGGAGGAGCTTCGTATTCCAAGCTATATCCGTGAGGATGTTCTGAAACGCAACAATGTCGAGTTTGTCGAGGAGGAACGTCTGGAGGATGCACTTCCGGATCTGGATATCCTGTACATGACCCGTGTTCAGAAGGAACGTTTCTTCAACGAAGAGGATTATGTCCGCATGAAAGATTTCTATGTTCTGGACAAACAGAAAATGGAGCTTGCACCGAAGGATATGTATGTCCTCCACCCACTCCCACGTGTTAACGAGATTTCTGTTGAAGTGGATTCTGATCCACGTGCCGCTTATTTCAAACAGGTCCAGTATGGTGTGTATGTCCGTATGGCCCTGATTCTTACATTACTGGAGGTGGAACTGCCATGTTAAACGTAGGTGCTCTTCGTGAGGGTTATGTTCTGGATCATATCAAAGCCGGCAAGGCAATGACGATTTATCATGACCTGAAGCTGGATAAGCTGGACTGTACGGTTGCTATCATCAAAAATGCCCGCAGCCAGAAAATGGGAAAAAAGGATATCATCAAGGTTGAATGCCCCATCGAGGATCTGGATCTGGATATCCTTGGTTTTATCGATCATAATATTACCGTAAATATCATCAAGGACGAAAAGATCGTTGCAAAGAAAGAGCTGAAGCTGCCGAAGCAGGTTGTGAACGTGATCAAATGCAAGAATCCTCGCTGCATTACTTCCATCGAGCAGGGGCTGGATCAGATTTTTGTTCTTGCAGATGAAGAGAATGAAGTTTACCGGTGTAAATATTGTGAGGAGAAATATAGAGGTAAACGGAATAAATAGGGATTCAAGGATTCCTGCGAGAATTATTGACAAACAGACGCGTCCGGCTCCTGCGAAGGCCTGAATATCGAAGCGGGAACCGGGCGCTGTGTTTTCATAGAAAAGTTTTTTACAAAAAAGCAACTGATATTTTACAGAACATATCTGCAAAATACAGTTGCTTTTATTATGTGCTTATTATCATACACAGTCAGACCGATAAGCCGGGTTATGTCGTTGGGTGATCATCTATCTAGGCCTTCCGTTGCCAGAAGGCTCCAGCGACCTACCTGAAAGCACGACGGGCCGCCGTATGGCTTTCTTCTCGGTCTTGCTTCGAATGGAGTTTACATGTGCCCGCTCTGTTACCACAGCGGCGGTAGTCTCTTACACTGCCTTTCCACCCTTACCCCGCAAAACGGGGCGGTTTATTTCTGTTGCACTGGTCTGGGAGTTACCTCCACCGGACGTTATCCGGCATCCTGCCCTGTGAAGCCCGGACTTTCCTCGTCTGGACCCTTTCGTCTGTCCAGCCGCGATCACCTGGCCTGGCTGCGCACCTGCTATTTTAACACAGGTGTATAGACTTGTAAAGTTGGAATTTTCTTGGTCTCCTATGTCTTTTACATGGAAATCCATCCAAATGCATTTGCCACAGAACTGAAAAGAATGATCGCCGCAAAGATTGGGCAAAGATACTGGATCATAAAATTAAAGATTCTTTTTCTGCGGAAAGTACCACCTTCCTGCAGTACTTCCTCTTCAATCTTCTTTGTACCAACTACTCTGGATATCAGAAGACAGGTAGCAATCGCTGCGATCGGCATCATGACAGAGTTCGTCAGGAAATCAAAGAAATCAAGGAACTGCATTCCAATGATCTTAACACACGCCAGAGGACCATAGCCAAGAGAAGAAAGACTTCCGAGAACAACCATGATAATTCCGACAAATACTGTTGCCTTCTTGCGCCCCCATTTCAGTTCATCCTGAAAAGTAGATACTGCACTCTCAGTCAGTGCAATAGAACTGGTCAAGGCTGCACAGAGAACCAATACAAAAAACAGGATTCCAACCAAAGTTCCAAATCCCATGCTTGCGAATACCTTCGGAATCGTAATAAACATCAGTGCCGGTCCCGCCTGTAACGTATCCGGATTTCCACCGGAGAATGCAAACACAGCCGGAATGATCATCAGACCTGCCATCATTGCGATCGCTGTGTCAAAAATTTCTACATTTTGTGTAGACCCTTCAATAGATACATCCTTTTTCATATAAGAACCAAAAGTTACCAGAATACCCATTGCGATCGACAGAGAATAAAACATCTGTCCCATTGCCGCAACCACTGTCATCCAGGAGAAGTTTTTGATATTTGGTATCAGAAAATATTTCACACCTTCCAGTGCTCCTGGCCTCGTTACCGAATAAATGACAATGACCACAGACAAGAATACCAGTATCGGCATCATTAATTTGGAAACTCGTTCCACGCCATTCTGCACACCTGCATAAATGATCACCAGCGTAAGCAGTGTAAAAAACAGGAAACAGGTTTCTGTAGAAAATCCATCCGCTATAAAAGCAGAAAAATATCCGTCTTCAGCAAGAATCTGACTGCCTCCCTTTACATACTCCACCAAGTATTTAATTACCCAGCCACCGATCACGGAATAATACGGCACGATCAGAACCGGTATGATCGCATTGATCCAACCGCCCAAAGACAGCCACTTTGATTTACCAAAAGTTCCAAACGCACCTACCGGACTTTTCTTTGTCATACGTCCCAGAGCTGTCTCTGCCACGATCATAGAATATCCAAAGGTCAATGCCAAAATGATATAGATCAGTAAAAAAATTCCACCGCCGTACTTTGCCGCCAGATAAGGGAATCTCCATATATTCCCAAGCCCTACCGAAGCACCAGCTGCAGACAGTACAAATCCAATCTTCCCGGAAAATGTACTCCTCTCATGTTTATGTTTCTCCATAATTCTTCCTTTCCCGTCACATTTTTCATATTCTTTCTTTATGTCTTCTCAATTTCCGCTCATATGATAATACCATGCTTTTATCCCTTAGGCAAACAATATATAAAAAATACAGAGCATATATTTCATGAATTACTGTTCACTCCATTCTCAGTAACACGCTTCGCAATGCACAGAATTTATGCTAATCACATAAATTCGCGCAGTATGGCTCGGGTTTTCTGTGACCTTCGCTCACAAAAAACACCTCGCGGAATATTACCAGTAAACAGTAATTTTCCTGTTCTGCATCCCACAACCATACTCTCCACACATTTTATGTTTTTCCTACCAGCTGGATGCACCAGCCTGGGGGAGAGGATATCGGTTTGGGCTGCTGCGGAGGAGGGGTGATAACTACTTGGGCTGCGGGAGTCGGCGTTATTGCGGCAGGGACAGCTGTCTGAGCCAACGGCGAGTTCTGACCCTGCCGCAATGCTTTTAGCCGACTCACGGAGTCCTAGTAGTATCCCCCGACGGAGTCCCTGCCCGGACCGATATCCTCTCCCCCAGGCGTCCGCCATCCGCCATCCGTCATTCTGCTACCACCACTTTCCCCAGCAGTATCCCCCTACGCAACCATCCACTCTGACGTTATCGTCCAAACATTCGTTCGTAAATTAATTTCCTACCGGATCTCCAACGTCCACTCCCGCCGATCCACAACCTCACCGATCACCCCAGCCTGCAGACCAGCCGCATCCAGCCGCTTCATGATCTCCTGCACATCCCTCTCCGGAACCGCCGCCAGCAATCCCCCAGAAGTCTGCGGATCAAACACCAGATCCTCCCGCCAGAGCTCTGCCACACTTTTCACTCCGGTTTTCTCAGCAAACTCCCGGTTCCTGTAAGCCCCACCCGGAATCAATCCCATAGAAGCAAACTCCTCCACATCCGGAAGCACCGGCAGCTTCTCCGTATCGATCACAACCGTCCGGTCACTGGCCACAGCCATCTCCGTAGCATGTCCCCCAAGACCAAACCCCGTCACATCCGTACAGGCATGAACCTCAAACTCTTTAAAAACCTCACAGGCATCCCGGTTCAGTTTCTTCATGGAAGCCAAAACCGCCTTACGTGCACCTTCCGTCACCAGATCCGCCTTGATCGCCGTATTCACGATCCCCGCACCCAGCGCCTTCGTCAGGATCAGCTTATCTCCGGTCTGCGCTCCAAAATTCTTCCAGAACTTCCTCGGATCTACAAAACCCGTCACACTGAGCCCATACTTTGGTGTATCATCCTGGATCGTATGGCCACCGGCAAGAACCGCCCCGGCCTCCATCACCTTATCCGCACCGCCACGCAGGATCTCCCCGAGGATCTCCACATCCATATCCTTCGGAAACGCCACAATATTCAAAGCTGTCTTCGGAGTTCCACCCATGGCATACACATCACTCAATGCATTTGCCGCCGCGATCTGCCCGAAATCATAAGGATCATCTGCCACCGGAGTAAAAAAATCCAATGTCTGGATCAGTGCCAGATCTTCGGAAACCTTATAAACGGCCGCATCATCCGAAGTGTCCGTTCCAACCAGAAGATCCGGATCACAGAACTTTGGCAGCCCGCCAAGAACTCCCGCCAGAGTCCCCGGTCCTACCTTAGCTGCACAGCCACAGTTTGGAGCCAGTTTTGTCAATTGTATTTTTTCTTTCATGATCATTTTCCCTTTCCTTTAAGTCCTGTAAATCCCGTCATCCATCCGCAGCACCACAGAGGACTTTAACTTTTCCGATTCACACTCAAAAGGCTCCACACACCACAGATCCTATGCACAGAGAAATCCTAATCTTCTCATCTTTGTGCCAACCGATATCTGCATTGCATAGAGCCTTATATCTACACATAGCTTTTTTTATTCATACAATTAATTTATACATTAAAACAACTACCGCCAATAAACTCCCTCAGAAGCGAATTAAACGGAACGCCTTCACTGGGCACCGGCACAAAATAATCCAGGAACTTCAAAAGCCGCTTCGCCTCCTGATACTCCGGTTCACTCTTGTCAATTCCAAAAAGCAGCGGTTCCGCATAAACCTTCAGGCAGGCAAGCTCATACACAAGAGCTGAATTAAACATCACATCTGCTTCCTCCTGGAACGGAAAAATATTCTGCTCCTCGCCTCTCCGTACAGAAGGCCACCTTGCAATGGTATCCTTTGCGGAAGTTCCACGTGTACGTGCATCACGGACAATTCGGCGTATCAGTCTTCCATCCGTTGTGGGGATCCGGTTATGCTCATCAATGTTCAGCTGTGTCAGTGCACTGATATAGATCTTAAACTTACTCTCTTTTGGAAGGGCATAACTCAATTTGTCATTGAGCCCGTGGATACCCTCAATGACCAGGATATCATCTTTTCCAAGCTGAAGCTGGTCTCCCCGGTATTCCCTGCATCCGGTCTTGAAATTAAATGTAGGAAGATCCACGGTTTTTCCCGAAAGGAGATTCAGCATATCTTCATTAAACTGCTGCGTGTCAATGGCTTCCAGACACTCATAATTCTTTTCTCCGAATTCATCCAGCGGCGTATGTTCACGATCCACAAAATAGTTATCCACAGCAATGGGATGCGGCTTCAGACCATGAGCAGAAAGCTGAATAGATAATCTGTGAGAAAAACTGGTCTTTCCGGAAGAAGACGGACCTGCGATCATTACGAACTTTACATTGCCCCTTCTCCGGATCTCCTCGGCAATCGAAGAAATCTTGGCCTCATGGAGTGCCTCCTGAATCAGCATCAGGCTCTGCACACCTTCTCTTGTGATCCGGTCATTGAGATCTCCTACAGTGGCAACATCCAGCTTATCGCCCCACTCTTCCGATTCCTTCTGCACATGGAAAATCTTATCCTGGGGTTCAAAAGGCTCCAGCACATCCGGGTTCTTCTGCCTCGGAAGGATCAGCACAAAGCCTTCATCATAAAGCTGCAGATCAAAATGCTTCACATAGCCGGTATCCGGTGCCATAAATCCATAAAAATAATCCTCGAAATTTTCCAGGCTGTAAATATTCACTCTGGAAACCCGCCGATAACGGAACAGCTTTTCTTTATCATACATATGATGCCTGTGGAACATGGAAACGGCATCATCCGTGCTGACACTGCGTTTGCAGATCGGAAGCTTCCGGTCTACCAGTTCCCACATCCGCACTTTTACCCGGTCAAGAAGCTCCTGATCCAGGGTAGCACTGCCTTTCATGGTAAAATAAAGAGCATTTCCGATAGAATAATGGATCACAACATGATCCACATTCTCTTTTCCAGCTACATCAAAAATTGCCTTCAAAAGAATAAAGATCGCACTTCTCCGATAGGTTTTTCGACCGGCACTGTCCTTTGCGGTTATAAATCCCAGTGTACAGTCATGCTGAAGCTTCTTGTGAAGCTCACGGAGCTTTCCGTTCTCAGTCACAAGGATCACCGGATACTCTGTTTTGCCCTCATAATCCCTTATGATCTCAGAATACGGTGTCATTTTGGGGTATTCCCTTGTTTCTCCGTTTATGGTCACTTTAATCATTGTCTGTTCCATAACGATCCCCTCCACAGGCTTATATATTTATACAGCTGCCCGATTTTTCGGACAGCCATGTGTTTCACAATTCATTTTTCCGAAACAGATAATCGTATTCCATCCCACTACATATTCATGAATACAAGCACTTTTTGCAATCCGCTTTTACAAAACAGTATATGGATTTTTCACACTGGCGCAGGTTGTCTTAAGCGCAGAGAATGCCGCATTCAGTTCCTTCTCCATAGCTTCCGCAAAAATATACTCCGTACCGTAATGTCCGGCATCTACGATTGCCAGACCATCTGCCATAGTATCGATGGCAGTATGATAATCAATATCTCCGGTCACATATACATCCGCACCGGCGGCCATTACATCACCGATCATACTCTTTCCGCTTCCTGTACAGATCGCCACCGTCTCGATCTTCCGATCCAGATCACCGTAAACCCGCACATCCGGAAGATGATTGCATTCTTTTACATATTTTCCAAACTCATCAAGAGTCATAACATGGGGAAGCTTTCCCACTCTTCCGAACCCCTCCGGCTGCTCCCCGGATTCATCGGTAACTGTAAGCACCCTTGTATCCTGAAGCTTCAGATGCTCTGCACTTAAATCTGCCATTCCGATCACATCATAATTGGTATGCATGGCAAAATACGGGATATCCTCCTTTATCAGACGGAGGATCTTTCTTCCGGTAAAGGTATGATTGTTGATCTTTTTGATTCCGGAAAAGATCATTGGGTGATGGGTAAGGATCATATCCGCACCAGCAGCCACCGCCTCATCCAACACCGGTTCCGTAAGATCCAGTGCAAGAAATACATGGGAAATCTCTTTCTGGTCATCTCCCACCAGCAGTCCCACATTATCCCAGTCCTCCGCAAATTTTTGCGGATGATGCTCATTCAGCCATTCGATCAGTTCATATGCTTTCATATCGTTTCAGAGCTGTATGGATCAGCTCCATTTCCTCCTTTACTTCTGCCAGACGAGTTTTTGCGGAAACAGACTCTGTCCCGGAAAGACCGGCAAGTATTTTCTTACGGATCATTTCCTCCCGTAGAAGATACTCTTTAAGGACCGGGTGACATTTTTTCAGAAGGAGAGGTCCAAACCAGGCCTCTTCCTCTGTGTAAACAGTCTTTTCTCCCGAATTGTTACGTACCGCTTTCATCATAGGATAAAATTTTCCGTCTTCTTTTATCATTTCTTCCCTTACGATCTCCCAGCCGATCTCAGAAAGAAAATGCCGGAAATGAGGAAGGTCCGACTGAGGCTGCAGGATCAGTTCCTGAAACCCCTCCCGGACCTTCGCTCCATCCTTTAATATCCTTTCCATCAGAGGACCACCCATTCCCGCGATCGCCAGGGTATCACCTTCTCCCGGCTCAAGCTTCGCAAGCCCGTCGCTCAAACGGGTCTCTATGTAATCTTCAAGGCCATAACGGGTAATATTCTCCCTGGCTCTTGAAAGCGGTCCCGGACGTACATCCATGGCAATGGCTGACGGAACTGTTTTTTCACTGACAAGCCAGATCGACAGATAGCCATGGTCACATCCTACGTCTGCCAGCCGGTTTCCTTTTGTTACCATACCGGCAATGGCACGAAGACGCATGGAAAGCTGTACGGATATATTTTTATCAGTCAAGATAATCCTTCAGCTTGCGGCTGCGGCTGGGATGACGCAGCTTGCGCAGAGCTTTTGCCTCGATCTGACGGATACGCTCTCTTGTGACATTGAACTCTTTACCAACTTCCTCCAGAGTTCTGGCACGTCCGTCGTCCAGTCCGAAACGAAGGCGGAGAACCTTCTGTTCACGGTCAGTAAGCGTACTTAAGACTTCTACCAGCTGCTCCTTCAGAAGTGTAAATGCAGCTGCATCTGCAGGTACCGGAACATTATCATCCTGGATGAAATCGCCAAGATGACTGTCTTCCTCCTCACCGATAGGAGTTTCCAGAGATACCGGCTCCTGGGAGATCTTAAGGATCTCACGTACACGGTCTACCGGCATGTCCATCTCCTCAGCGATTTCCTCCGGCGTAGGTTCACGTCCAAGCTCCTGGAGCAGCTGACGGGAAACACGGATCAGCTTGTTGATAGTCTCAACCATATGCACAGGGATACGGATGGTACGTGCCTGATCTGCAATGGCTCTTGTGATAGCCTGACGGATCCACCAGGTTGCATAGGTACTGAACTTGTAGCCTTTTCTGTAATCAAATTTTTCAACAGCTTTGATAAGGCCAAGATTTCCCTCCTGGATCAGGTCGAGAAACAGCATTCCACGTCCAACATAACGCTTTGCAATGCTGACAACAAGACGGAGATTGGCCTCTGCCAGACGTTTCTTGGCAGCTTCATCCCCCTTTTCCATTCTCTTGGCAAGCTCGATCTCCTCATCTGCACTTAACAGACTGACTTTACCGATCTCTTTCAGGTACATACGGACCGGATCCTCGATGCTGACACCTTCCGGTACAGAGAGGTCGATCTTATCAAGCTCTACCTCTTCTTCATCTTCCATCCCATCCATATCCATATCGTTATCAAGGAGGAGTTCGTCACCGCTATTTTCTGTGATACGGAGAACGTCCACACCGCTGGCCTCCAGGAAGTCAAAAACCTTCTCCATCTGATCCACTTCCAGTGGAGAGTCCTTGAAAAAGTCGCTGATCTCCTGATATTCCAGCACATTCTTTTTCTTTTTTGCAAGTTCAAGAAGCTCTACAAGTTTCTCGCTGAATTTTGCCATATTCATTTCCATAGGTGCTCTATACCTCCATATAGTGTTTATATTTTATCCTTAATTGAAAGAAATATGCAGCTGCTGCCTCTTTCTTCCAAGGTCTTCCAGTTCTTTTTTTGCTTTTATCAGTTCCTGAAGCCCGGCCATGTCTGACGGGTCCCAGGTACGGTTTTTTTCTTTGAGGCTTTCTTCCTTGATCCGCAGCAGCGCATCGGAAAAAGCCCTCTGCTGTTCTCCTTCGTTTTCCAGATGGATGGTGGCGTTAAAAAGAGATGCCACCTCCCGCTGCTCCTCACTGTCTGTAAAGGCGTTGAGAAGCTTTCCCGGATTGGTCTCTCCCTCCTTATGCTGTTCAAACAGCATCTGGGCTACCTCTTTATACAGCGGTACCACAAAATCGGAAGGGGAAATGTATTTTTCCACCTGTTCAAAAATACCCGGATAATTTACAAGCCAGGTCAGCATCAGCTTCTGTGCTTTGTCTGCGGCGGATTCCTTTTTCTTTGTTTCCGGAGTCCCGGACTTTGGCTGGATCCGTTTCTCTGCAGGCGTTCCCTTCAGAGCCAGCGTGTTGACCCTTTTCCGGATATCCTCCGTGCCCACTCCATAGCGGCCGTATTCCTTTACAATGGCTTCTATATAAAGATTCCTCTCCAGTTCATCGGAAAGCTCCAGAAGCATCCCGGCACACCGCTCAAAAAACTGATTCTGTCCCTGGGGTGCATCCATGGCAAATTCCTGTTCCGCAATATGTACACGGAACATAAAGCTGTCCATGGCCCGGTCCAGACGTTCCTCAAAGGCCTCCGCTCCTTCATTCTTGATGAACTCGTCCGGATCCTTCCAGGGCTTCAGGCTTACTACCCTGGACGTGACTCCCGCCTCCCGCAGGATCGGGATCGCACGAAGGGCCGCCCGGATCCCTGCACCGTCACTGTCATAAAGAAGCAGGACTTCCTTGGTGTAACGTTTCACAAGACTTGCATGTCCAGAGGTCAGTGCAGTTCCAAGCGACGCCACTGCATTGGTAAAGCCTGCCTGATGCATGGCGATCACATCCATATATCCCTCACAGAGGATCAGATAATTCTTCCTGGTGGTCCTGGCCACATTCAGCCCGTAAAGATTCCGACTCTTATCAAAGATCTTCGTCTCCGGTGAATTCAGGTACTTGGGCTTGCCATCTCCCATGACACGACCTCCGAAACCAATGACCCGGTTGTTTACATCCATGATCGGGAAGATCACACGGTTCCAGAACTTATCATACATGCCTCGCCGCTCATCTACATTGAACAGGCCGGATTCCCGGAGAAGTTCATCACTGTAGCCCTTACCCTTAAGATATTTGTACAGATCATCACTATACTTGTCCGAATATCCAAGACCGAATTTACGGATGGTTTCCTCGGAAAGACCTCTTCCTGTCAGATATCCGTAAGCCGTCTTTCCGCCTTCTCTCCGGAGCTGATAATAAAAGTACTGTGCTGCCAGCTTGTTGATCTCCAGAAGATTTGCTCTCTGTTCTGCTTTTTCTCTGGCTTCTCTGGAATACTCGATCTTCGGAAGCTCTACCCCTGCCCGATCAGCCAGATGTGACAGCGCCTCACCAAACGAGTAATTCTCATATTCCATGATAAAATTGTATACGTTTCCTCCTGCCCCGCAGCCAAAGCAGTAATACATCTGCTTGGATGGCGTTACGGAAAAGGAAGGGGTTTTCTCATTATGGAAGGGACACAGCCCAAAATAGGAACTCCCCCTCCGTGTCAGTTTCACATACTGGGATATCACGTCTACAATGTCATTTTTCATTCGGACTTCTTCTATGATGTCATCTGAATAACGCATGCTTATCCCTCTTTTCCATTTAATAGACCTCCCAGGCTCTCGGTATATAGATCTCCCTGAATTTCTCCATGGAATACTGATCCGTCATTCCCGAAATATAATCACATACTGCCTGTTCCTTAGGTACTCCCCGGTATTCCACCAGTTCCCTGTATTCCCGGGACATTGCCTCCGGATGGTCAGTATAATATCCGTACAGTTCACTCAGCATCTGGATCACTTTATCCTCTTCCTTCCTGGCAACCGGATTCTCATAGACATTCCGGAACATCAGCGCCCGAAGCTCCATCATCGCCTCAAAAACATCCGGCGACATGGAGATGCTGTCTTTCCCCATACTGTTCTCTATAATATTATGTACGAAAGTATTCAGCCGTTCTCTCGTGGTATAGCCCAGAAAAGTTCTCATTGTAACAGGAATATCATCTTCCGTGATGATCCCTGCCCGCTGGGCATCGTCCATATCATGGTGGATATAGGCGATCTTGTCAGAAAAACGTACCACCTGTCCTTCCAGTGTGAAAGGATTTCCGCTGGTGCGGTGATTCATGATCCCATTGCGGACTTCCCAGGTAAGGTTCAGCCCGTTTCCGTTCTTCTCCAGTACTTCCACGACCCGGACACTCTGCTTATAGTGTGCAAAGCCACCCGGATGTACCTGATCCAGTGCTCTCTCTCCTGCATGTCCAAAAGGCGTATGCCCCAGATCATGTCCCAGAGCGATGGCTTCCACCAGATCTTCATTTAAGCGAAGTGCCTTGGCAATAGTCCGGGCGATCTGCGATACCTCCAGTGTATGTGTCAGCCTGGTACGGTAATGATCTCCCTGTGGTGCCAGAAACACCTGTGTCTTATCCTTCATACGGCGAAAAGCCTTACAATGAAGGATCCTGTCTCTGTCTCTCTGATACGTTGTCCGCACATCGCATTCCTCTTCCGGGTACTCCCGGCCTCTGGTATCTGCGCTGTGAGAAGCATAAGGACTCAAAAGCTCCCGTTCTCTCTGTTCCATGCTCTCTCTGATGTTCATAAGCATTTCCTCCACAGTCTGACAAACAGCGGCGACAAAATACCCTCTGTTAATTATATTCTACACAAAACCACAAATTCCTCTTTTCTGAAAAAATAATTCAAAAAATATTGGAGTTACGGTCTGATCAGCCCTTAAGATGTCCAAAATTATCCTATTGTATATGAAACGAATACAAATATATCACGCAGATCTTCCCATTTCAGCTTCTCACCAGTGCAGGCATGCAATAATTTACTTTCATATAGCCAAAAACAGAGCTGCAATTCACAGCTCTGTTTTAAAGTCATGCGGAAGATGGGACTTGAACCCACACAAGCGCAATGCTTACAAGATCCTTAGTCTTGCTCGTCTGCCAGTTCCGACACTTCCGCATATCGCATT
>NZ_JANFYP010000069.1:0-1820 GCF_024460535.1 Blautia sp. MSK.18.38 | reverse complement strand
CTCCTGGTATGATGTAGTCATAGACCAATAAGGTCATCCACATCATATTCTCTAATCTATATCCTGGTTGGTAAGAGGATTCTCCTCCATAATCACTCCAACCATAGATACGTGTATAAGTTACATACATTTTTGTATGATTATTCACTCCTAGACTATGTCTGTTACATAAGGTATTATTTTCCATTGGATAGGGAAAAGGACGATTTTCTCCTAGGGAGCTGGCTTATGTCCAGTAATACCCGTAACTTAAGACTGTCATTCCATCAATGAAAATTTATGTTTTAGGCTGGTTGGGAGCAATTAAGCTATACCCGTATAACGCGCCAGGTAGTGTATTCATTGTTTTTTATGGAACCCTATCGGAAGGAGCATATAATGCATAACAAAAACTATATTTCCGTCGGCATTGATGTCGGTTCAGCTTTTAGCTTTATGACAATTCTTGCGCCAGACGAAACAGTGATCTTGAAACCTTTCAAGATTACTCACAATAATAAGGATTCTTTGGAACGAGCTGTTTCTGAAATTAAAAAAGCAGAAGAGCTGTATTCCTTAGAAAGTCGCACCTTTCTAGAATCCACTGGGATTTATCATTTCCCGCTCTTCTGCTATCTTGTTGATTGTGGTTTTAACGCGTCCATAATCAATCCTATTATTACACATTCTACTAAGAATGGAAATATCAGAAAAGTAAAAAATGATAAAATCGATTCTAAAGGTATTGCCAAACTAGGATTATCAAAAGATATTCCTGTTTCCCAGTTCCCAGCAAAGCTGGTTCTTGAACTGCGTAGCCTTACCCGTAAGTATTACGATTTAACTGATGAGCGTTCTGCTCATATCAATAAACTTAAAGGAGACCTGCATACCGTGTTTCCTCAGTATCTTGACGTTTTCTGTGATGTTACCGGCAAGACCTCAACAATGATTCTTCGCCAGTACGGTACTCCAGACAAGATACTTCGTGGTCATAAGAAGACCATGATTGAAAAAATATCAAAAGCTTCACGAAAAGGTCTTGCCAAAGCTTCTGAAAGATATGAGAAACTCTGTGCTGCAGCTAATGCTGCAAAGACATTTGGATGTCAAATAGACAGTATCTACTTCAATATCTTTTTAACTTTGGACCTTGTTGAAAAGCTTGATTCTGCTTTGGATTCCATACTGAATCGTATTAGGCAGCTGATTACATTCAATAAAAACGAGAAGTTTATTCAGCAGATTAAACTTTTAAATACAATCCCAGGTGTTGGCTTTCTGACTGCTGTAACAATCATGTGCGAAATAGGTGATTTCTCAGCATTCCGTAATCCAAAACAACTTTTTGCTTACTTCGGATTAGATCCTGAAGTAAATGAATCTGGAAAATTCGTTGGCACTCAGTTACATATGAGCAAACGTGGCTCCAGAATCGCGCGCCGTGCTATCTTTGCCGTAGCACTCGCCTCCATTCGTACAAAACGTAATGGAGAGGGCATCAATCCATACCTCCGTAAGTATTACGAATTAAAGTCTGGACAAAAGCCTAAGATGGTTGCAATCGGTGCTGTAATGCATAAAGTCTGCAACATCGTATTTGCTGTTCTTCGTGATGAAAAGGCATTTGAGCTTCGGTCACCAGAAGAACACTGTAAGCAGTATCAAAGACCTGCTTTAGCAGCTGCATAAAGATGCAGCTATATAAAACCATAGGAGCTTCTTGACGAAAATCCAAGTGATTTACGTTTGTTAAAGTTACTCATTTTTAGGTTTCAAAACATAAAAGAAAAATATCTATTTTTTGTCTTTTAGGTATTGACTATAACTAGCTGGTCTTT
>NZ_JANFYP010000068.1:0-1879 GCF_024460535.1 Blautia sp. MSK.18.38 | reverse complement strand
AGTCGAGTAGACTAAGACCTCTCAATCTTAGCCCCTCACAGATCCGTACGTGCGGCTTTCCCGCATACGGCTCCTCATAGTAACATTCGCTTCAATATAAACAATAGTACGTTTTAGGTTTTGCTAACGGGTAATACTTGAGCATTTCCACAAATCCATTCCATGTGTATGCCCGTCTACAACCTCTCCGATTCATGGCTTTGAATAGAAACTGTTGTACTCTATGCAGGAATGTTGTTATCTTCCGAAAATTCCATGTAACACCATAATACCGATAGTGTCCAATTAGTTTTACGTTCAACTCTTTAATTATTTCTCGCATTGGTCGATTTCGATTATCGTAAATCCAGTTCTTGTATGCTCTAACCTTTTGCTCTAACTTCTTTCTTGAAGTCTGTACCTTTGGCACGAAACCTCCCTTTCGAGTTTTGCTACAATAGAAGGTAAACCCCAGAAAATCAAATGTTTCAGGTTTACATTCTCCTCTTGCTCTACGATTCTGCTCTGCAAATCTCCCAAATTCAATTAGTCTGCTTTTACTACTTTCCAGCTCCAGTCCAAACTTTTCCATTCGTTCCTTTAACTCTTTATAGTATCTTTCAGCTTCTGACTTATATTGAAATCCTGCAACAAAATCATCCGCAAAGTTGACGAGAAAACACTCTCCCTGCATTTCCCTTTGCACCACCAGCTTAAACCACAGCGTCAGCACATGATGCATGTATATATTTGCAAGCATCGGACTCATTGCTGAGCCTTGTGCCGAACCTTCCTCTGTTGGCTCGAATTTTCCTTGCTCCATTATTCCTGCTTTAAGGTATTTACGTATTAGCCACAATAAGTTCTTATCCTGTATATTCCATTCAAGGAACTTCATCATCCAATCATGGTCGATATGGTCAAAGAAACCTTTGATATCGGCATCTACGATATAGCTGATTTTTCCATAGCTTATCCGTTGGTATACTTCTTTTATTGCTTCGTGACACCCCCTATTCGGTCTGAATCCATACATGCAGTTTAGGAATCTCGGTTCATAAATAGCTCCCAGTATTTTCTTCACTGCCATTTGTACAATCTTATCTTCATAGGAAGCAATCCCTAATGGTCGTTTCTTTCCATTTCCTTTAGGTATATATACCCTCAGTGACGGAAGTGGCTTAAAGGATTTGTTTTTCAACCTCTGTACCAGTTCCTTGATATTTCTATCAAGGTTCTTCCCATACTCATCCTTAGTTACCTTGTCAATTCCGACTGCTTTGTTCCCATCTAATTCCTTATGGCATTGCTTTAGCATATCTTCATTTATCAAGTGGTACACTGATGTAAATATAGGATGTTTTGATGTTGCTGATATCTCAGCTATTCTTACTAATTTCGTTTCCATTATTTCCTCCGTCCCTGAGTACGGATAATGTGTCCTCAGTAAGACCTTTACTATGCAATCCCCTTCCCTCCATCGGCATTGCCCGATTTCTACAGTACTATGGGATTGTCCGACCACCTACCATTCATTTGAAATACTCCGTTTTCAGTTGCAATTTCATACTCTTCTTCGAGAAATGGCAGGTTCTCCCCAGTTGATGTGTATTCACAATGTAAAACATGATTGGTTCTCTGACTCCGCAGTGCCACATAACACTCGCCATATCGCATTACATGATATTGTCTTCCGCACCAGTTAAGACGTCGACCGACTGAAGTTAACGTTTCGAAGCTCAATCACTATTCAACCCTGCTTTCTTGCTGTCTACGCTTGTCAGATGCCGTTACCGGCATCATCCCAAGACTCGCTATTATCTGGTTGGCTAAACCTTGGATAAACCGGAATCCCACCGGCTTGACTACACACCCTTAGCTGGGCGCACAACTGGAATTT
>NZ_JANFYP010000067.1:0-1881 GCF_024460535.1 Blautia sp. MSK.18.38 | reverse complement strand
ATATTGGACTTCACATACAGAAAGAGAACATACAGAGTGTTGTGTGTTCTTTTTTCTTGTTCTGAAGCAGGAAAAGATAAGGCAGCGTTACTTTGATGTGGATTGACATTGTAAATAAGAGAAGTTATAATTTCTTGTATATGAATATGCTCTTGCATATACTACTATCACCCTACATCATTTACATCATATTTTACATCATTTGCCCGCAAAGTGACTCAAAGTAGAGCAAAAATATGAAGTATGGGGGATAATTGGAATATGGAGAATTTAATAGTATTAACACCAGCTTGGTCGAGTATGAAAGAACCACAAAAAGGGTCCCCACAATGAAGTCCCTGGACGCTGATAAGAAAGCTTCCAAGACTTCCGAAGCAGCTCCGGCAGCTGCAGAAGTGAAAGCTGAGCCTGAAAAGATTGATTTTTCTAAGGTAAAGATTGAGCCTTTGTTTGAGGAAGCAGTTGATTTTGACACATTCAGCAAGTCAGATTTCCGTGCAGTAAAGGTTAAAGAGTGTGTTGCAGTACCGAAGTCAAAGAAACTGTTACAGTTTACGCTTGATGACGGAACAGGCACAGACAGAACCATTTTAAGCGGTATTCATAGCTTTTATGAGCCTGAAGAACTGGTTGGAAAGACGCTTATCGCTATCACAAATCTTCCACCGAGAGCTATGATGGGCATTGACTCTTGCGGTATGCTCCTCAGTGCTATCCACGAAGAAGAAGGCGAAGAAAAGCTCCATCTTCTGATGGTTGATGACCATATTCCAGCAGGTGCAAAGCTCTATTAAGATGATGTAAAGATGTACCGTTTTACCGAATAGACGGGACGTACTTCATTTGATAAAAAACTAAAAAAACAGCGATTTACATCAAACTTACATCATTTGATGCAGAAATCGGTGCAAGCAAGAAAAAATCGCATAATTAGTACAATGAGTGGGCAATTCCAATCGGGATTGCCCATTTTTTAAACAAACAAAAATACATATCGAAATTTACAGGAGAAATATATATGGTTGGAAGAATTTATCATGTAGGACTAACGGTTTCTGATTTGGAACGCTCAATTGCATTCTACAGAGATGTCCTTGGGCTTGAGTTTCAAGGAGAGATTTTTATGGAAGGCGAAGAAACAGATAAAATGTTTCGTAGAGTAAATTGCAAAGCAAGGGTCGCTTATTTGAATGGCTCCAAGGCTGTTGAAGCACCGCCAGTTGAGCTGATTCAGTTTGTAAACAACGAAGTAAAGAAAGTTCCCTCTGATTTGTTTACAACATCTATCTCGGAAGTATGTTTCTACACAGATGATATTGATTCTGCTTACAAACATCTCGTAGATAATAATGTGGAGTGCTTGTCTGAACCGCAGTATTTCGATTTTAGAGCAGATGGATTTGGGGAAAGTAGAGCTTTTTATTTTAGAGACCCGGATGGAATCATTCTTGAGATGATGCAGCCGCTTTAATGAAAAATGGTAAGTACAGGAAAGTGGCAACTTTCAGTTTGTCTGGTTGTCCTTTGAGAGGGGAGAAATCCTTTTCTCAAAGGGCTTTTTCTATTTATACGGATATTCGCAAACTACAAGACAAAGCTAAAACTTCATATATTCTAAGCACAAGGAGGCCCCGGTTTGGCTATGAATAACAGTTTAGCAGAAGTACATCCGGAACTTGTTTCGGAGTGGTCGGAGAAAAACTTACCGCTTGGGCAAATATGAAAAGAGGCTGAAGAATAATACCTTTGAAAATTACAAATATATGTACAATACTTTTGTGCGACCAGTGATTGGAAGTAAAAGAATATCAACGCTGAAGAAATCGGATATTAAGAAATACTACAATTATCTTGTTGATGAAAGAAATTTGAAGCCTTCAA
>NZ_JANFYP010000066.1:0-1904 GCF_024460535.1 Blautia sp. MSK.18.38 | reverse complement strand
CTGCCACTCAAAATGTGATTAAACATACTCACATCGAGATAATGCGGATTCTCACGAATACCGCTTACTGTTTCTTTGTGTATGCTTTTGAGTAACCGGAGTTATCTCTACTCACAGATCCTAAGTACACTCCACAGTCGTTAATTCCCGAAATAGCCTTCGGTACATACTTACGTTTGCGGGATCATGCAACTTCGTAAGTCTCTGCATCTCTCAGATTCCGTGCTGCATTGAGATCTCTGTCCTCAATATATCCACATGTGCATCTGTAGATCCTGTCTGAAAGTTTCAGATCTTTTTTAATACAGCTGCGGCAGTGGCAGATCCTTGAAGATGGATACCATCGGTCAACTACCCTCAGTTCGATTCCATATTCAGCACATTTTATTTTCAATTTTGTCCGGAATTCATAGAATTTCTGGGACGCAACTGCTTTTGAGAGATGCCGGTTCTTCATCATCCCGGATATGTTCAGATCCTCAATCGTTATATGAGACGGCTTGGTTTTCACTATCTCAGATATTACCTTGTTGATATGATCTGTACGGATATTTTCTATCCGATGATGAAGTTTCTGTACTTTAAGCTTTTGTTTGCATATATTTGCTCTTTGAGTGGACTCTCCTTTCTTTAAGTTCTCATATTTACGGGAAAGCTTTCGCTGTGCCCGTCTTAATTGTTTCTCAAGTTTTCTGATCCGTGCTGTTTTATTGATATTTCTGTATACAGTTCCATTTGACACAACCGCAAAGTCTTTCAGCCCCAGATCGATTCCGATCCCATCAGTGAAATTTCCATCTGCTTCCGGAGCAGGTATATCGACAAGTGCAGACACATAATATCTGCCTGCTTTCATGGAAACTGCCCCGCTTCGGATCACAAATCCATCCTTAGAGGCCGGAATGTAACCTTTTTCTTTCAGCCTTACCCAGCCAAGTGTTGGGATCTTGATCCTGTGACGTTCACAGAGACAGTCTTTGGGATTATTCTTTACAAAATACATTTTTACATCAGATCTTCCTTTTTTCTTATATCTCGGGAAACTACTCTGATGATGAAAAAATCTTGAAAAAGCGGTACAGGCATTTTCGATTGTATTCTTTACCGATTTGGAACTGACTTCTCTGATCCAGAAATATTCCGGATGCCCTGGAAGGTATTCATTGTTCAGCCATACACTGAACGACTTGCCGCTCATAAATCTTTCACCGGCATCATAACGTTCTTTATTATGAAACAGGTAGAAATTATAAATATATCTGCATGTGCCGATTGTCTTATGTATTTTGATCTTCTGCTCTTCTGTAGGATCGATCTCTGTCTTGAAGCTCTTCAGCAATCTCCTCATCCTTTTCTATCTGTTTTTTATACTTACGAAGTCCATATAATCTACAGGAAAACACATGAAGGATGGAAATAATATCCTGTACAAGTTCTTCCTGTGGTGACAGTTCTTCATTGTTCACCACCAGTATCATTGTGTGGAATTTCATGCAGAATCTTTCAAACCAGTCGTATCCAAAACGGATAAATCTGTCTTTATGCGTGATCACTATGGTTTTGACCTTCTGCTCCATGACTTCGTCCAGTAATCCATTCCATTTCTTGCGGTTATAATTAAGTCCGCTTCCATAGTCTTCAATGCACTGGTCTACGATCATTCCTCTGGCATTACAGAACTGACGCAGAAATGCTGTCTGATCTTGAAGATCATCCCTTTGGTTTTTGGTAGATACTCTTGCATAAATAACAACTTTTCGTTTATCATGTTCTATATTTATACCTTTAAATTGAAGATACTGGTCATATGTGTAATAACGTCTGTCTGTTGGAGTTCGGTTTGCTTTTAAGATTCCCTCTCTGTCCCATCTCTGAAGCGTTTTTACAGAAACACCTAATAATTC
>NZ_JANFYP010000065.1:0-2585 GCF_024460535.1 Blautia sp. MSK.18.38 | reverse complement strand
AGATTCCCTCTCTGTCCCATCTCTGAAGCGTTTTTACAGAAACACCTAATAATTCCGCAAAATCTTTTGGTTTATAATTTGTGATATTTGATGTGTCCATAATATACCTCCATAAGTATATTTAAACACATTTAATATCTTTTTGCAATATATTTAGTTACTTATATCATCCTCCTCAATATGATGGCGCTTTGCATAGCCGGTAAGCATCAGTGTCAGTGCACCGTCGCCGGTCACGTTGCATGCGGTACCGAAGCTGTCCTGCAGTGCAAAGATGGTAAGCATCAATGCAGTGCCGGAGCTGTCGAATTTCAGTATTCCGGTGATGATGCCAAGGGATGCCATGACGGTTCCGCCGGGAACACCGGGAGCTCCGATGGCAAAGATACCCAGAAGAAGGCAGAACAGAACCATGGTACCCGGCGTGGGAACGGAACCGTACAGGATCTTCGAAATCGCCATACAGAAGAAAACCTCTGTCAGAACGGAGCCACAGAGATGGATGTTTGCAAAAAGAGGAATCCCGAAGCTGACCAGATCCTTACGGAGTGGTTTTGCCTTGGAGGCGCACTGCAGTGCAACGGCCAGTGTGGCTGCAGAGGACATGGTCCCTACGGCAGTCAGATAGGCAGGACCATAATGGCGGACAACCTCCAGAGGATTTTCTCCGGAATAGATACCTGCAAGGATGTAAAGAAGAGTCATCCAGATAAAATGCCCGGCAAGCACCAGTACGATGATCTTCAGAAAAACAGGCAGCTGTCTGGTGATGGTTCCCTCGTAGGCAAGGCCACAGAAGGTAGTGCCGATAAATAACGGAAGAATGGGGATGATGATTCGAGCCACCAGAGAAAGAACGATTTTCTGAAATTCATCCAGGAGCCCAGTGATCAGCTTCGCCTTTGTCCAGGTAGCGGCAAGTCCCAGCATCATTGCAAAAACAAGAGCACTCATAACGGACATGATCTGCGGGATCTCCAGCTCAAAGATCACCTCCGGCAGCCGCTTCAGTCCTGCAGCATAGGAATGGATGGACAGATGTGGAATGATGAGAAAGCCAGAGGCTGTGGAAAAAAGCGCTGCGCCAACAGAGGAGCCGTAAGCGAGGACAACCGCAACACCCAGCATCAGCGAAGCATTTTTGCCAAGCCTGGTAATGGACGGAGCGATAAATCCCAGCACGATCAGCGGCACGCAGAAGGTAATGATCTGGCTCAGAATGTACTTGATAGTAACTGTGATATTAAGAACTGCCATGGAGATTCCGTTGGTGCTGTATCGGTTCAGGATAAGACCGGCTATGATCCCCAGGATCACAGCGACCAGCAGCTTAAATGGCAGACTGTTGAAAAAAGATGTTTTTTTCATTGGAAAACCTCCTCGGATAGTATAAAATAAAGCCAGAGTTTATTATAAAGGTATTTGATAAAAATTATATATGTCTTTTTGACTATCTTTTTATATCTTCTTAAATGTCCGTAAAGCCTTATTTTATCGGCTCTACGGGCATTTTGCTTTTGTTGTAAACCTCACATATCTAGGTCTATCTTCTTATATTTTCGCTATCAAGCGTGGTTAAAATCGTGGTAAATACTTCTATGCGATTAGACGCTGAACCTCTGATTTTGCAGTATCTATGGACGCATGAGCATACCAGTTCATTGTGATACTGATATTTGAATGTCCCATGATATACTGTAAATCTTTTGGGTTCATGTTCTTACTTGCCAGCCTTGTGCAGAACGTATGGCGTAGTGTATGCGGTGTGATATGTGGCAAGGGATTGTCCTTATGGTGCTTGTTGTATTTCTCTACCATACGGACAAAAAGCATATTGTAATCAATCGCAACTTTGGGCTTGCCTTTATGATTTACAAATAGAAAGTTGCCCCGTCCGTCTATCACAAATGGTTCTGCCTTTGGGCGTTTCTTCATAACCCGTTGAAATGCTTGTATCGTTTCTCTGCTTAATGGCACTTGCCTTGCTCCGCTTTTTGTCTTAGGCGTTTCAATATAGTAGCCCTGTTCCTTGCTCTTTAATAACTGGTGGTCGATAATCACAACTTCATTCTTGAAATCAATATCGGCTACTGTCAGTCCGCACAGTTCCGAGATACGAAGTCCTGTCTTTAACAGTATCAGCACATCATCATAATACTTGTGATACACATTGTCCGCCTTGATGAATGAGAGTAGGGCTTGTTCCTGTTCCTCTGTCAATGCGACTTTCTCTTTGGTATCATTTTCTATAACTTCACTTAACTTGAAATCAAAAGGGTTTTTCCTTACACAATCGTCTTGTATGGCGATATAGAATGACGCTTTTAACGAGCGTTTATGGTTGTTAATGGTGTTATAGGAAAAGCCTTTGTCTTTCATGCGTAACGCCCATTCCTTAGCGTCAGAGGGTTTTATCGTATCAATGCTCCTAGCACCTAACTTGTCCTCTTTCAATAACCGCATGAGCTGTTCCCGTTGTTTCTGTGTGCTCTTCTTCACGTTTGCCCTCTGTGTGTTCTGTTTGGCGTAGAGTTGGCAAAGCGTCATTTTCTTGCCTGTGCTGTCGATACCGTCCTCAATATCCC
>NZ_JANFYP010000064.1:0-2622 GCF_024460535.1 Blautia sp. MSK.18.38 | reverse complement strand
AAGAAAAATATCTATTTTTTGTCTTTTAGGTATTGACTATAACTAGCTGGTCTTTCTTTTAAATTTATAATAGCAATAAAATGTCTATTTTCAATCAACTTTCATTGCAATTTATTTTCACTGTAACACATGCTCCCCCTGCTTTATTATTAGCAATTTGGATATTTCCGCCATGTCTTTCACTTAAAATCTTACTAATATTCAGCCCTAACCCCAAATGTTCAGTAGCTATATCTTTCGATGATTTATAAAATGGTAATGTCGCCTTTTCAATATCAATATTTTTAAACCCGCAACCATCGTCTGAAACAGATATAACTAAATTATCATTCTCTATTACTACGCTAATAGCAATATCACTTTTTGCGTATCTAATACTATTAGAGAGTAAGTTTTCATAAATCTGCATGACTGTATCTAAATTGATAAACAAGGTTATATTATTACCGCTTGTAGTAATTGAAAAATGTTTGTCATAACAAAGTGCTTCTGCTGTGTTATTAAAATTATCAATAAGTGAATGAAATGTAATCTGTTGTCGTGGAATATCAATATCCTCTAACCTGTATAAGTTCGTCATAGCATTTACATATTTTTCAAGACGTGAAATATTTTTTGACATTACTGATATTTCATCTAATATTTCTTGTTGTGATACTAAGCCTTTGGGAATAAAGGAAAGCAGCATAGTAGCATGACCCTTTAGTAAAGTCAAAGGAGTGCGTAAGTCATGCGAAAAAGCAGCATTTAGACGGCGCTGTTCAGCAAATTGTCGAAACATAGTTTCATTATTTTTCGACAAACAGTCTTTCATTTTTTCAAAGGCATGACAAAGTTTCCCCATTTCATCATTTAATGGATATGATAACGTAAAATCTAAGTCATTTGCTTCAATTTTATGATACGCATTAGTTAATAGCTTAATAGGTTTCGATAATTTTTTTTTATAAAAAAATGTTACACAACATATCATACTAATAGATAATACGATAGGAATAATTGCAATATTTAATGAACCTAAAGCACTGTCAATAAGCCTATCCCGGTTTGTAAAATTAGGTAAAACTTCGATATATGAAACATGGTTCGGATAGACATATTCGTGTACTGGGCGTTCTTTTTGATAATCAACATTGAACTTGCATATCTCGTTTCCTTTCGTGTCAAATATTGTGTATTTTGTTTGGTCATTACTATAAGTGGCGGTAAATGAGCCATTTTCCGGTATATCATACCTCGTTGACAGATTTTCATACTTATAGTTTAAATTTATTCTGTATCTGTCAACCATTGAAATTAAAAGTATACAAATAATTATTCCAATCAACAACGAAAACAAAGCATAAAGAACAAAGGTCATTCTAATACTCATGCTATTTAACCGATTGAACAATCTGCTTCTCTTTAATTTTTCCATCTATATCCGCACCCCCAAACAGTTTCAATGTAAGGTCTATCGCCTAAAGATAAAAATTTTGCCCTAATACGTCTGATATGTTCTGTAACAACTGTATTATCACCAATGCCGTCTAATCCCCAAACTTTTTCATAAATAGTTTCCCGGTCAAAAACAATTCCTTTGTTTTGCGAAAGGAAAGATATTATATCAAATTCCTTTTTGGTAAAAGCCATATCCTTATTATGATAAAACACAATACGTGAGGAATAATCTATAACCATATCTTCATCAAATTGCACCTTTGAAGATATATTGTGTCTTTTTTCTCTGCGAAGATGTGCTGCAATGCGAGCTTCTAATTCATCAACAGAAAATGGTTTTATTACATAGTCGTCTGCGCCAATAGAAAATCCTTTTATTTTATCACTATCTTCAATGCGTGCTGTTAAAAAAATTATAGGGCATGAAACATAATCCCGTATCCTTTCGCAAACAGTAAATCCATCTATATCTGGCATATTGACATCTAACAAAATAATGTCAGGTTTTTTTTCTACTTCTTTTAATGCAGCATTTCCTGCTGTTGCAGTATATACCGTATATCCAAGTTTGCTGAAATAGCAATACAGCATTGATACAATTTCTTTTTCATCGTCTACAATTAAAATACTCTGCGCCATAAATATGCCTCCATTGTGAATATCTGATTTAAGATTATCAAACAAAAATCTATTTCTAATCAATTTCTTTAATTTTCGATGTCATTAGTTATTATATATGGCAATATGAGTTGTAGCAACCTTACTCTACATGTTTTATGCTCTATTACTATCCACACTATGATGTGTGTAATCATATCCCGAAAGCCATACCAAACAAAGCAGTCTATGGCAGATTTAGAAATAAGTCCTATGATTATTGAAAAATAAGAAAATATAAAAATTAGAGTGAAGTAATTATATTACAAAAATGAAAAACGGGAGATACACAGATATTGTGCTATCTCCCATATTGTTTTTAGTGTCATATCAAGGCTCATTTATTAGTGGTAAAATTAGCGTTTTTCTATATTTCTCAAAATGCTTGAAAGTAAAGTGTTCATATGGATAATCGAAAATCAGATATAAACTTTTGTTTAAATTGCCTATAATTCAAGTGAATCTTCTGCATCCACCCACATCTGTAAATTGCCATCAAGATATAATCTTGCATATTCCAAAGGC
>NZ_JANFYP010000063.1:0-2760 GCF_024460535.1 Blautia sp. MSK.18.38 | reverse complement strand
AATGCGATATGCGGAAGTGTCGGAACTGGCAGACGAGCAAGACTAAGGATCTTGTGAGCATTGCGCTCGTGTGGGTTCAAGTCCCATCTTCCGCATTTTTTATTTAGGAAACCTGCATCTGGAAACGGATGCAGGTTTTTTTGTTACCTAAAAATATCTGTAAAAAAGGAATCCGGATAGAATATATCGTGTTTATATGTTATGATAGAAGAAAATGGAAGGAGCATAGTCATATGAGAAGAAAAAGTGCAGGAAAAAAGCTCATGGCCGTACTTATAGCGGCAAGCCTGGCGCTGACTCCGGCAGAGCTGACAGTGGCGGCAGAAATGGAACCAGAGGGTGAGGAAGCAGCATTTTTGGCAGAAGAAAGTGGAGATACTGCATCCTCAGATCCGGAAGATACTGCAGAGACGGAAACAGAGATCACAGATGGATCAGCTGCTACAGAGGAACAGGAAACCACAGATACAGACAAGCCAGATACCGGGAACAACGTACAGGAGAATGCGGAAACCGGCGTAATGGAGCCTGGTGAAGAAGCGCCAGAGGGTACTGCAGAAGAGGAAGAACTGGAGGCTCCGGAAGCGGCAATGGATGAAGAGGAAGCGTTGGAGGAATGCGAACAGGCAGAAGAAAACGCAGCTTTTGATGATGGAACGAAGGATGCAGTGCAGGCATCCGCAGAATACTCTGATGGAAAATTTACGTGGGTACTGGACGGGAATGGAACACTGACCATTACGGGAAATAACATGGAGTTGACAAAAAATGAGATATCTGAAAGTGCTTTGGAGAAGGCAGGCATCGATTTTTCTAGAGTAAATAAGCTTGTAATCGGGAATGGGATCACAGGCTTTGATAGATGGGGCATGTGGAATCTGAAAAAATATATTAAGGAACTGGAAATCCATGGAAATGCAGGCATGAATATGCCGGAGCAATGCTTTTACGATGTGCCAAATATAGAGAGTGTGGTGATATCCGGTGCAGTGGATGTGCCGAGAGATATGTTTGGAAAATGTACCGGGCTGAAAAAGGTTACATTAAAAAATGGAGTGAGGTCTATTGGAGAGGATGCCTTTCGAGATTGCAGCAGTCTGGAGAGTGTGATATTTGAGAATACAGTATTGGAAAAAATCAGTGACGGAGCATTTTGGGGCTGCAGTGCGCTGAGTTCTATTGCGTTACCGGATTCCGTAACAGAAATAGAAAGGAATGCATTTTTCGAGACCGGACTCAGAAATATCCAGCTTCCGGAAAAACTGACGCTGATAGGAGGAGGGGCATTTTGTAACTGCAAAAATCTGAAGCAGGTACAGCTTCCGCCTCAATTAAAAGAGCTGGGTGAGGGTGCATTTTTTAACTGCGAAAATCTGGCACAGATCCAGCTTCCGTCTCAGTTAAATAAATTAGGAGGAGATGCATTCAGAAATTGTACATCATTGGATAAGATTGACATACCTGCCGGTCTGACGCAGATCGAGCCTGATACATTTTGCAATACCGGGCTGACCAGTGTGACCTTACATGAGGGACTGACGAAGATCGAAGATTGGGCGTTTCATGATTGCCTTAAGCTGAAAAAGATCCGTATTCCGAAATCAGTTACAGATATTGGTGGACTGGCATTAGGAATACGTTATAACAGGGGAAATGGTGCAGAGGAAGTTATTCCCGGTGGTTTTACAGTAGAAGGTTATACAGGCTCGGCAGCGGAACGATATGTAAAGAGAATGCATCAAAGTGAAAATTTATATCATGTATTTTTTAAAGATGTGAAATTTGTTTCCATTGGTGGACAGACTGCAGCGGTTACCAATATCAGCAAAACAAAGATATCTGCACTTAAGACCAGGGCCTTTACCGGAAAGCCGCTGACCCAGGCACTTACCATAACCTACGGCGGTAAGAAGCTTGTAAACGGAAGGGATTACACCCTTACCTGGAAGAATAATAAAAACATCGGAACTGCATCCGTTACTATCAAAGGAAAAGGAAAATATAACGGTTCTGTTACAAAAAAATTCCGGATCACGGTTCAGAAAAACGCGGTCTATACAGTCAGCAGGCTGAAATATAAGATATCCAATGCAGACACGTCCGGCAAGGGAACTGTAGTCTTTACCGGAGCTACGGACAAGGCAGCAAGAAAGGCCCTTACGATCCCGACAACAGTAAAGATCGGAGGAAAAAATTTCAGAGTGACAGCCATTGGAGGTTCTGCAATGAGCGGAGCAAAGAAACTGACAACAGTGAAAATCGGAGCGAATATAATGACAGTAGGTGCGAAAGCCTTCTGCGGCTGCAGTAACCTCTCCAATGTAACGATCTTCAGCACAAAGCTTACGACAGCGAAGACAGGAGCCAATGCGTTTAAGGGGATCCGTTCCAACTGCAGATTTAAAGTACCGGCTTCCAGGGTAAGTGCATACAAAAAACTCCTCCGTGCAAAGGGTGCCGGACCAAAGATAATCGTGACAAAATAACAGAAAAACCGAAAAAATAGAAAACTTTTGAAAAAAGGTGTTGACATACAAGATCCACTTTGCTATACTATCACTTGTCGCGAGGGAGAAAATAAAAAATCCCAAGGAAATGCGGTCATGCGGAAGTGTCGGAACTGGCAGACGAGCAAGACTAAGGATCTTGTGAGCATTGCGCTCGTGTGGGTTCAAGTCCCATCTTCCGCATTGGAAATTTCCAATGAAATGCGATATGCGGAAGTGTCGGAACTGGCAGACGAGCAAGACTAAGGATCTT
>NZ_JANFYP010000062.1:0-2777 GCF_024460535.1 Blautia sp. MSK.18.38 | reverse complement strand
GACAATCGTGCGACACGTTCGTAAGTGAAAAGCTTACGCACAAAGTCGAAGGGCAATTGTAGCCCGAAACTTTGGAGAACTGATATTCCGATGGGTGAAATGAGGGGGTAACGTCCCGAAGCGCCACCCTAATACTCCGAATGGCGGGGAGCATGCAACGGCTCTCTCCAAAAGTTTATAGAGCTCGGTGAAGTCGGCAGAGAGCAATCGTAAGACTGGTTTTCAGGCCAGACACGAAAGCTGTCCAGAGGTGGATGGTGTTGCCTATATGCCGGGGGTCGGATATCCATGGTGAGAATGTATGAAAATACTGACGAAATTCCGAATGTACGAGTCTAAACGTTGATGCTGTCGAAAGGCAGTACACCTTTCATGGTGGTATCTGTGGGCAAGTAAAATTGGTTGTTATGAAAGTCCATGCATCGTTACAGGCGGTGCGGTTATGCATGACCAGATACAGGCTTAGAGGAAGAACCTAAAGATATCCAATGATAGGAATATCGGAACGTGGAAAGCTGGGGACACGGAGGCGGTTGCAAGCCAGTGATGTGGTGGATGGGAATACCTTCGCGAGAGGGCAATAACCATTCTTTATTCCAGTGAGAGTAGTGGCACAGTACCTATGAAGCCGTGAATAAGTAAGCGGTGGAGGAATAGCCACAAGTCGAATTCAGCAATGAAAATGAAAACACAACAAACACAGCTTCGAGTATGACAAAGAAAATCCAAACCGAAGGGAGAGGATGCCTGTGTTGACTTCGGGGCAGCAAGAAAGGAAAAGTAAACAGAGAAAAATCCGCAACTCAGAGTATTACGACATGGAAGGTACTTTTGACAGGCTGTATGCAGAAAGTAAGAAAGATAAAACCTTCAACCATCTGATGGAAATCATCGAGAGTGAAGAAAATATCAAGCTTGCATACAGAACGATAAAGAAGAATACAGGAAGTGATACTTCGGGAGTGGATAAAAGGACGATAGCCGACCTTGCAAAGTTAAGCGAGGAAGAATACGTCCGTCTCATACGGAAACAATTCAGTAATTATCATCCACGACCCGTAAGGCGAGTGGAAATACCAAAGCCCAATGGAAAGACCAGACCGCTGGGAATTCCAACTATCGTGGATCGGATCGTACAGCAATGTATTTTGCAGGTCATGGAGCCGATATGTGAAGCAAAATTCAGTGAGAACTCCAACGGGTTCCGCCCGAACCGTTCCGCTGAGACTGCTATTGCGCAATGCATGAGGCTGATACAGGTACAGCATCTGTACCATGTGGTTGACCTCGATATTAAAGGCTTCTTTGATAATATCAGCCATACAAAGCTGATGCGTCAGATATGGGCATTGGGAATTCGGGACAAAAAGCTGCTATGCATTATAAAAGAGATGTTGAAAGCACCTGTTGTTCTGCCAAATGGGGAGAAAACATATCCCACACGGGGTACTCCGCAAGGCGGTATTTTGTCGCCATTGCTTGCAAATATCGTATTAAATGAACTGGACTGGTGGATTGCTTCCCAATGGGAACAGATGCCAACAAAGACAAAATTCAAAACGAGGAGCAATGCGCAGGGAACAGAGATTAAGAGCCACGCTTACAGGGCTCTGCGCCGGAGCAGATTAAAAGAGATGCATGCAGTTCGGTACGCAGATGATTTTAAAATTTTCTGCGCATCACATGAGGATGCCGTCAGAGCATACAAGGCAACAGAGTTATGGCTAAAGGACAGGCTGGGGCTGGAAATCAGCCCTGACAAATCCAAAGTAGTTAATCTCAAAAGACAGTATTCTGATTTTCTCGGGTTCAAGCTGAAAGTCCGTAGAAAGGGTAAGAAATATGTGGTTCGGTCTCATATGAGCGATAAAGCATACAAAAAGGCTCATGATAAAGTCTCGGAAGAAGTAAAGGAACTGGCTCATTCGTCAGATGATAATGTTCAGTTCATGCAGCTTCAGAAATACAACTCTGTAGTTGCTGGACTTCATGAATACTATTGTATTTCCACAGAAGTATCTCATGACTTCAGCAGACTTGCCTTTAGTATCAACAAACAGCTCAGAAACAGACTGAAAGGCGACTTATCCAAAAAGGGACAACTCAGAAATGGGTTCATCAAAGAAAAGTATGGAACAAGCAGACAGATGAGGTTCCTTCATGGACGTCCGGTGGTTCCACTGGGATATGTCCAGCCGAAGAACGCCCAGCATAAAAGGAAATCCATCAATAAATACACGGTCAAAGGTCGGGAACAGATTCATAAGAATCTTGCAATCGACACAGCGACGATGTTATGGCTGATGAGAAATCCTGTAAAGGGTAGAACCATTGAATATGCGGATAACCGTATTTCTTTGTATGCGGCACAGTATGGTAAATGTGCAGTGACGGGAATTCCGATGGATTCTCATGATATTCATTGCCACCATAAAGTGCCGGTAAGCAATGGTGGTTCGGATGAATACGCAAATCTAATTCTTGTCAGCAAAGAGGTTCATATCCTTATCCATGCTTCCTCAGAACCCACGATTGAGAAGTACCTGAAATCCTTAAATCTTGACAATAAACAAATAGAAAAGCTTAACAAACTTCGTAGTATGGCAGAAATGCCACCTATTATTCTTTGAATTTAATGCTGTAACGAAGTGTGTAAGTTGTGTTTAAAACCCTGGACGGCTGAATTCGATGGAGCGCCGTGTGCGGTGAAAGTCGCATGCACGGTGTGGAGCGGGGGAAAATCCGGAGATAACTTCAAAGGATTACCTATCGCTATC
>NZ_JANFYP010000061.1:0-3008 GCF_024460535.1 Blautia sp. MSK.18.38 | reverse complement strand
CGAAAGAATTTACGGACTGGCTGTATCAGCAGAGTAATGTAATTGTGGAGCTGACCGAGATATGAAAAGCTTTCTATCATCAATTTCGCATTATTGCAATAACAGATTGCTTCTTCCATGAATGAATAAGCAATATTGTCATCAAACTTTCAAGCATAAACATAGCAACAGCAAAAAGAGTAAAAGCAACAACCGGAAATACAAATCCCGTAGACATGCCTGCATTTTTCAAAAATATACCGATTGCATATCCGCCGGGGATTCCAACAACAGCAGTTATAAGCAATGCAATCAAAGTAGTAAAAAGACCTTCCATCATAAATGCTTGCTTCAACTGCTTATTTGTCATACCAATAGATTTTAGTGTGCCCATTTCCTGTTTCTGTGATAAAAGATTTGTCACAGTAAGATTGATTTGATTGATGACCGCAAATATCCACAAGATGGCTGCAATCGCATAAGCTAATGTAAAACCTGCACGATTGTCTGATTGGTGTTCTACAATAAAATCTTGAAGGGTTTGTAAGCGAACATCCCTATTGTCAGAAACGAGTAATTTGAGTTCTTGCTCGATTATCTCCTGATATTCAGCTTCTGCTTGTATTTCGATTGCGTATGTACAGTCATAACCTGCAAGTTCTTTGAGCATATTTTCCGGCATTCTGAAAATATAGCCACCCATTCCATCATTGCTGGAAGTGATTGCACCAATTTTGAATGCTTTTGTTATTGTTTTACCACTATGATTTTTGAAATTAAAGGTCACAGTATCCCCAATTTGAGGTTTCCAATGGTAAACATCATAAATACGTTCGGGATCACTTACAACTAATTCTGTATCATCAGTAATATTTCCAGACAAAACCGCTGCATTTAGCGACGCCAAATCCTTTTCATTATAGCCGAGCATCAAGGTGCTATCTGAAATATCATTGTCTGTTGAGAAATCAACTGGTACGGTAGCATAAGTAAATATATTGCTAACTCCCTCTATATCTCCAACACGCTTTACATAATCAGAAAAATATTCTTTCTGCAAGAGAGCATCCAAATTTTCACTTTCGTTTTCTAAATCAATGCTGATTTTGAAATCTCCGTACTTCATATCCCAATAACGAGCCATACTCTCGGCATTAAAAGAACTCTGATAACTTGCTGCAAGGAAAAATATAACTCCGCACAGTCCCAATGATAAAATGGTCAATAGAGATTTTTTTCTGTTTCTGGAAAAGCTGATTTTCGCTAAATATACAGGCGTAATACGATGTCTTTTGTGAGTGCGGTAATTTACAATTCCCACTGGATTTTTCAGGGCGGAAATTGGAGAAGTATTCGCTGCAATTTTTGCTGGTTTACGAACACTAATATAAACAAGCAGTATTCCAAAAAGGCATGCGCCACATAGAGAAACAATAAATGCAAATACTGACCAGCCTTTTGATTGCAGACAATAGCTGATGATCGTTCCCATGATACTACCAATTAAAATCCCCGGAACTGCAAGCATATAACCCTGTTTAAGAACTATTTTATAAATTTGCTTTTTACTTGCCCCTATTGTCCGAAGCTGTCCGAACTCAGCAACTTTTTGTCCAACCGAAATATAGAAAATGCTGTAAATTACAAGTGCGGCAGCTAAAAACAAAATGGCAGCAACTACACCATATACCGCATAATTACTGAAGGACAAAGTTGTATTTACATAATCATAGTAACTGCTGACTGTCCAATTATTCAGTCCAGTCTCCTCTGAAATTTGAGATAATATTTCTGTTGCTTCGTCTTTTGTAAGGGTATCTGCATTTTCAAGCCAAACATATCCATTAAGCAGGTTATTTCCACGTAATTCCCGGCATTTTTCAAGTGAAACAAAAACAGGATAAGCGGTAGAAGTTTTATCATGATAAATACCAACAATAGTATAATTCTTCAAAGTACCATCCAGATTCAACTGAACTATGGCGTTGATTTCCGGAGACTTATTTTCACTGGCAAAAAAGGCATCTGTAACAGCAATTTCACTTGCTTTCTCTGGATATTTTCCGTCAAAGGCAGGAATCAAACTAAGCATGTCATCATCATAATAAATCAGAGACAGTTCTTTAGAATTTTCTTTCACTGTTTTGATATTACAGGAAAGTCCTACACTTTTTACTTCTTCGTTTGCTAACAACTTTTCTTTACTGTCCTGCGTAATGTCAAAGAAAATCCCTTGATGTAATCCTTCGATTTCTTTCTGATTTTGATAAATGATATTTTGCACTGTGAGCAACGACATCATTATCATAGCAACGGCTACAATAATTGCCGAAAGGCAAAATAAGTTTTTCTTCTTATCAAAACGCACACTTTTTCGTGCTAATTTTTTAATTACTGCACTGGTATCATTTTCAAAAGGATAATTCATAATTCCCACCTCCTTTAGCCAACAATTTTACCATCTTCAATCCGTACAATGCGGTCTGCGAGTTGAGCGATCTCGTTGTTGTGAGTAATCATTACAATGGTCTGATTAAATTCTCCGCTGGTATGCTTCAAAAGCCCTAACACATCTGCACTGGTCTTGCTATCAAGATTTCCGGTCGGTTCATCAGCAAGGATAATCGCAGGCTTCGTAATTAAAGCTCGTGCAATCGCTACACGTTGCTGTTGACCGCCTGAAAGATTGTTCGGCATATTTTCCAGTTTATCTTCTAAAGCCAACATATACACAACTTCGTCCATAAATTTCTGGTCTACTGTATCGCCATCCAGTTCCACAGGCAGGACGATATTTTCATATACATTCAAAATCGGAACCAGATTATAATTTTGGAAGATAAATCCGATGTTACAACGGCGGAAAATTGTCAATTCATCATCATTCTTTTTTGCGAGTTCTTCTCCCCGTACAATCACGCTGCCGGAAGTGGGGGTATCAAGTCCTCCCATCATGTGAAGCAATGTAGACTTACCGCTGCCGGAAGTTCCAACTACGGCAACAAATTCTCCCTGTTCCACAGTAAAAT
>NZ_JANFYP010000060.1:0-3253 GCF_024460535.1 Blautia sp. MSK.18.38 | reverse complement strand
CGGTGTGAAAAACTCCGGTGGTATAAGATGGACCCGCGTTGGATTAGCTAGTTGGTGAGGTAACGGCCCACCAAGGCGACGATCCATAGCCGGCCTGAGAGGGTGAACGGCCACATTGGGACTGAGACACGGCCCAGACTCCTACGGGAGGCAGCAGTGGGGAATATTGCACAATGGGGGAAACCCTGATGCAGCGACGCCGCGTGAAGGAAGAAGTATCTCGGTATGTAAACTTCTATCAGCAGGGAAGAAAATGACGGTACCTGACTAAGAAGCCCCGGCTAACTACGTGCCAGCAGCCGCGGTAATACGTAGGGGGCAAGCGTTATCCGGATTTACTGGGTGTAAAGGGAGCGTAGACGGATGGACAAGTCTGATGTGAAAGGCTGGGGCTCAACCCCGGGACTGCATTGGAAACTGCCCGTCTTGAGTGCCGGAGAGGTAAGCGGAATTCCTAGTGTAGCGGTGAAATGCGTAGATATTAGGAGGAACACCAGTGGCGAAGGCGGCTTACTGGACGGTAACTGACGTTGAGGCTCGAAAGCGTGGGGAGCAAACAGGATTAGATACCCTGGTAGTCCACGCGGTAAACGATGAATGCTAGGTGTCGGGGAGCAAAGCTCTTCGGTGCCGCCGCAAACGCATTAAGCATTCCACCTGGGGAGTACGTTCGCAAGAATGAAACTCAAAGGAATTGACGGGGACCCGCACAAGCGGTGGAGCATGTGGTTTAATTCGAAGCAACGCGAAGAACCTTACCAAGTCTTGACATCCCTCTGACCGGAACTTAACCGTTCCTTTCCTTCGGGACAGAGGAGACAGGTGGTGCATGGTTGTCGTCAGCTCGTGTCGTGAGATGTTGGGTTAAGTCCCGCAACGAGCGCAACCCCTATCCTCAGTAGCCAGCATTTAAGGTGGGCACTCTGGGGAGACTGCCAGGGATAACCTGGAGGAAGGCGGGGATGACGTCAAATCATCATGCCCCTTATGATTTGGGCTACACACGTGCTACAATGGCGTAAACAAAGGGAAGCGAACCTGCGAGGGTGGGCAAATCCCAAAAATAACGTCCCAGTTCGGACTGTAGTCTGCAACCCGACTACACGAAGCTGGAATCGCTAGTAATCGCGGATCAGAATGCCGCGGTGAATACGTTCCCGGGTCTTGTACACACCGCCCGTCACACCATGGGAGTCAGTAACGCCCGAAGTCAGTGACCTAACCGCAAGGAAGGAGCTGCCGAAGGCGGGACCGATGACTGGGGTGAAGTCGTAACAAGGTAGCCGTATCGGAAGGTGCGGCTGGATCACCTCCTTTCTAAGGAAAAAGTAGAGAAAAAGATGTGTTTTACTGTTTAGCTATCAAGCTGAAAGATTTCTGGTGCCGATGCGGTTGGGGGACACACCCGTTCCCATCCCGAACACGACGGTTAAGACCCAATCGGCCGATGGTACTGCACTGGAGACGGTGTGGGAGAGCAGGTGGGCGCCAGACCAAAAAAAGAAGAACAGGGAAACCTGATGAGATAGATGCTGGTTTTACCAGTGATCTGAGAGAAAAAGCTATTTTCCTTTCAGATGGCTGATAAAACATCAGTCAGCATTGTACCTTGAAAACTGCATACATGAGATTTGATTAAGTTAATCAAATATCCTTAAACGCAAAGTATTAAGAAATTAATGCAAACGCAAAGATAGGAAGACATCGATTTATCTGTTATTGAACAGAGTAATCAAACACATGTCGGAAGATACGAGAGTATCGGAAGACACGAGAATCAAGAGACCGCATCACCTACGCTAGGGTGATGAAGCGAAAGGTCAAGCAATAAGGGCACAGGGCGGATGCCTTGGCACTAAGAGCCGATGAAAGACGTGATAAGCTGCGAAAAGCTTCGGGGAGGAGCAAATATCCCGTGATCCGGAGATGTCTGAATGGGGAAACCCGCATGAGCAGACCTCATGCATCCATACGCCAATCCATAACGTATGGAAGGGAACCCGGGGAACTGAAACATCTAAGTACCCGGAGGAAAAGAAAGAAACATCGATTCCGTAAGTAGCGGCGAGCGAACGCGGAGGAGCCTAAACCGGTGTGCGTGCATGCCGGGGTCATGGACTGCATTTAAGATTCAGCGAAGTTAACAGAACGGTTTTGGGAAAGCCGGCCGAAGAGGGTGAAAGCCCCGTACGTGAAAGCAGAGCTGACTGAGCAGGATCCGGAGTACCACGAGACACGAGGAACCTTGTGGGAAGTAAGGGGGACCACCCCCTAAGGCTAAATACTACTTAGTGACCGATAGCGCATAGTACTGTGAAGGAAAGGTGAAAAGGACCCCGGGAGGGGAGTGAAAGAGAACCTGAAACCCTGTGTCTACAAGCTGTGGAAGTACTTTATATGTACGACCGCGTACTTTTTGTAGAACGGTCCGGCGAGTTACGCTTACTGGCAAGGTTAAGCACTTCAGGTGTGGAGCCGTAGGGAAACCAAGTCTTAATAGGGCCAGAGTCAGTAGGAGTAGACCCGAAACCGGGTGATCTATCCATGTCCAGGTTGAAGCTGCCGTAAGAGGTAGTGGAGGACCGAACCCACATCCGTTGAAAAGGGTGGGGATGAGGTGTGGATAGGGGAGAAATTCCAATCGAACCCGGAGATAGCTGGTTCTCCTCGAAATAGCTTTAGGGCTAGCCTCGGTGTGAGTCTTGCGGAGGTAGAGCACTGAATTTCCTAGGGGGCGTCAAAGCCTACCGAAGAATATCAAACTCCGAATGCCGTGTAGATATCACCGGGAGTCAGACTGCACGAGATAAGTTGGGCGGTCAAAAGGGAAAGAGCCCAGACCTACAGTTAAGGTCCCAAAGTGCGCGTTAAGTGGAAAAGGATGTGGGATTTCGAAGACAACCAGGATGTTGGCTCAGAAGCAGCCATACATTCAAAGAGTGCGTAATAGCTCACTGGTCGAGAGGTCCTGCGCCGAAAATGTCCGGGGCTGAAACGCGCCACCGAAACTAAGGAATCTGAAAAGATTGGTAGAGGAGCATTGCATGCGGGAAGAAGCAGTACCGGAAGGAGCTGTGGACTGCATGGAAGAGAGAATGCCGGAATGAGTAGCGAGATAGAGGTGGGAATCCTCTAGGCCGAATATCCAAGGTTTCCAGGGTAAAGCTGATCTGCCCTGGGTGAGTCGGGACCTAAGGTGAGGGCGAGAGCCGTAGCCGATGGACAACAGGTTGATATTCCTGTACTGCAGTAT
>NZ_JANFYP010000006.1:0-156515 GCF_024460535.1 Blautia sp. MSK.18.38 | reverse complement strand
CTGCTTTCAGCTCCATAGTTACTCCATGCAGAATCTCTTTGTCGTGATAACCAAATCTGACTTTTTCAAGCGTAACGGAATTATCTTTGGGAGCTCTTTCACTTTTCTCCGGACGTTCAAGCTCCGGCTGTTCCAGAATTCCCGCCACTTCACCGACGATTACTCCAATTTTTCCAAGATCATCTGTGTAAGATCCCACTGTAATCAACGGTCCAACGATTCCAAGTGATAAAATAATACAGATGACAAAATCTGAAATCGCAAGTGTTCCATTGGCTACATAATGTGCCCCAAACGGCAATACCGTAAGAAGCGTATAAGGTGTGACCACCATCATCAGTCCATGAAAAATCGAGCACCGTTTCATCCAGGAAATAAAGGAATCCGCATATTCAAAAGCCGCCTTTGTAAATTTGGCATAAGAACTTTCTGTCTTTCCAAATGCCTTGATTACTTCAATTCCGTCAATATATTCCACTGCCGCATCATTCAGATCTTTTGTTGTCTGAACTGTTCTTTCAAAACTTGGCTTATAATCCAGCATCATTCCAAAATAAGAGAAAAGTCCAACGATAACTGGAACCAAAGACCAGAGTGCCAGTCTCCAGTCTGTCAGAAAGAAATAAATTAAAATCACAACCGGCGCCAGCAGATTTGACGTGAATTCCGGGACAATATGCGCCAGTGTTGTCTCGATACTGTCGATTCTTTCCACCATGATATTCTTAAATGTGCCGGAGGATGTATCCTTTACATAACCAAGAGGTACCCGTGCCAGTTTGTCACAGCAGAATTTTCTTATATTTGCGAGTACTGCAAACGTCGCTTTATGCGACAATGCTGTCGAGAGTGAATGAAGCAATTCTGCAATGATAAACGACAATGCGATCAGAACCGCTTTTGCAAGATATGTTTTAAACTCCTTTTCACCATTTAAAAACAGCTTTACTACATCTGCAATAATAAAATACGGCAAAATCTTAAAAATCACATTTCCTATTGCAAGTAACACACTCCATACATAGGCAATTCTTTTTTGTCCGGCCCATGTCAGGATCCAGCTGACTGCCGACTTCTTTTTTTCTTTCACATTTGTTCACTCCTTACTTTCGTTTTATTGTTATTTTTGTTAGTTTAGTCTAACCTATGTATAATAAAATAGGCGGCCTATTGGCATCAGCCACCTGATATTATTATCCTGTCGGATTCTTATTCAGAAATCCAGAACCTGTAACACACATAACCTGTTCAGGATTCTTGCATCCGTTATACCGGAAACTCAATATTCCACAATCGTTCCCAGCCACCTGTATTGAATTCTTTCAGCTGATGCACATTTTTCTTTGCAGTCTCTCTATCTATATCATGCTCAATGATCTGAAATACTGATGAAAAAAATCCCGTATAGATCATATGCATAAGGCTTTCCTCTACAATCGGTATTTTCACACCGTTCTCTTTCATCTTTTCCATATAATTCAGGCTGGACTTCATTTCCCGCTCTACCATATTGTGTATGAATAGTTCAAATTTTCCACTGTCTCCGCATTTCAACAATAATCTGAAATTATCATAATGATCATAGATATAATCAACCATCTGTTCCATCCCATCACTGGATGTATCCGACATATTCCTTGTCTGATCACTGGCAGAAAGCTTTTCAAACTCCTCAACGATCTGGTCATAAATCTGATAAATATGTTCCATATAAGGATCCGTCAGTGCATCAAAAAGTGCCTCTTTCGTCGGATAATATTTGTAAAATGCGCCAGTAGTAAGCCCTGCATCTTTTACAATATTTCTTAAAGATGCTCCTGTCAAACCATCTTTCAGAAAATGTTTTCTGGCTGTATCTAATATGTTTTTCTGTGTATCTTCTGCTTTCGTCGACATTCTTTTCGTATCCTCTAAACTTCTTCCCAAAATATAGCAGTGCTATATAACACTGTTATATTTTAACTCATTACAGGAATTTGTCAAGTCTTGGTGTTTCAATTTTTTATTTTTCTCGTGTATTCAGTTTCCACTCCGCAGATGCTTTCTGCAGTTTTACAAGTCTGTTCTATTCAGACAGATTTTCTTTGCAGAAAAGTTCTATACAGTTCTCAACCATTGTCTGATCATAGTCTGTTGAAATACCTGAGCCAAGCCAGTATGCATAGTCTCCTTCATCATATTTTCCAAGTGCCTCCAAATCACTGCCGTAGCGCAATTCAATATGATAGGTTGTATCATTTGTATCTGGTGCTATGCAGAAACATGCTCAGAATTATTTTTCTTTAAATCAAATCCAGTTAATACTAATAATAGTTCCAGAATTTTCACACGAATATAACCATATCTGATTTCTTCAGGAATTTTATACAATTCCAAAAAGATATGTTCTATTGACTGATTTGCCCGTATAATAGTAAAACTATGTGTTTTTGAAATGTTACTAATCTTTTCCAGATTTACAGACAATAATTGCAGTATCCTTTTCATTTCGTCTGTAATCATGGAAAAATCAAGCGTAATGGTAATTCCATGATAACGCGATGTTGGAAACTCTGACACATGCCCAGTTTTTTTCAAAGAACAAAATGACAAGTCTCCTGCCGCTATATAACCATATTCATTTTGTTCAAACACGCATTCGCAACGGCCTTCCATGCAATAGTTTATTTCCATCACACTGGAAGCCGGCTTTTGCTCCTTGTTGCAATACTCCATATGTATATCATTATAAACCAGATCAATTCCTGGAAACACATGATACAATGTAATCATTCCTGTACCGCTCTCATTTTCCAAATGAAAACATTCACAGAATTCCGTATCCTGTACCTTTTTGCAAGCTGATGTACCATATAACTCAATACTGGCAAAAGAATCTGATGATTTTAATTCTATATTCTTATCGGGTTTGGACTTCAATATATTTTCAGCAAGCTCATAAGCATTTTTCATAACTATTTTCCTCTGTACCACATCGCAAATGCCAATTCCGGTAATCGGTCAGTCTCAATAATTGTTTCGAGCATTCTGGCAAATCCCTCCGGATTTTGAATTTGATACTGCATATGGTTGAATCCCTCAAAAACCGGAAAGTTACCGTATATATAAGTCTGCATCACTGCATTTCTGTATTTAAAATGTTCTTCTATACTTCCAAATTCCCAGAATGTATGTTTCTGCAATTCTTCTGACAATTCTGAAAATGGCTTATCTTCCAAACTGTCTGTCAGCTGTCTTCTCAGATTTCCATACGTCAAGTTCTTTCCTGCCTCTATAAAATAAGGTTTAATTTTATCATCGTCACACCACATGATTCTCTTTAGTGTCTTTCCTTTTGACCAATATAAACTTTTCATTGCTATATATAAGAACGGAACCATGATTCTGCGTGTTGCCTTTCCAATCTGTGCAAACTGCTCGCCATCAAAAAAACATGCTTTACCGGTATTTTTATCTCTGTCAGGAATGCCATGGCGAGATCTGCTCCAATCGAAGATGCAACTATAAGTTCTATTTCTTTGATTCCATGGTTCCCCAAAAATCGTACAATCTGTTGTATCTCATCTCTTTTGCTTTGATACCTCTGTCCGGAGCAATACACAGTCGATGTTGGCATAATGCAATAATATTTTTCTGCCATTTTCTCTGCAACCGGCATACTGCTTTCCCCAGTTACTCCCATTGCATGGAAAAACAGAATGACTGAATTTGATTTATTTCCTGTTGTTTTAAATACCACACTTCCACCTTTTGTCTATTTTTTATCTATCTACTCTCTTCCATTTTGCAACAGCATTTCTTACCCGCCAGTCAATATCCAGACGTGCTCTGCGACATTCTTTCGGATGTTTTCTTGCTGCCTGAAATGCCAGTTTCACAAAGAGTCCGGATCCAACCGGGAGCATTGTCTTTAGCATGCTCTCCGGAAAAACGAAATGGGTTCCATGCTCATAAATGACATAATCCAATCTGCATGTGTGTGAATGTTCTTTCATACGCTGCTTCATACGGCGGATATATTTTGCAGTATCCCACAACACATCATCTTCCGCACCAATCAGCAATAACGTTCCATGGATTTTTTCAATCTTGATCATCTCGTCTTCTGTGATTGGGTGAGCCTTTTCCGAGTCATCAAACAGTTTTCTTGAATTAATCATATCACCGGTCCGTTTTGTTTCTTTCTTAATCACATGCCAGTAATCCGGATGTTTGTAGCAAAATGGCATATACGGAAGGGGTTCTCCTTTGTAAGAAAAAAGAGATTCTCCTTCAATCGGCCATTCCTTACAGCCATCTTTTTTGCCCTGCATAAACCCCTGCCAGATAAAATCACTCGGTGTCAGACCTATCGTTAATGTAATATCCTCAAAATAAGAAGCGGCAGTCAATGCCAGTGTTCCTGTAGTAGATGCCCCGACAATTCCTATCTTCTGATCACCATGTGCTTTTAACCAATTGATTGCTTTCTCTATACGTTCCAATGGATAATTATGATGTCCATAATCTTTTTTTCCAGGTGACATTGTCATCACATTCACACCGAGTTTATGTAGCCATTTCACGGATGTACGCGCCAGATAATCCTCTGGATCATCCCCGATCATGGCAATCATTGCACAGTCTGATCCTGTTTTGCATTTCCAGTATGCACCATAAAATCCATCTGTTTCCACATCAAAATGTCTTTTCTTCATTTGTATCATCTCTTTAATATCGGCCACGTTTCTCCAAAACTATTATTTTGTTTGAGATATTCCGAACGATTTGAATCTTTCCTATCACATGATAAATCGGCATAAGCTTTTTCATTCCTTCAACCAGACTGACTTCCTGTTGAACAGAAAATCCCGGCACAATTCTTTGCAGTTCTGTTCCGTTCTTAACTCCCCATGTGAATTTTGCATTGCTTCCCTCTATGGATTTTTCTTTCACATGGTTTACAACAAAAGGTGACATGGTTTCGACCATTACGGTTACTTCCTGAAATGATTTTTCAATAATAAAAAACATCTTTCTGATATCTTTTTCACACAAATACATTGTAAGCCCTTCGATTATTACCAGAACATTCTCACAGTGATAATCTATATCATCTACATAGGAATCATCCATTGCAGACTTTGCAATCTGATATATCGGACCTGTTTCTGGAAGAAATTGCCGCCTTATCTTCATAGTCTCCGGCAAATCTATATTGTACCAATGCAGATATTTCCCTTTCATTCGATAACATCTGGTATCCAGTCCACATGCAATATTTATAACAATTGTATTTGTATTTTTCTCCAAATATTGCTCAACCATCCGGTCTAATACAATTGTTCTTGCAATCACGCCATAGTTCATGGCTTTATCTTTATCCGCTTTAGAAAAGTCATAATCAAGATTTTTCACAAGTTCTTCTGCAATTTCGTCGTTTATTTTAGCATTTTTCTTTCTTGTTTCTTTTGCTCTTGCATACAGAGTCTGTACCATCGTTTCCGGCACACCTGTCACATTCACTTTTTCTTTCATTATCTGTCGCCTTCCACTGCCTTTCTTACTTCTTCCACCCACTCTGCACTATGACAGCAAAACAGTTCTTCATGCTGCATGTTATGTCTCCGAATATCCGGATTTTTAAAATAAGTACAATATCTCTTTTCATATTTTCTGCCCATCTTTGTTGCGTAAAACACGTGTATCGTAGTTCCCGGCACATCAATTCCATGCTGGACTTTCGTAACCAGATCAGAATAAAACTGATTATAAACACTCTGTTTCGTAATCCATGGATTTCCTCCCTGCTCAATGCCGAACATATTTAAAAATCCATCAATCATTTCTTTCTTTGATTTATCTGCTTCATTTATTTTCTTTTGCATAAATTTAGGCAATTTACCAGTATGCACCATTTTATACATAATCGGCACAACTACAGATGACTGAATTTTCGCCATAAACTGACCAGCTTCATCCATATCACTGCTCCCAATGATGCCATGATCTATATGAATTCTTTTTCGCTGAATCAAAAGGGATACAAAACTTCCTCCAAGGGAACACCCATACGCTGCTTTAATTCTTCCATCATACTTTTTCTTGATTTCCTGCTCAATCTTTTCGCATTCATCTTCCATTGAATAAAATTCTGTTTTCTCATTTGGATCAAATCCATCATAAGAAACTGTTACCGTGTAAAAATAAAAATGTAATCTATCCAGTATATGATCAAAGCTACTATACAGGCAACAGGTACCAGGAAATAAAAATATCACTGGTTTACTACTGTCTCCACTTTCATAAAATTTCATATCTGGCCTCCTTTAGTTTTTTCATATAAGCATAAAATTACTTATGCAGCTCCCTCATTTCATCTGGTGCTTGCCCGCCTTATGTTCTGGTTTTTCTTATAAAGCAGTCCATTTTTCTTTAAAAACTCAAGTCTTTTACCTCTGGCATAAATACTCGTATCATAACCAGTTTCTGCAAATAAGACCGCATACAAGGATCCAATCACACCTGCACCATAAATCAATATTCTCATAGAAATCCGTCCTCTTTTTCATTTTCAAAAAAACTGCCAGTGTTCATGTTAGTAATATCTAACTCTCATTTTCTAAAAAACCGTGTGAAAACAAAACTGTAATTCCACACGGTTTCTTTTCTTATGCATTCAGTATATCACTTTTACCTGGTTAATCAACCAAATTTTGTCTTCATAATATTTAAAATTTCATGTTCATGCGCATTATATTCACTGCACTTGGAATGCAATTTATACCCTCATCTGGTCATTAAAATAATAATTTACATGCTCCCCCACTTCCTTTCCAGACAGAAAAAGACGCAAGCCATATTCTTATGACTCACGCCTTTCTGCATAACTTACTTTTCTATTCTTCTGTTTCTAATTCCACTCTCTGTAAAATATCTCTTACAATACCTGCATCTTCAATCAGATTAATTCCAAAACATTTTTTACCTGCGTCCTTCAAAGACGCACCAACATAATATACTTGCCAAGTTGCTCCATCTGCTCACCGGATTTATAGGTGAGATTCAGGATCAGATATCCATTTACATTCGTGTACGTTATATAAATAGGACATTCGCAATCCGCTTTCGCTACTTACTCATGAATGCTCTCATCACATTTTCTTTAATCCACTTTCACCATGAGGATTTCATTATTTACTACATTCCATAACAAGCTTCTCACATCTGCCATATCCAAGCTGTGAACTATTCAGACACAACGTATAATTACTGGCCTTTCCCCATTTCTGATCGGTGTAAAAATTATAATTCGTCATACGCCTTTTATCTGTATCTGCCATCATTTTGACAGCTTCCTTCTCTCCTACATTATATAAACCCATAATACGCTGTGTTTTTTCCGGCATATTCCCATGGATAAATACATTCAGTACATCATCCCTATCTTTCAGAATATAATCTGCATTTCTTCCGATAATCACACAAGATTCCTTATCAGCCAGTTCTAAAATAACCTTTCTCTGTGCCTCATACACCATGTCTTCTACTGATTTTCCTGTGATATCACGTCCGGCAAATGCATATGCAAACAAACCTTTTTTCGGAGACAGTTCCGCACTTTCCTGAATATATTCCGGAGATAAACCAGACTTTTCTGCGATCTCATTGATAATGTTTTTATCATAATAAGCGAGTCCCAATTTCTTCGCTAATTCTTCTCCGATAAAGCGTCCGCCGCTTCCAAATTCTCTACTGATCGTAATGATTCTTTTTGCCATTTCCAGTTCCTCCTTAATTCAAAACATCTACTTTATTTTTTCTGATTCTCTTTAAAAATACATATCCTGCAAAACAGGAAACTATTTCCGTGATCGGAAATGCCCACCAGATCAGTGAAACTCCCATCTGATCATTTCTGACAAACATAGAAAAGATTCCAGCCAGCGGCAAGATAATAATAAGCTGTCTCAAAAGCGAAATAACCAGCGATTCCACACCACCATCCAGTGCCTGATAAATGCCCTGATAAGCAACATTGATTCCTGCGAACAGGAAACTTATAGAAATCACTCTCATTGCTCCGATAAAATATTCTCTCGACTGTCCCGCATTAAACAGCGTTGCAAATGCCCCAGGGAAAATCTCTGTGATTGCAATTCCCAGAATCATTAACACAATTGTATAGATCAGACCATATTTGATTCCATCCTGAATTCTCTTCTTACTTCTCATTCCATAAGCAAATGCAATGATTGGGGTGATTGCATCTCGCAGACCAAAAGCAAGAAACAAAACAAACTGCTGTACCTTATAGAACAGACCATAGGCCGTCTGTGCTGACGGATCGAACTTCAGGATCAGGTTCATTACATAAACCATAATGGACATCAGCGCCTGAGCAATGATTGCCGGAAGTCCGATTGCATAGATCTCCTTGATAATTTCGCCATCTGGCTTCATATATTTCGCCCCATGCTCGAATTCCTTATTTAATTTGATGTGAAAAATGAACAGTAATACTGCTGACGCTACCTGTCCAATTACAGTTGCGTAGGCTGCGCCTTTCACTCCCATTTCCGGACAAGGACCAATACCGTAGATCATGATCGGATCAAGGATGATATTTACAACCGCTCCAACCACCTGACCAATCGTGGAATAAAGAGAACGGCCTGTTGCCTGAAGTAACTTTTCAAATAGAGAAAAGAAAATAATACCAAAAGAAATTACGCAGCATATCCTCAGATAGCTGATTCCCATCTCACGTACTTCTGTATCTACTGTCTGCGATGAAATATATGCTTTCACCCCAAAGATACCAAACAATAAGCAGACCACATAAATGATCACTCCCAGAAACAGACTGTTTCCTGCTACCTTTGCAGCTTTTTTACTGTCGCCCTGTCCAAGTGTCCTTGCAAGAAGTGCATTGGTTCCTACACCGGTTCCAATCCCCACTGCCACCATAAGCATCTGCACCGGAAATACCAGTGTCAAAGCATTTAGTGCTGTCTCACTGCCTGCTTTCATATTTCCCACAAATGCACTGTCTACAATGTTATAGACTGCCTGCAATGCCATAGATAGGATCATCGGGATTCCCATTTGGACCATCAGCTTATTTACCGGCATCTCCTTCATCTTGTTGCTTTCCGCCATTTTGTTCTAACTCCTTTCTTTTTAGCACAAAAAAAGTGCGCACCTTGTCATATAAGCTGGACTTACGCTGACACGCTACACACTTTTTCATGGCGATATTCATTTTTTCAAAATGAAAACGAGTAGCCGGTAAACTGGATTTACGCTTACTTGCTACTCGTTTCTTGTAATTATATTGCCTCTTTTTCAAAAAGTCAAACAAAATTTTTCTTACATTGCCGCAACCAACTTTCCCGCAGTAAGTGCAGCTCCATATGCAGCCTCTTCTTCATATTCAGGAAGCTCCATCGGCATTTTGAACATTTCTTCTGCCAGTCTTCTCATCAGCGGGTTTCGGCGAATTCCGTTTCCGGAGCCAGTCAGGCGTGTGGCCTTTTTTCCGGTGAGCTGACACATCTGCTCATACTGCTCATGCAGTTCGTTAAGGATCCCACAGATCACACCGACCGTCAGTGCACCAGGATGAAAATTCTCTACACCGATTCCTGCGATCATGCCCGTGTGAGACGGATCACTTCTTGTCCCTGAAAAAGCTGTATCTACTTTCCATGCAGCTTCTTTTCCGTATGTTTCAATAAATTTTTCTGCCTGCTCCTGCATCCGGGAATACAGTCTTTCTTCAGTTTCTGCAGTTTCTCTGTAAAACTGTTCCAGCATCGCATACGCACGACCACCACACAGGGAAGCTCCCACGAGGATATAGCTGTTTTCGGTACAGGGGCGAAGCTCCACACTGCCGCTGCATTCTATAAACTTCTCTGTCACTAAGGAAACCTGGCTGCCGGTTCCCACATTCAGGAGTACGGTATCTTTAAGATCCCGGACGGAACCAAACAGACTCGCCTGATTGTCACCGATTGATCCCATTACCGGCACACCGGCTCTTGTTTCTCCGATAAAAAAATGTCCCTTTCTTACTTCCGGCAGATAAGAAGTATCTACGCCGGCCTGCTCCAGGGCTTCATACAGAAACTCCTGTTTTCGCAGGTCAAAGCAGCCCCAGCTTGCCGCCATGTCAAGTCCGATAACAGGGACAGTATTTTCACACAGCCGCATAGCAATATAATCACTGATCGTCGTCATCCTTACAGCATCCTTCGGGATCTGATCTTTCTTCTGAAGATAAAAATGTGTCACTACACCATATCCGGACGCCGCCGCACCTACTCCCTGCAAAAGCTCTGCACAGGTTTTTCCGTTTTCCAGCGGAATCTCTCCGCTTCCATCCTGCCAGGTATAGAGAGGACTCACTGCCTTGCCGGAAGCATCCACATACAGCATTCCATGCATCTGCCCTGTAAACCCTATTCCATCTGGCAAACCATTCTCCTTCTGCTGCTTTATAAGAAGCTCCCGGACGATCTCATAGATCCGTTCCGGATCCTGCAGCTTCTGTTCCGGCTTACTGCTCTGCAGAAAAGAATTATGCTCCACTGTTTCCTTTGCAAGCAGCTTTCCCATTTCTGTATCTGTCATTACGACACTGACTGTTGTTGTGCCGATATCAATCCCCATGATCTTCATCGTCTGTTTCCGTCCTTTTCTGTGATCTTTACTATAGAAAAAAACTGTCATCATATGAGATGATTATATTATCGTTTGAGGATTAATGCTATCTTTTTTGGTTTCCTGCTCAGGTTTCTCGATTCTGAGCATGCGATATCCAATTCCTATGTGCGTCTGGATATATTGTACACCGTTTTTTTCAGGCTCCAGTTTTTTCCGCAGTGTTGCCATAAAAACCCTGAGAGAAGCAACATCGTTTTCCGAGCAGCGTCCCCAGATCTGCTGAGTAATATATGTATGTGTCAATACTTTTCCAACATTACGGGATAAAAGGCAGAGCAGCTTATACTCAATGGGCGTCAGATGCAGTTCTCTGTCCTTCAGGAATGTGCAGCCAGCCGTGTAATCTATCTTTAATCCACCATTTTCAAAAACAGATGTTTCCGGCTGTTTTCCTGACTGCGTTATGGCAAGCCGTCTTTGGCTGACACGGATACGCGCAAGTAATTCTTCTACTGAAAATGGTTTTGTGATATAATCATCTGCACCCGCATCCAGTGCCTCTATTTTATCCATATCTTCACTTCTGGCACTGATCACGATGATAGGCATATTCGACCAGGTACGGATTTTCTTTATTACCTCTACTCCTTCCATATCAGGAAGGCCCAGATCCAGAAGAACGATATCCGGATTGTGTGATGAAGCCTCCAAAATGGCTGAAGCTCCATTTTCTGCAGCCAGATATTTATAGTCATGTGTTTTTAATGTGGTAACGATCAGGTTCCGTATGGGTCTGTCATCCTCAACCACCAGAATTAATGTCTTATTCATTTAATGTCACCTCGCTTAATGGTAAAGTAAAAGTAAAATTACATCCATGCGGAGCATGATCTGAAAGAACCAGTGTTCCATCGTGAGCTTCTATGATAGAGCGGCAAAGTGCCAGGCCAAGCCCCAGACTCCGTTGGCTGTCTGCAACGGTTGTTTTCCCTGTATAAAACATCTCAAAAATATGTGGCTTCATTTCATCCGGGATCCCGGGGCCGTTATCTTCCACGCTTACCTGTGCTTTCCCGGCTTTTTTGAACCCCCGAATGCTGATGACAGAGCCTGACGGCGTATATTTTATCGCATTATCGATCAAATTTACCAGAACCTGTATAATAAGATGCACGTCCATACGTGTAAGAACAAGTTCTTCACAGTCCGCCACGATCTTATACGCATCATGCTTCCGGCCGATATGTCGGAGTGACTCTGCTATTACCTCATCCAAAAGCTGATCCGTAAATTTAAACTTCAATCTTCCATCATTGAGCCTGGTAATGGAAAGCAGATTTTCCACAACTCCGATCAGCCACTCTGAATCCTCATGAATGTCCGTGTAGATCTGATACCTTGTAGCTTCATCCAGACGATCACTGTTACTGAGAAGCATATCTGCATTTCCGGAAATAGAACAAAGCGGAGTACGCAGGTCATGGGAGATTGCCCGAAGAAGATCGCCACGCAGCTGCTCATTTTTTGCTAAAACCGCATTTTTTTCTTTTTCTATGGCATTTTGTACATTCTCCATTGCAAGTGCACATTCATTTATTACAGACAGCAGGATGCTGTATTCATAAGAGTCCAGTGTTTCTTTCTGCAGAGGGATCCCGATTACGCCATAAACATTATTCCCGCTTCGAATTGCCAGATATAAGCATTTTGCCTGTGAGAAATACTGTGTGGATGCGCCGGCACGCTGTCTGTTTTCATAAGTCCATCTGGCTGCCTGTTGTTCTTCCTGTGTCAGAAAATCCTCTGTGCTCTCTTTTTCCCCGGAAAAAAGCTTTCCTTCTGATAAAGTTCCATTTTCCACAACATATGCCGTGATGCTGCGGTTTAACAGGCGTATCAGCTGTGTACAGGTAACTCCGAGGATTTCTGTCTCACTTTTTGCCTTTTGCAGCAGACGATCCGTATCAAACAGAACCTGTGTGCGAAAGGCAATCTGTGAAGACAGCTTTGCATGCATTTTCAGCTTTGCCGCAAGGGTTCCTGTAAGTACAGACGAAATAAGCATTATGAAAAATGTCACCGGATATCCCACCGCGTATGTCTCAAAAGACATCCTTGGCTCCATCAGGAAAAAGCAAAATAAGAATACACTTAAAAAGGAGCCGGCTACACTGCAAAGATAACCATCTGTCACGATCGAAGTGATCAATACGCCCAAAATGTATATCGTTACAATATTTGTATCTGTAAGATCCAGTTTCTGAAACAGCAGGCCGATCAAAGTGCATACTGCAAATATAAAAACCGTCAGCAAGTAATCTTTTGCAGACGGTTTTTCCACATACCATGCAAATGGCCGTTTCGGATAGGTTCTGTTTTTTACTGTATCCTTCATTTTCAAGCTCATTCTGTCATTCTCCTTCTACTGCTGTTTTCTGGAATTATATCACGCAGCTGTTCTGTGGTCAAAATTTTTTCTTCATGGCAATGAGCTATATGCGGAAGCACTTCTGAAGAGCTCTGTATTCTCCTAATACCAGTAATTTATCATTTTCTGCAAAATATGTTTCCGGTGAAATTGCAATACTGAATTCCTCTTCATTTTTTACTGCCAGAATATTAATATTGTAGCGTTTTCTGATGTCAAGTCCACCCACTGTTTTTCCAACCCATTCTTCCGGCACTTCCACTTCAAAAATTGCATGGGAAGCATCCACCTCCATATAATCCAGTATATGATCATCTGTATAACGGAAGGAGGCCCATTTTGCCACCTGCTTTTCCGGATAAACTACCTTATCGGCACCATTGCGTAAAAGAAATTTTTCCTGAACATCACGTTCAGCTCTGGATATCACCAATTTTGCACCCAGTTCTTTTAGAAGGGATGTTGTTTCAAGAGAATTTTGAAAGCTCTCTCCAATGGTCACAAAACAAATGTCATAGTTTCCAATTCCAAGGGACTGTAAAAATTCAGCATTGGTGCTGTCACCAATCTGAGCATTCGTCACAAATGACAGTACTTTGTCCACTCTTTCTTCCTTCCAGTCAACTGCCATAACTTCATGTCCCAGCTGATTGAGCTGCATGGCAATATGTCTTCCAAACCTTCCAAGTCCAATAAGCAATACATTTTTCATAATATTATTTTTCTCCTTCTTATCCAACTGTGATTTTTTCCAGAGGGAGCTTTGCATTTCCCTTATTTCTTCCGGAAAATACCGCATAGATCAGGGTCAGACCACCTACACGTCCCAGATACATCAGTATGATCAGCACGACTTGTGAAAAAACATGAAGTTCCGGTGTGATTCCCAGAGTCAGACCTACCGTACCAACAGCTGAAGCAGCTTCGTACAGACAATCTAAAAGCGGAAGGCCTTCGTACACACTGATCGCTATTCCGCCGCCAAAGAACAAGGCAAAATATAACATGGCTATTGTCGCTGCATTTTTTATCACATGATATTCAAGTCTTCGCCCAAAAGCTCCTGCATTTTCCTGACTTCGAAATGTCGCAATTGCATTTAAAATAAGTACTGAAAAAGTTGTTGTTTTCATTCCACCTGCTGTAGATCCCGGTGAACCACCAATTAGCATTAACAATATCATAACTGCTTTTGATGCCTCACTCATCTCTGAAATGTTTATAGTATTAAATCCGGCAGTTCTTGTCGTTACCGATTGAAACGTTGCTGCTAACAGGCGTTTTCCCATGGGTAATTTTGTCAGATCACAGATATAGAAAAAGACTGCCGGAAATAAGATCAGACATGCGGTAGTCATGAGAATGATCTTGCTTTGCATGCGGTAGCGTTTAAAGTTCAGTTTATTTGTATAAATATCATCCCATGTGAGAAAACCGATTCCTCCTGTAATGATCAACAGCATAATTACCAGATTTATAAGTATATTTCCTGAATACCCGGTCAGCGATGGAAACATACTGGAATCTGTCCCCAGAATATCAAAGCCGGCATTACAAAAAGCAGAGATTGAATGAAAAACTGACATCCAGATTCCCTTTTTTCCATAATCTCCCATAAAAACCGGCAGCAGCAACACCGTCCCTGCAGCTTCGATCAAAAATGTTCCCCTCAAAATAAACCTTGTCAGTCTGACGATTCCTCCAACTTTAGGTGCTGAAATTGCATCCTGCATGGTGCTTCTTTGCATGAGGGATATTTTCTTTCCGGAAAGAAGGGAAACAGACGCAGCCACAGTCACTACTCCAAGCCCACCTGTTTGTATGAGTGCAAGAATGATCGTCTGGCCTGCCAGGGACCAGTAGCTTCCAGTGTCCTTTACCACAAGACCTGTAACACATACCGCCGAAGTGGCTGTAAAAAGTGCCTCATGAAATGGTGTGATCACCTTCTCCGCAGAAGAAAATGGAAGCATCAGCAGAACGGTTCCCAAAAGGATCACTCCTGCAACCCCCATGATAATCAGCTGAAAAGATGTCATATGTTTTTTCTTATATGATTTTTCCGGCATAAATGATCAGAACTCCTTATCAATACTTTTAACAGTGCTATCCTCGTAATGCATTTTATTATATATAACTACTTTCAAAGATAGTATAAAAGTCTCTGCTTCCGTATTAAGATTTTATAAAGATATGATATTGAATTGAGAATTATTTTAACCGAATCAAGGAAATTCCCTGCTTCGATGATCCTAAGCATTACCTTAATACTACAGTTTTTTAATTGTAAACTCATTTTATATTTGCAGTTGACATTCAATATTTCTATGTGATAAAGTGATACCCGTACAAAAAAACTCAAAAGGAAGGTATTGACATGAACACTGCATCATGCGAAAAAGAAGCTCCATCGCTTTCCAGAGATGAAGCCATTGCAATTTTAGATACTCCGGACGAAGAACTTGAGGCACTGATTGACCGTGCCAGCAGTTTACGTTACAAATATAAGGGAAACCGGGTAAGCATCCACATCCTTACCAATGCCCGCAGCGGTAACTGTTCCCAGGATTGTGCCTACTGTGCCCAGTCATGTCGTTCCACTGCCGATATTGATAAATACAAATGGGTAGATGAAGACAAATTATATCAGGACAATGATTTCGTAAATGATTATCATTTATCCAGACATTGTATCGGACTGAGTGGTATGAAATTTACAGATAAAGAGATCGAGGAGCTGGCCCGGAGGATCCGCAAAATGAAAGAACACGGAACTCATCTCTGCTGCTCCATAGGCTTTCTCACAGAGCACCAGGCAAAAATGCTCAAAGAGGCTGGTCTTGACCGGATCAACCATAATCTGAACAGCAGCCGTTCCTTTTATCATAATATCTGCAGTACACATACCTTTGACCAGCGTGTCCGGAACATCCATATGCTTCAGGGACTTGGTTTCGAGATCTGTAGCGGCGGTATCATTGGCATGGGTGAAAGCAAGGAAGACGTTGTTGACATGCTTCTGGAATTACGTGAGATCCAGCCGGAAGCACTGCCGATCAACTTTCTTCTTCCGATCAAGGGAACTCCTCTCGGAAATGCAGATATTTCCCAGCTGACAACCGAATACTGTATGAAGGTTCTCTGCCTGGCAAGACTTCTTGTACCTAAAGCAGATATCCGATGTGCTGCCGGAAGAGAAGTTTATTTTAAAGGCGAAGAAAAAAAACTGCTCAGTGTTGTAGACTCTATTTTTGCTTCCGGTTATCTTACAGAAGGTGGCCAGGGAATCGAAGACACTCTCAAAACCATTACGGATGCAGGATTCACCTATGAAATTGAATCTGCGTAAGCATCCTTCTGTACATATGACCTGTCATACACACTTACAGCATTTCATTGCTTACCCAAACCAGTAAATATATTACCTTTTTCAAAGGAGGCTCTTTCAATATGAATCAGACAAATACTGTCTCTGCACCACGTACAAAAACCTACGAGATCACCATGACCGCTCTTATGGCAGCTGTCACCTGTATTCTTGCGCCGCTGTCCATTCCGATCGGTCCGGTTCCGATCTCATTTACCAATCTTGCCATCTATCTGTCCCTGTATCTTCTCGGATGGAAAAAAGGAACCATCAGCTATCTGATCTATCTTCTGCTTGGACTTGTAGGTCTTCCGGTATTTTCCGGATTTACCGGCGGCCCTGCAAAGCTGGCCGGTCCTACAGGCGGATACATCATCGGCTTTATCGTTATGGCTGTTATTGCCGGACTGGTAATTGACAACTGCCATAAGCCTCTGATCCAGCTCGTTGGTATGATCGCAGGAACAATTGTATGCTATCTTTTCGGAACTGTATGGTTCTGCATCGTTGCAGATTCCACTTTCAAAGCAGCTCTTGGAATCTGTGTAATTCCGTTTATCCCGGCAGATCTCATAAAAATGATCATCGCCATGATCATCGGACCAATGATAAAGAAACGAATCCGATAAGCTGAAACTCTGATACTCCCAAAAAAGGCAGCAGGAAATGTTGGAAATTTCCTGCTGCCTCTTTATCGCGTTTCATTTTTCTTATCTGAGTTTTTTCTTCAGTTCCTGGATCAGTTCAAAATAATCTCTGTGCTTCATCTCCGGGAAAGCCTTAATGATTCTTCCCTGGCCGAATACCGTATGGTTTGTGATAGAGCTTGACAGCTCATCAAACTGTGCCTGAAGCTCCGCTTTCTTCATCCGAAGCATTTCGGCAGATTTTTCTCTCTGAGCCACAGTCGCATCTCTGAGCTCTGCCTTAGCAAGAGCAACCTGAACCTTTCCCTCTCCCACCTTCTGTGCTGTATCAATGGTAGTTGTTGCCAGAGTATCACTGAGCTTATCACTCACGATCCGCAGATCCGCACGTACCTTATCCAGTCGGGTAAGCTTCTTGTTCAGTCCGCGGATCACCGCCACTGTTACAATAAGATCAGCCAGATACACCGCATACAGAATTGCCATAACAACCCATTCCAGTGTGGAAGGTGTATGAGAAGCCTGACGCTCCACATACTTCTGAAAAACCTTTACGACCATCACAATGGCAAGTCCCCATATCAGGGAAAACTCAAGACAGATATAGCCGTGAAAATTCAGCGGCTTATTGGAATAATCCCACCATCTTGCATGAAAGCATACATCCAGAAGCCATCCGGCAACCAGCTCTACCGCAGTTGCAAGAACGATTCCAAACAGAAAGATCATTCCCTCACTCATCTGATGTCCGCCGCTCTGAAGCGTATTAAGCAATGCAAACACGGAAAGTACACCAAATCCGTACACCGGGCATACCGGACCGTTGAGAAATCCCCGGTTTATAACCTTTCCTAAGGTTACTGCATGGAAGATAACTTCAACGACCCATCCTCCAAAAGAATAAAACAAAAAATACAGACATATCTGAAAATACGTCATCCCGCAAATCATCCTGTACTCCTCCTTTACAGCTGTCAAGATTCCGGCAGCTATTTCAGGGGTCAGTACCATCACCTCTGCCGGGGTGATTCTGATTATATCATATCACCCCTCTCATTTACATCCCTTTATCCGGTCATTCTTCCGAAACAATTTCTTTTTTCACACGGGTAAAGTACAGAAAGAATCCGATGTTCAGAATGATTCCCACTGTGGTAGATACCGGTGCTGCAAGACCGATCTTTGTCAGGCTGGCATCCGGCTGGATACTCATAAAGTACGCCATTGGAAGTCGTACCAGAAGCGTCTGTACCAGGCCCTGGACCATAACCCAGATGGTCTGGTTGTTTCCATTGAAATAGCCTATCATACTGAACAGAACAGCCGTTACCAGTGTCTCCGGAGCAAACCCCTTCAGATAATCAAAGCCCTTTTGGATAACGCCGGCATCTGTGGAGAAGAATCCTGCCAGTACATCACCCTTCAGCAGGATCAGGATAAATACCAGGCATCCCACAGACAGGCCAACTCCAATTCCCGTAAGCATGGATTTTCTCGCACGTTTCGGCTTTCCTGCTCCTACGTTCTGTGAAACAAAGGAGGCCATGGACTGCATTAGGGAGCTTGGAACCAGCATGGCAAAGTTTACGATCTTACATGCAACTCCGTAACCGGAGGATGCTTCCAGACCCAGGCGATTGACAAATGCGCACAAGGCCAGGAATGAAATCTGGGTCAGGAATTCCTGAAGTGCCAGCGGCAGTCCGATCTTAAGAAAACGTCTGCACTGAGGATTCAGCCGGAAATCTTTTTTTGTAATGGTAAACGGAAGCTTCTTCTTTATCAGCAGAACTACTGCAAATACAACACTTAAGGCCTGAGCAGAAACCGTAGCAATAGCTGCTCCTGCTGCATCCATATGTAAGCCGGCTACCAGTACCAGGTCTCCGATCACATTTACAATACATGCCACCAGCACAAACAGCAGCGGAGATTTACTGTCACCAAGGCCGCGGAAAATAGCAGACAGTAGGTTATACGCGACAATAAAGAAAATTCCGCTGCCACAGATCCGTACATAAGATGCAGTCAGTGCTACCGCTTCTTCCGGTGCCTGCATCAGCATGGAGATCGGATGTGCAAAGCCTACCATAACAATAAACAGCACGATAGAGATCATGGTAAAGACGATCGCAGCCCCACCGATAACGGAGCTGATCTGCTCCGGTCTTTTTTCTCCAAGATAACGTGCGATCAGAACTGTGATACCCATAGCAAACTGGATCACTACAAAGGTAACCAGATTCAGTACCTGACTTCCGGTGGAAACCGCTGACAGTCCGGATGTGGAACCGAATCTTCCAACTACAAGAAGATCGACCGCACCATAGGCAGCCTGCAGGATCAGCGCACCGAGTACCGGCATCATAAATGCAACCAGCTTTTTCAGGATATTTCCCTGGGTAAAATCTGCCTTATCATTTGTCATAATGTTCCCTCCTGTCACACATGATCTGATAAAATTTCCCGATGGTCCGGATCATATTGTCTGCTTCTTCTTCGGAAATCTCTGAAAGATAGGGCGCCAGACTGCTGAAATAATCCTGATCATACTTCCTGGAAAGCCTCTCTCCTTTTTCTGTTATGGAAATGTAAGTAACGCGCCCGTCATCCGGAGACATAAGCTTCTGAAGATATCCCTTTGCCTCCATTTCTTTCACTGTTCTGGTAACACCCGGACGCGGAAGGTTCATGGCATCACTGATATCAGAGAGCCGGATATCCTTTTTTTCTCTCTGCAGAGAATGGATCACATCCAGATACTGTATGTAGGATGGCATCACCCCCTGGGGCAGTGGCGGAAGCATATCCCGGATCCGCTTTGCCTGATAAAACGCATCAAACATCCGCTTGATCTTTTCATTTGTCATAAAAAAACTCCTCATATAATTATCTTAGTTAATTACCATTGATAATTATATGAGGAATTTATGGTTTGTCAAGCATGTTTTATTTTTCTGTTACAGAGTAGCTTTCTATTACAGAGTAACTTTCTATTAATCTATGCTTCTAATGCCTCTTTCAGAGAAGCTTCAAAGATCTCAAGTCCTTTCTCCATCTGCTCATCGGTCATGGTAAGCGGTGCAAGGTTCAGATATCTGGCCTGTGCCATCACACGCTCTCAGCTTAAATGTTCTGCATCCAGAATAGAGGAAGACAGCTGCTCTGCGGCGTTTCTGTCCTTTTCCTCCAGCACGAGTTTCCGGCTGTCGTCGGTGACACTGGGATTTGTCAGAACTACGAATTCTCCTCCATGGATATAGTTATTCAATCCTGTATTCACTTTCGATGCACTGCAGGCAGTCTGCAAAATAGCCCCATCGTACAGACTACTCCAGACCGTTTTCCCCTGCTTTCAGCTTCAGAACTTCTGTAAGCTCCGGGATCTGCATCATATTTCTACAATTCATAAAACACTACTCCTCCCACTGATACTGCTTCATATCTACACATCCATTTGCCTTAAACTCCACACCCTCGTCTTCCAGAAGCATCTTCTGCTCTCTCCAGCCTGGTGCAGTACGCCCTGCATGGTTCACAACTCTGTGGCAGGGATACTTCCCGTAAAATTCTGCCATACCTAAGACTTTTCCTACAAGACGTGAATTTTTATCCCGCCCGATCAGCCGTGCGATCTGCCCGTAGGAGGCCACTTTTCCTTCCGGTATTTCTTCCACTACGGACAGTATCTCGTAAATCATATCCTCGTCCAGTATTTTTCCCATGATCTTTCCTCCGCAATCCTGCTGGCAATTTTCATAGCATGCTTTCATAAATAAAATATCTGTCTTTTCGTGGACGCCTGCACCAGACCGTCCTCTCAGCCTGAGTTTTACAGTGCAGTTCCTTTCTTTGGAATAAACAAACGGCTCATATCTGTATGTTCCAGCTTAAGAAGTGAAATTTTTTTGTCAATTCCTCCGGCATAGCCCGTCAAGCTTCCATTTGTTCCTACAACTCGATGGCAGGGAATGATAATGGAAATTTCATTATGTCCAACCGCACCGCCTACTGCCTGGGCGGACATATGGGAAGTGTTTTTCATCACTGCAATTCTGCGCGCAATTTCTCCATATGTGATCGTCTGTCCGTAGGGAATCTCCAGTAAAATTTGCCACACTGCCTTTCTGAATGTTGAACCGTTCGGATGAAGTAGTGGAGTAAAGTTCGGTTCTTCACCGGAGAAATATACATCCAGCCATTTTTTTGCTTCTGTGAGAATTTCCGTCTCCTGTTGGATATGGTCTTTGGGAAGTGTATTTGCAAAATATTTCTGTCCTTCAAACCACAAACCGGTAAGTCCGATTTCATCTGCGGCAAGTAAAATATCTCCGATTAGCGATTTATATTTGCATGTGTATACCATATTTCCCCCCACATTCATTTATCTCTACAATTTTTTCTATAGGATTCCTCTTAATTAACGCAAATGTCACATGCGCGTCCCCTCTGCACTTTCCTCTACATTGTGAGTTTTATCCCAACAAGCAGCAGGAGATTGCTGACATTCTTGACAATTTATAATATTATACCATTTTTGTTCTGAACATGCTATAATGCTGTTGCTGCCGAACCTCCAGCTGAAAGGATTAAACCACCTTACATAAACGAAACAAAAACCCCCGGAAGTCTCGACCACTTCCGGGGGTTTTGCTTTGCCCATGATAAGCATAATTACTTTCTTTAGCTACACACATCATAGTCCATTCACCGCAAAAAGTCAATTATTTTCATTCGAAATATGATATAATGCAGATACAATCCTGAATGAAAGAGGTGAACACCATGCAGAAATATGTTGCTTTGTTCTTTACCCTTCTGGCCGGGAACATTGTTGGCCACTACATCTGTAAATGGCTGGACCGCCGCCATGAGCAATAGACAACAATATAAGAAAAAGCGGCAGAACCTCTATTTTTGCAGGCTCTACCGCTTTCTATCTGAATTCCCCTCAAAAAATCTTTATATTAGAACAGTCCTGTGATCTTACCGCTCTCGTCTACGTCGATCTTGGTTGCTGCCGGTACTTTCGGAAGACCTGGCATGGTCATGATCTCACCTGTCAGTGCAACAATAAATCCTGCACCTGCGGAAATCTTAAGATTTCTTACTGTTACCTCGAAATCTGTCGGAGCACCAAGCTTTGTCTGGTCGTCTGTTAAGCTGTACTGGGTCTTAGCCACACAGATCGGGCAGTTGCCAAATCCAAGTGCCTCCAGCTGTTTCGCCTGCTTCTGGGCATTTGCTGTAAGAACCACTTTCTTTCCACCATAAACCTTCTGTACGATCTGGTTCAGTTTGTCCTCGATGGAGCCTTCCAGTTCATAAGCATATGTGAAATCATTCGGCTCTTCAACAAGACGGATCACTTCCTCAGCAAGCTTGATTCCGCCTTCGCCACCTTTTGCCCATACCTCGGAAAGTGCTACGTTTACGCCAAGCTCCTTGCATTTTGCTTCCACAAAATCAAGCTCTGCCTTGGTATCGGTCGGGAATGCGTTAATAGCTACCACACATGGAAGCTTGTATACATTTTTGATATTGCTTACATGCTTCAGAAGGTTCGGGATACCCTTTTCAAGAGCCTCAAGGTTCTCATTGTTAAGATCTGCTTTTGCAACGCCACCATTATATTTCAGAGCACGTACGGTTGCTACGATAACAACGGCACTTGGTGTAAGACCTGCCATACGGCACTTGATATCCAGGAATTTCTCAGCTCCAAGATCAGCACCGAATCCAGCCTCTGTGATGGCATAATCAGCAAGCTTCATAGCCATCTTTGTAGCGGTTACGGAGTTACATCCGTGAGCGATATTTGCGAATGGTCCGCCATGAACGATCGCCGGAACATGCTCCAGTGTCTGAACAAGGTTTGGTTTCAGGGCATCCTTCAGAAGTGCTGTCATAGCACCCTCTGCGTGGAGGTCTCCTGCTGTTACCGGTTTCTGCTCAGCAACCTTACCGTAAGTATATCCGATGATGATTCTGGAAAGTCTCTCTTTCAGATCTTTGATATCACTTGCCAGACAGAGAACTGCCATAATCTCAGATGCTACAGTGATGTCATATCCGTCTTCACGCGGCATACCGTTTGTTCTTCCGCCAAGTCCGTCTACTACATTACGAAGCTGACGGTCGTTCATGTCCACGCATCGTCTCCAGGTGATCTTTCTCGGGTCGATGTTCAGTTCATTACCCTGGAAAATATGGTTGTCGATCATTGCTGCAAGAAGGTTGTTTGCCGCACCGATTGCATGGAAATCACCGGTAAAATGAAGGTTGATATCCTCCATCGGAACTACCTGTGCATAGCCGCCGCCTGCCGCACCACCTTTGACACCAAATACCGGTCCCAGGGATGGCTCACGAAGAGCTACCATAACATTTTTTCCAAGTCTCTGCATTCCATCTGCAAGACCTACGGTTGTCGTAGTTTTTCCCTCACCTGCCGGTGTCGGGTTGATGGCTGTTACCAGGATCAGCTTTCCGTCTTTTTTGTCTGTTTCTTTCAGAAGATTATAGTCGATCTTTGCTTTGTATTTACCATACTGCTCCAGATATTTGTCATCAATACCTGCTTTCTCTGCAATCTTGGTAATTGGCTCCATTGTGCACTCCTGTGCAATCTCGATGTCACTTTTAAATCCCATAATGTTCTCCTTTCTCCGCTGCAACCGTCTGCATCTTTTATCCCATAAAAAAGAGCAGTATCTGAAGTTTTTCAAATACTGCCCAGACGGTCGACTCATCGAATCTCCGGCTCCCTCGTGGTTATCCCACAACTCCGTCAGTCACCGAAGACTTTATTAATTTGATGATTGAATACTAACATATTTATTAGTACTTGTCAAGAAATTATCAAATTATTTTTTCACTTTTAAAGTGAGTTAAGTCTAATTTTCTGAATCATTTCCGTTCTATGTATTAGTTTTCTCTCCAACATTCGTACATATCTTTTTTCATCAAATCCTCTGTTATTTAATCGTATCTTGTACTGGTCATCCGTTAATGCGACTGTCCAGACGCCATAAACATATTACCACACTTATGAAATCAAATCTGCAAATCCTGTAGATACCAGGAATAATATCAGCATTACAACCGGCACTACATAACGGATCATAAAGCGATATAACCCTGCCCGTTTGAAGTGTTCCCCATTTCGTTCCACTTCTCCTATGATCCAGTCAGGGCCGATCACCCAGCCGATCAGAATACTTGTCAAAAGTGAGATAAACGGCATCAGAAAACTGTTGCTGATATAATCCATCACATCCAGCAGCTGTCCAACGGAACCATTTGGCAGTTTAAGTTCAAAATACAGTTTGTTATAACCAAGGCAGATCAGCACTGCTGTAACAAGAGAATAGATTCCGACAGCACCACACATTTTTTACGGGGTTTGTGATAGAGTTCCATGCAGTTTGCAACCAGTGTCTCCATGACAGACACGCAGGAAGTCAGTGCCGCAAATCCCATCATCAGGAAAAATGCAATTGCCACCGGACGGCCAAATACTCCCATGGCATCAAAAACCTTTGGCAGTGAGATAAATATCAGACTTGGGCCGGAAGCCATTCCATCCTTTCCGAGAAATACAAAAACAGCCGGTATGATCATCATTCCTGCAAGAAATGCAACGCCGGTATCAAAGATCTCAATCTGATTTGTTGCTTTATTTAAATTAACTTCATTTTTCACATAAGAACCATAAGTGATCATGATTCCCATAGATACACTTAAGGAAAAGAATAACTGGCTCATCGCATCCAGAAGGATCTCCAGGAAACGTTTTACCGTCAGTCCATGAAAATCCGGTTTGAGATAAACAGCCAGCCCCTGCATACCGGTGCGGACAGTTCCATCCGTATCAGTATGGGACAGTGTCAGTGAAAAAATCGCAATGATCACAATCAGAAGAATCAGCCCCGGCATAATGATCCTGGAAAACTTTTCGATTCCCTTTTCCACACCACGAAATACGATCCAGGCAGTCAGTGCCAGAAAGATCAGCATAAATACAACGGGTGCAATATCTGATGTAATAAATGATGTAAAGTATACATCTGAAGCCGCATCTTTCCCATCAGAAATAATATAAGTAAAAAAATATTTTACGATCCATCCACCGATAACAGAATAATAGGTCATGATCAATGCCGGAACCATAAACGTTAAATGTCCTAAAAATTTCCACTTTGGATCAAGAGATTCAAAAGCCCTCAATGCATTTTTCTTTGTCTTTCTCCCAAGTGCTACATCCGTTGTCAACAGTACAAATCCAAAAGTCAGTACCAGTACCAGATAAACCAGCAGGAAAAGTCCTCCGCCATCTTTGGCACAGAGATATGGAAATCTCCAGATATTTCCAACTCCTACTGCACTTCCGGCTGCCGCCAGGACAAAGCCTATTGAGCCGGAAAAGCTACTTCCTTTTTCTTTCATTTCAATTTCCCCTCTTCAAATATATATTTGATATAGGCTGAAACCTTCAGCCTAACAGCCATATCTTACCTTAAATAAAGATAAGTGCAAATGGCAGAAGTTTCTTTTTACGAAATTTTATTTCAAAAAAGTTTCTTACTACTTTACAAAATACCGGTTTTTCCGATATAATCGTATACAATAAAAATTAATAAGAAAAATAGATAGTATGAGGAAACAAAATGAGTAATTTTACCTGTTATGTAGGTGAACAAATAAGAAAATACCGAAAAGCCGGAAAGATGACTCTGCAGGATTTGGCAGATGCCATCCATAAAAGTCGAGCTACCGTATGCAAATATGAAAATGGAGATATCTCCGTTGATATCGAAACTTTATATGAGATCAGCCAGATTCTCCAGGTATCTATGTCCCAGCTTACCACTGGTCTTCCTGAAACAGCCAGTAAACCGTCCAATGCACCGGGAAAAGGACAAAAAAGCCCATTTTTTCAGGCACAGCGGCTATATTTTTACTTTTACGATGGACGCTATCAGCGTACAAAGGATGGCGTCATCGATATTTATGAAAAAAAAGGCGAATCTGGAAAATACGAAGCAACCTTAACGATCTGTTCTGTTTCTGCCAACGGAAGAAGCAGTGAGATTTTTTACACCGGAAAAGTTCTTTACAGTGATATGCTGATCCGTTTTTCCTTTGTAAATCAGTATAACCCACTGGAAGAAGATCTCCTGTACATTTTTAATCCTCTGGAGCTTCGAGATTTTACAACAGGACTTTTGTGTGGGATTTCCAGTGCGGATCTGATGCCCTGCGCATTCAAATGTGTGATCACTTTAAAACCACAGGAGCTTACCGAAGCGTTCCGCCACCAGCTGCTTTTTACAAAAAAAGATCTGAAGCGCTGGGAACAGCTGAATATGTTACTGATAGATAATATGGAAAAGTAGTTTTCTGCAAAAAACGGTACACCTTATATTTTATAAGCTGTACCGTTTTCGTATTTTTCTGTATCAGGGTTTGCCTGCAAACCCACACCGGATTGCCTGTGTCGGACATATCTTTTTACATCTTCCACATCGGATGCACTCTGCACTGTTGGGATTTTCCGTCGGATCGACCTCCATCTGGCATATATTTCTGCATTTTCCGCAGTGAACACATTTTTCTTTATCTACTCTGTAACGAAAAACGGAAACTTTATTAAATACCGAATAAAAAGCTCCCAACGGGCAGATATACTTACAGAATGGCCGGTATATCATAATTGATAAGATAATAGTGATCACCAGGATTGTATTTTTCCACATGTACAGCCAGCCTACTGCACTTCGCATGGATTTGTTCAGCAGCACCAGAGGGATACCTCCTTCCAGTGTTCCTGCCGGGCAGATCAGCTTGCAGAAATATGGTGCTCCCTGGCCCATGATATCTACTACAAACATGGGAAGTATGATCACAAATACAAGAAAGATCACATATTTCAGTTTTCGCAGAAGCTTATCTCCCCGAAATGTCCGGATCTTCTTTGGAAAAGGAATCTTGTTCAACAGATCCTGGATCAGTCCAAAGGGGCAGAGAAATCCGCACACCAGTCTTCCAAGCAACGCTCCTACAAAGATCAGAAATCCAGCTACATAATATGCCATCTTGAAGTTCCAGCTTCCGATCACAGCCTGAAGGGAACCAATAGGGCAGGCCCCTCTTGCCCCGGGGCAGGAATAACAGTTCAGCCCCGGAACACAGACATTTTTCAGTTTTCCGGTATAGATCTTTCCAGTCACAAACCCTGATATGTGACTGTTTGTAAGGGCCGCCCACAATGCCTGGATCCCATGCCGCGGCCATTCATTTATTTTCATCTTCTTATTATCCAATGCCAATACACTCCATACAGATGTTGATCGCTTTTGTAAAAACTACAGACACCTCGCCCCTGCAGATTCCCAGTATCATCAGTAAAATCCCCAAAACCGCCAGAGCAGGTCCGATCCACCTGGATGCTGTTATTTTCCGAATCATTTTTTCACTCTCCGTAATGATCATCTTTTACTTTGAAACGTTTTTAAGCTCTTTTTCCACGATTTCCTTCCATTCGTCCAGTGTATGGCTTCCTGTATAGGTATCACCTACAATGTTTCCATCTTTGTCAACAAAAAATGTTTCAGGAAATGCGGAAATCCCCTGCAGACGGCCATTCATCATAGTAGTATCCGGTATCAGGAACGGATACTCTGCTTTTGTTTTTTCCTGAAGAATGCCTGCTTTTTTTACTGCCTCCTCGTCCTGATTTCCCTTTTCATCTGTAGTATCAAGCACCACGCCTGCTACTCCGACGCCTTTCTCTTTCATTTCTTTATAAAGCTCCTGAAGTTCCGGAATCTCTTTTACACATGGTGAGCACCAGGTTGTAAAAATATTTACCAGCGTCAGGTCATAGTCACTGAATACTTTTTCTGTATATGTTTTTCCATCTATTCCTGTTGTTTCAAATTTTCCTACAGATTTTACATCCTCCGGGTTGACGCTGGTATCCTGTGGCTGTTCAAACACGGAAATATTCTGATACGGTGTCATTTCCGTAATGTCGGTTTTGATCTTTTCCAGCTCCTTTGTCAGCTTTTCATCTGCATCTTTGTTGGTGCTCAGATAATATTTGTATTTCCCGTCACTGCTGCTTCCAAGCTCTTTATGCTCTGTACAGCCTGTGATCTCATCCAGTTTTTTCTGTGAAGCTTCGTCATAAACGCCAATTGTACCAATTCTGTCCAGACCTGCCACCCAGTCGTCATATCCGGTTCCCATCTTCTGTATTTCGGCATTTTTCTGTTCCTCTGTCATTTTGCTCCAGCTTACATAGGCATATGTCACTGCATTGGTCTGATTCTCAAAATCTTCCGTAGTAAGCATTGCAATGCTCTGATCCTTGATCTGATTTAACAGCTCCTTCGAAAGTGAAAGCTTCAGTCCCAGAAACGGATATTCATAAGAATCCTGTGCCTTGCAGGTTACGTCGGAAGGCTTAAATGTACCTGCTACCAGATCTGATGAAACTGCCTCTCCATCCACCGCCATTGCCTCTCCGATATCTGCTGTTTCCGTGCTTTCTGCCGCCGTTACCGGTACGCTTCCAAATGCAGATATTCCTAATACCGCTGCTGCCATAAGTGCTGTTATTTTCTGTGTTCTTAATTTCATTGTTTATATTCTCCCTTCTGATATCACCGGCCCATATCCGGAACCGACGTATATTTTATATGTAAATCTTGCTCTCTGTAGCCTTACTATATCATCCCCTGTATAAAATCTCTGTTAAGAAATAAAAAAATTTACAGGAATTTTATGCTATACATGATATGATAGATAACAAAGCAAAATCAACTGTTTTTTAGGAGAATTTATTATGCATATATTGATAATCGAAGATGAAAAGCAGCTCTGCCAGTCTATTGCGGAGGGACTTCGCATGGATGGCTATGAAGCGGACACATGTTTTGACGGGGATGAAGGACTGGAATTATGTCTGGTGGAAAATTATGATCTCATCCTTCTTGATCTGAACCTTCCAGGCGTTGATGGTCTGGAAATCCTGCGCCAGTTTCGGGAATCCGATACTTCCACTCCCGTTTTGATCCTCTCTGCCAGAGGACAGATCCAGGACAAGGTTGAAGGGCTTGATCTCGGTGCCAATGACTATCTCACAAAGCCTTTTCATTTTGAAGAGCTGGAGGCACGGATCCGAAGTCTGACACGAAGGAAATTTATCCAGCAGGATGTATGTCTGCAATGCGGACGTATCAGCTTTGATACCCGTACAAGAAAGGCCAGTATCGATGGACTTCCTCTTTCTCTGACCCGAAAGGAAAGTTCTCTTCTGGAATATTTCCTTCTTCATCAGAACCGTATCATAAGCCCAGAAGAAATGATCGAGCATATCTGGGACGGAAGCGTCAACAGTCTCAGCAATTCCATTCGTGTCCACATTTCTTCTCTTCGAAAAAAGCTGCGCACGGCTCTCGGCTTTGATCCAATACAGAATAAGATCGGCCAGGGTTACATTTTAACGGAGGATATACAATGAAAAAAATAACCGGAAAGCTTTCTCTTCAATGGCGTCTGACACTGATCACCGCACTGCTTATGACAGTCACCTGCATTCTGATGTATTTTTTTATCAGCCAGTCTGCAGTTGCCGGAATGGAGGATCTGGGAGATTACATGATACGGATCGATAACACAGATTCTACTCCCATCACCTTTAATATGAATCCCTCCGTCTTATTTCCGGAGCTTTCCGATCAGCTGCAGCTGACCAAAAAACTTTTTCTCACCAAAGGACTCATGGTAACAGGGATCATCATCCTTCTCAGCAGCATCTGCACTTATTTTATCAGCCGTCAGGCATTACTTCCACTTCGCAGACTCAGCCAGGAGGTAAACCAAATAGAGGTCCAGAACCTTTCAGAGGCTCTTGAAGTTCCTGCTACCAATGACGAAATTTCCCGCCTGACAATTTCATTTAACAAAATGCTCGCACGCCTGGATGAGGCATTTACTGCCCAGAAGCAGTTTTCTGCCAATGCAGCCCATGAGCTTAGGACTCCTCTTGCCGTTATCCAGACAAATCTGGAGGTTTTTGCCCGCAGGGAAGCACCTGCTTTAAAGGATTATCAGGAGATTTTTGCCATGCTCCAGGAACAGACCGGGCGACTTTCCCATCTGGCTGAAATCCTCCTGGATATGACCGGTGTACAGACTGTTGAACGTTCCGAAAGGATCTCTCTGGCAGCACTGACGGATGAGGTTTTCTGCGACCTGGCTTCTGTAGCGGAACAGAAGGATGTTGAACTGATCCAACAGGAAGGGGACTGCATTATTACCGGAAGCTATCTGCTGCTGTATCGCGCTGTGTACAATCTTGTGGAAAATGCGATCAAATACAATCACTCCGGTGGAAAAGTAACCGTAAATATCCATCCTTCCGAAGAAATAACAGATACATCCACCTCTGTCAATTACGTCTTTCTTGAAGTCTCCGACACCGGAATCGGCATTCCTCCTGAATATCAGGAAAAAATCTTCACCCCGTTCTTCCGTGTAGACAAATCAAGAAGCCGTGCTATGGGAGGTGCCGGCCTGGGGCTTGCACTTGTCAGTGAAATTGTCAGACAGCATAACGGACAGGTAAAAGTACTGGAAAGCAGCAAAAAAGGCAGCATGATTGCAATTATTCTGCCAGTCTGAACATGTTTGTATTACATTTACTTTATATGCTCATGAACGGTTTTCTGAGGATTTACCGCAATGTTTCCGCTTTTCATGGCATCCTCTGTCATCTGCGCAAAATACTCATCCGTAACCCCGGTGTCCGATAATTTCGCAGGGATTCCAACCTGGGCGTTCAGCTCATAGCCATTACTGCTCACCAGACCGGAGATCGCCGGTGCGCCAAAGGTTGCAAATACAATGCCGAACATGACAAATCCGTAATTCTCCCCGGTGTGCTTCATTCCGAAAATAGAGCTTGTCAGAGACGGGAAGCTTCCCATGATGCCGCCGTAGCAGCCGTACATCAGAACAACAGCAACCGTTACTGCCAGGGATCTTGATACAGCGAGAACTCCCATAGCGATCACTGCCACGATCAGCACTCCTTTGATGCAGACGATCCTTCCCACTTTATCTGCAAGTGTCGGAAGCACCAGTCTTGCTCCCGCATTGACAATGGATCCAAGCATAACGGCGCTGACTGCCACTGCAGACGGAATCCCAAGGTCGATCTGGTAGGTCTGGGATACCGGTGAAACCATAAAATAAGAAATCAGTCCAAAGAACATGGTCGCAAGAAGAAGATAAAAATTTATTGTACGCATCATCTCTCCGGATGTATACTGCTTCATCTCCGATGTTCCGGACTTTGCCGCAGAGCCACCTGCGTTCACCAGACTCTTATCGGGTGCCTGAAAAAAGATGCCGCACAGGATCCAGGAAACTGCGATGGCTGCCCCAATGATCAGAAAGGTTTTCTGCACGCCCTCTGCCTCCAGCAGCTTTCGACTCAGCGGCGCCAGGAAAAATCCGCAAAGTCCGTTGGCAGTTACCACAACGCCGGAAGCAAATCCGGTACGGTCCGGGAACCATCTCTGTACCGTTGCCAGAATCACCGTATAGATCATTCCCTGACCAAATCCCTGCATCACTCCATAGGAGAGATACATAGGAAGCGGTGTGGAAACGATCAGAAATGCGGATGCCAGGATTCCTGCCGCAAAGGTCCCGCCTCCGATCCATACAATCGTCTTTTCCTTAAAGCGGTTCTGCATCCTTCCGCCTACGATATTTCCGAATACAAAGGTGCTCAGTGCCAGATAAAAGCACATGGATGCCTGTCCCTGACTCCAGCCTGCCTGCTCCATCACATAGGGCTGGTAAATAGACCATACATGGGGATATCCGGTAAAAAAGATCGCGAAAGCTCCGAATATCATAGTCAGCAGACGCTGTTTTTTCTGTATTCCTTTCATAATTTCCTCCTCTGAAAAAGATTTCAGGCCTGCTCTGTATTCTCTGCTCACAGAATGCAGCCTGTTTCTGTACACACGATCTGCACGTTTTCCTGCACATTAGCTCCGCTTATTACGTTTTTTCATTTTATATTTCTTTATTTACGCAAAAAGCACGCCATGTAACAGGCGTGCTTTCGTGATTTTCTATGATTTCTGTTGCTTATTTGATTATCTTCAGCTCATATTCCCTGATTCCCAGGCCGATCTTTTCTGCCTGATCCAGAGTTGCCTTCCACTCAATATTCGGATTGGAATCCTTAAAGTGGTCATGGTGACAGTGCCATCCCGGCTCTGCCAGATGCTCTCCAAGCTGGCTGTTGGCGATCGGTGTTGCATTCAGGCAGGCATCTGCACAGGCCTGATCCAGTGCAACCGGGTCAAAGCTTGCGAACATTCCGATATCCGGAAGGATCGGCGCATCATTTTCACCATGGCAGTCACAGTTAGGGCTGATATCCTGTACCAGCGCAATATGGAAATGGGGACGTCCGTGACAGACAGCCTGTGCATACTCTGCCATCTTGCGGTCAAGAAGCTCGTTTGCACTGCTATTCGGATTGTATACGGCATCATAGCTGCAGGCCCCGATACAGCGGCCACAGCCTTTGCATTTACCGTAATCGATAACTGCTTTCTTGTTTATATATGTAATCGCATCACTTCCGCACTCTTTCGCACAACGGCGGCAGCCACGACAGACATCTTCATGGATGGCCGGCTTTCCGCTGGCATGCTGCTGCATTTTTCCGGCACGGCTTCCGCATCCCATACCGATATTCTTCAGAGCACCGCCAAAGCCGGTTGTCTCATGTCCCTTGAAATGGCTGAGACTGATAAAAATATCTGCGTCCATGATAGCATGTCCGATCAGGGCAGTTTTGCAGTATTCTCCGTTTACTACCGGAACTTCTACTTCATCGGTTCCTCGAACTCCGTCACCGATGATGATCTGGCATCCGGTTGTGATCGTGTTAAATCCGTTAAGATTTGCACAGTCCAGATGCTCCAGTGCATTCTTTCTGCTTCCCGGATAAAGAGTATTACAATCTGTCAGGAACGGCATTCCGCCCTGCTCCTTACAAAGATCTGCGACTACCTTTGCATAGTTCGGACGAAGGAATGCCATATTTCCAAGCTCTCCGAAATGCATCTTGATGGCTACGAATTTTCCATCCATATCGATATCTTTGATTCCTGCGGCAACGCAGAGTTTTTTCAGTTTGTCCAGCTGGCTGGTTCCCACCGGACAACGAAAATCAGTGAAATAAACTGTTGATTTTTCCATTCTGGTTTTTCTCCTGCTGATTCTTTTTATGTAATTACATTTATTTAAACTCTACACGTTTTTTCTGTTTCTGTCAACGGATACTCGCATTCGTAAAATTCCATCTATTTCTCCCATATTCCTTTACAAAATCCTTCATCTTACCCACGGAAAAGAACCTGGGAAAAATAACGGATCATTCCGTCGCTGGTCCAGCATAGCATTCCTGCAGCGTCTGCCATTTTCTGTGCATCCACACAGTAAGCGGACATGCAGGAATTATGTTTATAAGGCCCCGCACTCATGATCAGAAGATCAGTTATTCCCTCTTCTTTCATCTTCCCTGCCAGCTGTTCTGTCAGTTTGTTATGAGCAAGTTTTGCCTTTTTGTAGTCCATAAGGCCATCCTGCATTGTCTGGAGTATCAGCGTTTTTTCGTATTTCAGCGCATGCTCTTTCATCTCCTCTACAGTGCCGCTCTGTGGTGGACATGCCGGGTTTTTATCATAATTCCCGCAAAGATTGTCCTCGCAGAAAACCCGGTATTCCGGCACAAATACAAGCTGATCGGTACTTATGACCGCTGCGTCGGAAAAACCAAGAGCTTTTGCTTCTTCAATAAGATTCATTTTTTCTCTCCTGTGTTTTTCTTTTATAGTGCCACATTTTATTTGTTTTTACAAGCTCTGACTTTCACTCTGCCGCCAGACGGATAAACTCCTCCATCTCTCTCGTCTTAAACTTATTTTTATGGTAAAAGATCTGCCGGTACATGGATATCTCCACATCTTCCACATGTAAAAGGGCAATTCTTCCTTTCCGGATATCCCGCTCCACAGCCAGATAGGGAAGAAAGGAAAGTCCGTGGTTCTTTTCCAGCATGCGGATGATAAAAGCGGTATCGCTGATCTCCAGTACCGGTGACAGGGCCTGCTTCTTAAGCGCCAGCTGCTGCTCCAGGGCCTGCCGATAATTGGCATTCTTTTCCGTGAGAAAAAAAGGCTCTTCCAGAATATCCTCCATCTTCAGCGTCTTTCCCGCAAACTCCGAATCTGCAGAGGCCACAAATACTACCGGCTCCGCCTTCTCCATGACCTTCACCCAGTTCTGGTCCCACCTTGGGGTATCCAGTATATAAATAAGATCCAGCCCGTTATGCTCCATCATCCGTATCAGCTGCTCCGGTGTATCAATAGTCACCTGCATATTTACCTTCGGGTGAAACTCACGAAATTTGCTTAGAACAGCCGGAAGCTTTGCTGTGCAGAGAGATTCAATAGTCCCGATATGCAATGGATTTTTCAGTTCCGCATCGTCATTCATTGACTTTTTTGCTTTATTTACGTCATATAAGATCCGGCTTGCATGCCCCATAAACTCTTTTCCGGACGGAGTAAGCACCACACGCTTTCCGGTTCTGTCAAAAAGTCTTGTTTCCAGCTCATTTTCCAGAAGACGGATCTGGACAGTGATCGCTGACTGGGTGTATCCCAGAACCTCTGCTGCCCTGGAAAAGCTCTGAAGCTGTGCTACATGTACAAACGTCTCCAACTGACGGATTTCCATGATTTTCTCCCTTTTACTATGAAATTTTTTCATCGTGATGATGAAATCTGTGAATTTGCCTTATTTTTATGTCAATGTTACAATACAATCACGAGGACGTCAATCGTATTTTTGTGCAAAATGAATAAATTCATACTTAGGAGGAAAGAATCCAAATGGAAAAGAAAAAAATCAAGATCGGACTTGTGCCGAAGCTGATCATTGCCATCATCGTAGGTATCCTGTTCGGCCAGTTCCTTCCGGAAGGCTTCTGTCGCTTTGTTGTAACCCTTTCCGGATTTTTCAGTACCTTTCTGAAATTCGTCATCCCGCTGATGATCCTTGCCTATGTGACCATGGGTATTGCGGATCTTTCACAGGGTGCAGGGAAGCTTCTCCTGATCACAGTGGCTCTGGCTTATGGCTCCACTCTGATCGCAGGTTCCGCATCCTATCTGGTATCATCCAGCCTGTTCCCGCACTTTATGAGTGAAGGTGCACTGGATCAGATCGCAGCTACCGCAGACGCATCCCTGACACCATTTTTCTCCATCACACTGGAGCCAGTCATGGATACTCTTTCTGCTGTTGCCCTTGCCTTTGTCATGGGACTATGCCTCTCTTCCATGCGTGGAAAAGAAATGGGAAACAGCCTTTATAACGGAATGAGTGACTTTTCCAAGATCATTGACAAGGTCCTTCATGCCATTATCATCCCGCTGCTTCCGCTTTACATCTGCGGAACCTTCACAGATATGACTATTTCCGGAAAAACCTTTGCCATCTTAAGCATCCTCTGGAAGGTATTCCTTGTTGTTATCATCATGCACCTGATCTGCATTACGATCCAGTTTGTGATCGCAGGTACTGTCAGCAAAAAGAATCCTTTCACTCTGATCAAAAATCAGATCCCGGGATACACAACTGCTCTGGGAACCCAGTCTTCCGCAGCTACCATCCCGGTCAATCTGGAATGTGCCAAAAAGGACGGCGTGTGCGAGCAGATCCGCAACTTCGTAGTACCGCTCTGTGCAAACATCCACATGGCCGGTTCCATGATCACCATCACAGCCTGTGCTACTGCAGTCTGCCTTATGAACCAGCTGCCCATCAGTCTTGGGATCATCGTTCCGTTCATCATGACTCTCGGTGTTGCCATGGTTGCATCTCCCGGTGCTCCCGGTGGTTCCATCATGACTGCCCTTCCATTCCTTTACATGGTATTCGGAGCGGAAGCCGGTGATCCGGACGGTGCCATCTGTGCGATCATGGTTGCCCTTTATATCACACAGGATTCCTTTGGAACAGCCTGCAATGTATCCGGTGACAACGCCATCGGCGTGATCGTTGACACTATTTATAAGAAATTTATTGCAAAAACACCACAGGAGATTTAAGTAAAATGTCTTTTATCAGTGTATTTGACGTTATGGGTCCCAACATGATCGGTCCTTCCAGTTCGCATACCGCAGGGGCTGCACGCATTGCTTTCCTTGCCCAGAAGATGATCACGCCGCCCCTGAAAAAAGTGGAATTCATCCTTTATGGTTCCTTCGCCAGAACATACAAGGGACACGGTACAGACCGTGCCCTCCTTGGCGGGATCATGGGCTTTTCCACAGATGACATGCGTATACGGAATTCTTTTGATATTGCCAGGGAACAGGGGATCGACTTTTCCTTTACTCCAAATGAAGCGGAAACCGATGTCCATCCCAACACTGTAGATATCCATATGGTCAATGAACAGGGACAGGAAATGACAGTCCGGGGGGAATCGCTGGGCGGCGGCAAGGTCCGCATTGTGGAGATCAACCACGTGAAAGTGGATTTCACCGGCGAATACAGTGCCATCATCGTGATCCATCAGGATACTCCCGGTGTTGTGGCCTACATCACCAGATGCTTAAGTGAACGTAACATTAACATTGCCTTCATGCGCCTCTTCCGTGAATCCAAAGGAACCACAGCCTATACGATCGTGGAATCCGACGGTCATCTCCCGGAAGATATCGTAGAAAGCATTCACCGGAACACCAACATCCATGATGTCATGGTTGTTCAGATGTAGGGAAAAGGAGGATGTGTTTTATGGATTTCAAAAATGCCAAGGAACTTCTTGCTCTCTGCCAGGAAAAAAAGCTTCCGATTTCCGAAGTAATGCGCCAGCGTGAGATCCTTCTCGGTGAAACCACTGCTGAAATCGTGGACCAGCGCATGGACCGTGTTCTGGAGATCATGAAGGATGCTGCTTTTTCCCCCATCAAAGATCCGGTGATATCTATGGGCGGACTGATCGGCGGTGAAGCCCGAAAGCTCTGCGAATTTCATGACCTGGGAAAAAGCCTGTGCGGAAATGTTCTCGGAAAGGGGATCACCTACGCTATGGCAACCCTTGAGACCAACGCTTCCATGGGACTTATCGTTGCCTCTCCTACTGCCGGCAGTGCCGGGATCGTTCCTGGAATGATGCTTGCTCTTCAGGAGGTCTACGGCTTTTCCGACAAAAAAATCCGCCAGGCACTATTTAATGCAGGCGCGATCGGCTATCTTGCCATGCGTAATGCAACAGTTGCCGGTGCTGTTGGCGGATGTCAGGCTGAGGTCGGAATCGCTTCTGCAATGGCTGCTTCCGCTGCTGTGGAGCTTCTTGGCGGTACACCTCTTCAGTGTACTTATGCTGCTTCCACGGTTCTTATGAACATGCTTGGACTTGTGTGCGACCCTGTAGGCGGCCTGGTAGAATATCCCTGCCAGAACCGTAACGCAGCCGGTGTTTCCAATGCCCTAATCGCAGCCGAAATGTCACTGGCCGGTATCCCCCAGTTCATCCCGCTGGATGAGATGATCGATGCCATGTATACTGTGGGCAAAAAGCTTCCTGCAGAGCTTCGTGAAACTGCTCTCGGCGGTTGTGCAGCCACACCGTCCGCCTGTGAAAAGTGTCATCTTTGCAGTTGAAATGCAACTATGGCAGAGAAAAAGCAGTTGGATATCTTATGCCCCATTTGTTGCACAGCTCTATATTGAATAATAACTTCATAGTTTGCTCAGTCAGATAATAAAACGGAGAATTCCTTAAATTTTTCTTTCGGGAATTCTCCGTTTTATTTTTTATAAATCCTAATTTATAATTTCATGTGTAAATATCTTTTATTTCTCCAGCACCGGGATATTCTCCTTTTCTGATGCAGTAATTTTACAGGTTTGTCATAAAACAGGCATTCTGATCTCGCATTCGCTGATTGCTCAGATTTTTTCGATTTTATTTCGTAATCCCAGCATTCTGTGATCCAGATTAGCAATTTCTTCTGCATATTTTTTTAATTCTGTTTCAATTTCCGCATTGTCTCTTTTTTTATAATACAATTCATATTCTAACACAGACCAGTAATCCATCGCAATGGTCCGAAGCTGTATTTCCACCAGTTCTTTCTGTTCACCTTCCGCAGAGTAGATAGGTACTTTCACGATCAGATGAAGACTTTTGTAGCCGTTTTTCTTTGGATTTTTAATGTAATCCTTTATCCGGACGATCTCGATATCCTTCTGCATTTCCAGGGATTCTGCAACCTGGTAAAGCTCATCCTCAAACGGACAGACTACACGGATGCCGATGAGATCTTTCAGATTTTTTCTGGCTGTCTCGAAATCCGGTTCCAGGCCTTTTTTCAGAAGTTTTGCGTAAATACTTTCCGCACTTTTGATCCGACTGGTAGTCTGACTGATCACAGTACGTTTTTTCTGCCCGGAAAGCTCTGCATTGATCATCTTCAGTTTTGCCATAAGGATATCGATGGCCGCCTTACAGCGGAGGCGGTAGTCCGGATCCTTGATGTAGCATGCGATGGCTGCTGTTTTTTCTGCTGTCAGTTTCTGATTTTCTGGTTCTATTGAATCCGGAACTCTGCTCTGCTCTGACTTCTGAGCCGGAGCATCCATTTTTGGATTCTCCTTCTCCTGCTCTTCTTGGTCCTGTTCGAATCCATCTTTAATAGATTTCTGTTTTTTTCTTATTTTTTTCTTTGATTTCTTTTTTGTCATGTCTGCCTTATCTATTATTTTTAGTTTTCGTGTACATCTTATATATTATACCGGCCACATGCTGTTTTTCATCAAATCAACGTAAGACTATTGTTAAATCTGTGGTAAAAAAGTCCTCCGAAAAATCTCAAGATTATATCTCCTGATATCTCTGCGACTTCCCGAAGGACTCTTTCACACATAATTTACATATTAATAAAACAATTTACAGAAATTCCGACTGCAGCGCATCGTATCCGGTCTCACCTGTACGGATACGAACAGCGTTACGGATCTCGTAGCTGAATATCTTACCATCGCCCGGATCACCGGTGAATGCTGCTTTCTGAATGGCATCAATAACTTTAATCTCCCAGTCTTCTGATGATACTACAATCTCAAACTTGATCTTCGGTTTCAGAAATACATCGATCTTGGAACCACGGACATATTCTGTATAGCCGCGCTGTGTTCCGCAGCCCATGATCTGGGTTACTGTAAAACCGTTAACCTGGATCTCATTTAACGCTGCTTTGACATCTTCCATTTTTTCTTCTCTTACGATTGCTTCTATTTTAATCAACATACTATAATCTCCTCTTTAACACCATCATTCACATTAACAGGAAATGGACTCTTATCAGTCAAATCCATTAAATGACGGATATGCATTCTCTCCATGCTGGGACGCATCCAGACCAACCATCTCTTCCTTCGGATCTACACGAAGCGGTGTAAAGATCCGCACGATCCCGATACAGATCAGCGTTCCCACAATAGCAACCGCAATGGTGATCACAATACTCAATACCTGCGCCAGGAACAGACGGTGATCTCCAAACACAAGGCCATCCCATTTTGCAACCGAGTTAATGGAAGTTTTTCCGAAGAGACCTGTTGCGATTCCTCCCCAGATACCACCGATACCATGGCAGCCAAAAGCATCCAGGGCATCGTCGATCTTCAGCTTCTGTTTCAGAAGGATCACAGTAAAGTAACAGATCGGGCTTACCAGGATCCCAATGATAAAGGATGCCCATACCGGTACGAAACCAGCTCCCGGTGTAATGGCTACCAGTCCGATAACAAGACCTGTGGATGCACCAACCAGTGTCGGTTTTCCCTCGCGGATCACCTCGATCAGCATCCAGGTCAGCAGTGCGCAGGCAGAAGAAATACTGCTAGTCATAAAGGCATGTGCCGCAAGGCCGTCTGCCTTCAGCGCACTTCCTGCATTAAAACCGAACCATCCGAACCACAGCATAGCTGCTCCGAGAAATACAAATGGGATATTGTGTGTGCGATAGGTTGCTTTTGCATAGCCTCGTCTCTGTCCAAGATAAATGGCAAGAACCAGTGCACTGACACCGGAACTGATATGTACCACATTTCCTCCTGCAAAGTCCACAGAGCCAATGGCTGCCAGAAATCCACCGTCTCCCCAGACCATATGTGCCATTGGATAATACACGATCAAAGACCAGATCGCAATAAAGAAAAACAGCGCCTTAAAACGCATTCTTCCAACCACGGCACCAGTGATCAGTGCTGGTGTGATCATCGCAAACATCATCTGGAACGCCACAAATACCAGATGCGGGATCGTATCCGCATAAGGTCCCGGCTCCCAGCCTACGCCATTCAGCGCAAACCAGCGAAAATCTCCGATGATCCCGCCATGATTTCCTCCAAATGCCAGAGAATATCCAAACAATGTCCACATAACTACGGACAGTCCCATGATCGCCCCACAGGCCATCATGGTATTTACCACATTTTTCCTGCGGACCAGTCCTCCGTAGAAAAACGCAAGCCCAGGTGTCATAAAGAACACAAAGGCTGTACAGATCAGCATAAAGCCGGTATCTCCTGCATTCATAATCATTCCTCCTCGATTCCCTCATTTATTTCTGCAACGCAAAAAGCGCCTGGAAACTCAATTTCCAGACGCCTTTGTCATGTCAGTTAGCATAGCAGATAATTTGTGGGTTTTCAAGAGTTTTTTCGCTATTTTTCTGTTTTCTTACAGAATTACTATGTTTTATGTGGATATGAAATTTATTTTCGGCAATCTATCCGTTTATAAATATTGGAGAGATTTTATTTTATCTCTTACTGTACTATAACACGGATTATGCTCAGGATCAGCAGATGTGCCGGATAAAAAATATAGAAAAACCACTTGGAAAACTTCGGTGCTTTTTCGGATTTTTTGCCATTATAGAAGCACAGGATGATGATTCCTGATGCCACGATCCCTGCTGCCGAAAACAGAGCATGGATCATTGCCGGTCCGGCTGCCATTTTTTCCACGTAGGAGCTGTAGTTAAACAGCACAAAAAGGGCAGCACCGACTCCGTACGCTGTTATCATCCTCTTCCTGTTCCCCCAGCTCTCATGGAACCAGATGGTAAAAACCGGTGCCAGGATTGCCCAGTCCGAACAAACGGATAGTAAAAGAAGCAGGATCAGAAGTGGAATTCTCCATTTACTTGCCATCATCCTTTCCTGAACAACCAGGATCATAAAGCAGATAAACAGAGTAAAGATCATATTCAGCTGTGAATTCCCAAAGGCCATCATATAGGGAACCTGGGAGATCCCGGCAAAGATCAGAAGTCTTTCGCCATATTTTCTCCTGGAATGTGTATAGTAAAAACCTTCCACAAGAAAATAGCACATGGTAATGGCTGTGAAGTAGCCAATGTCTATAAACACTTCCCACAGGATCGTGTTTTCCGGCAGAAGCACGTTGGCGATATGATTCAGAAGCATGGTAAAAATTGCCAGATATTTAATGGCATCCCGGGTCAGTCCCGGCTTTTCTGTTGTTGGCATGATCTTCTCCTTCTGTGCAGAAAAATTTTCAGACCTTTCACATCTTCTGCACAATATAATACATTTATCTTACACTGATTTTCTGACTCATACAACTTTTTTTGTTATTGCTGGAGTTGCCTTTTTCTTAAGGTAAGCTTATACTGTAGAAAGCGTGCTGTATTTTATATGGCAAAATTTCTCAGCAAACACTGTAAAACAATAAATTCGGAAAGGAATTATCGATCATGATCCAGGATATCGCACCACATGCCTATCACAATGAGTACAAACCTGTGGCCCCGGATAAAGAAAGCCACATCCTCGCCTATGAAGAAGGAAAGATCCTTATGAAAAAAGATGGCGAGACTATGACTCTTCCAAGCTTTGGAGAGCTGGAAGGAAAAGTTGAAAATCTCTATGAGAATTATATCTATCTCTTCTCCATTGACGAAGAGCATTTTTATCTGATCCCGGATCTTGACACCAGTCTCCTTCCTGGTTATCAGTTTGAGATCACAAGAGTTCTCCGCACAGCGGAGCCACAGTATCTGGCTTTCGCAGGAATCACCGGATATCAGCTCTTTCAGTGGTACAGCAAGCGCCGTTTCTGCGGCTGCTGCGGCAAACCGATGGTACATGATAAACATGAGCGCAAGATGATCTGCCCTGCCTGTGGAAACGGTGAATATCCGGTGCTTTCTCCGGCTGTGATCGTAGGCGTTACCAACGGTGACAAGCTGATTCTCTCCAAATATGAGGGCCGAAATCACACCCGCTACGCCATGATCGCAGGTTTTGCCGAGATTGGCGAGACCATCGAGGAGACTGTCCACCGTGAAGTTATGGAAGAGATCGGCGTAAAGGTCAAAAATCTCCGCTACTACAAAAGCCAGCCATGGTCCTTCTCCGGAACACTTCTGTTTGGCTTCTACTGTGATCTGGATGGCGACGACACTCTGACTGTAGACCACGATGAGCTTTCCATGGCCTCCTGGTTCAACCGGAAAGACATTCCGGATGAAGGAGATAATATCAGCCTTACCAAGGAGATGATGATGGCATTTAAGCATGGAAAAGCCTGAAGTATCGCTTGCCTGATTCCGTAAACAATTTTTCGCAACCAATTTCACAAAAAACACCGGCCATTCATCTGTAACATGTCCTGTCCAGGCTGCCAGATCATCTCTGACATCTCAGCCCCAGTACATATTCCAATGAATGCCGGTGTTTTTATTTTCTATTTTTCTATTTTTCTTCCGAGCCGGAGCAATCTGCCTAAAACCGTTTTATTTCTCCGGTGTCAGATGCCAGATATCTCTGTTGTACTCTTCGATGGTTCTGTCTGAAGAGAAGTATCCTGCTTTTCCGATATTTACAAGCATTTTCTCTGCCCATGCGGTTCTGTCCTCATAATCGGACAGTGCCTGATCTTTCACCTTTGCATAATCCTCGAAGTCAAGAAGAGTCATGAACCAGTCTTTGCTTACGATCTCATGATGCAGTCTTCTTAAATGCTCCTCACTTCCAATAGAAAGAAGCTCGTTTCCTACGATAAAGTCTACTGCACGACGGATGCGCTCGTCTTTCTCATAAAACTCTCTGGAGCAGTAGTCCGCCTTTTCATAGTGTTCGATAACCTGCTCACTGGACTCTCCGAAGATATAGATATTATCCTTGCCTACCAGCTGGCTGATCTCCACATTTGCACCATCCATGGTTCCCAGTGTTACAGCGCCGTTGAGCATGAACTTCATGTTTCCTGTTCCGCTGGCCTCCTTGGAAGCAAGAGAAATCTGCTCGGAGATATCGCAGGCAGGGATCAGCTTCTCTGCTGCACTTACGTTGTAGTTTTCCACCATAACAACTTTCATGTACGGGGAAACCTCCGGATCATTGTTGATAAGCTCCTGTAAGCAGAGGAGAAGGTGGATAATATCCTTTGCGATAACGTATGCCGGAGCTGCCTTTGCACCGAAGATAAAGGTTACCGGGCGCTGCGGCTTCTCGCCTGCCTTGATCTTCAGGTAACGGTCAATGATGTAAAGTGCATTCAGCTGCTGACGTTTGTACTCATGAAGACGTTTGATCTGGATATCATAAACACTGTGTGTATTGATCTCTTCACCTGTGTTGGCTTTGATAAACTCCGCACATCTCTTCTTTGCATCCTGCTTGATCTTAAGGATATTTGCAAGAACGTCCTGATTTCCCTTGAAGCCAAGCATCTTGTCAAGCTCAAAGGAATCCTTGCGGAAGCCGTCACCGATCATGGATGTGATGTACTCTGTCAGCGGATGGTTGCAGTGAAGGAGCCATCTGCGGAAGGTAATTCCGTTTGTCTTGTTATTGAATTTCTCCGGATAGATCTCATAGAACTGATGAAGCTCTGTCTCCTTCAGGATATCGGTATGAAGGGATGCAACACCGTTGATGGAAAATCCGTAGTGGATGTCCATATGTGCCATGTGTACCAGGTCGTTCTTGTCGATGATGGCAAGATTTTCCTGCGGATATTTTGCTTTGATACGCTCGTCCAGCTTGCGGATGATCGGCATCAGATCCGGAACAACCTCCTCAAGATAGGAGATCGGCCATTTCTCAAGTGCCTCTGCAAGAATGGTATGGTTGGTATAAGCGCATACATGAGATACGATCTCGCATGCCTCCTCGAACTCGATTCCACGCTCTGTAAGGAGACGGATAAGCTCCGGAATTACCATACTCGGATGTGTATCGTTGATCTGGATCACTGCGTAATCGGCAAGGTCATGAAGATTGCAGCCTTTTGCTGTTGCCTCATCCAGGATCAGCTGTGCCGCATTGCTTACCATGAAGTACTGCTGATAGATACGAAGCTTTCTTCCTGCATCATCGCTGTCATCCGGATAAAGGAACAGTGTCAGGTTGTGGAGCAGATCCTTCTTATCAAAGGAGATTCCCTCGCCCACAATGCTCTCGTCTGCAATATCAATATCAAAAAGGCGAAGTTTGATCGCTTTGTTCTCATAGCCTGCAACATCAATATCATACAGTGTGGATTTCAGCATAAAGCCCTTAAATGGGACATAATAGGAAACGCCTGCATCTGTAAGCCAGCTCTCCGGCTGGATCCAAGGATTCGGTGTCTCAAACTGAAGATGATCCTTAAACTCCTGTTTGAAAAGTCCAAGGTGATAATTAAGTCCGATTCCTTCTCCCGGAAGTCCCAGAGTTGCAATGGAATCCAGGAAGCATGCTGCCAGACGGCCAAGTCCGCCGTTTCCAAGAGATGGCTCCGGCTCGATCTCCTCGATCATGGAAAGCTCTTTTCCGTTTTCTTTAAGATATTTCGCAACTTCATCATAAACGCCCAGATTGATCAGGTTGTTGGAAAGAAGCTTACCGATAAGGAACTCTGCGGAAATATAATAAATTTTCTTTTTTCCTTCCTGGTAGCCGCGGCCCTTCAGCTGCTCCTTTGTCCAGGAGAGAAGTCCGTGATAGATTTCCTCGTTTGTACAATCTTTTACATTTTTGTTATATTTGTCTTCAAATACTTTGCTTAATGTTTCCATTTTGATCTCCTTTCATGGATCTTGATGGGATGAAATATGTTTTTACAAGGTTGTTTGCTTTGTTTTTGATGATATTAGGATATCACGCATTTCTTTTCAAAAATATAACAATCCTGTCATGATATGCAAGATATTTGTCAGACTGTTTTTCACTTTTTACTGTAGCTCTGCATAAAAACATAACCGATACATATGCGGTTGCTTCGGGAGATTTCTCAGATCTGTCTCATACTCTTCCTGTACTTATGCGGTGAAACCTTATTGGACTGCTGAAATTTCTTTATAAAATAACTTGTACTGTTAAATCCCACCTGCATGGCGATCTCCGTCACAGGTGCATCGGAATGCGTAAGAAGATACTTCGCCTTCTCCATACGGAAGTCATTGATGTATTCCACCAGGGTTTTTCCCGTATACTGGCGGAAAAGCTTCATAAAATAATACTCACTGTAATTGGAAAGTCCGGAAAGCTCTGAAACGGTAAGATTCTCCTGGTAGTGAAGGCTGATATGATCCAGCACTTCCTTTACTGCCGCAAGGCTCTTGTTCTGCTCTGTGCTTACCGGGATAATATAATGCTTCGTCAGCATCTCATAAAAGAAATCAAAGAACAGCATTTTCAGCTTCACATAGAAATATGGCTTCTTCTCCGTATGACAGTCATGGATCTCCAGAAAAATTTCCCGTAGCTTCTCATATCCGGAATCTCCTTCTTCTATATGATGGCAGAATTCTGCCTTGTTTTCTATTAATGGTGATACCACACATTCCTGGCAGATATCTCCCGGCTGACCTGCAAGGAAGCCCAGGCTGAAAACCACACTCTTATAATAAAGAGGCTTCTTAAGATCCGTGCGCATACTATGGAGAACTCCGCAGTTCACGATCAGGATATCCCCCTTTTTCAGGCGGATGCTCTCCCGGTTCAGTCTGGCAAAGCCACTGCCTTTTTCAATATACATGATCTCCATCTCACTGTGCCAGTGGTCATACAGTGCATGAAAGATTTCACAGTTCGCCATATAGGTTTCCACCGGCAGCTCAAAGGAACCGTGAGGGCTTAATTCTTTTAAATTATCATCCACTTCGGATACGTGAAGAGGATTTTTTGCGGATGTGTCTGTTTCTGGCATGATTTCCTCCGTGATCAATATCTATCCTGCGGACATTTGCCTTCCGCTGGATATCCAATCCTTACATAATGATTCTGTTTGACTCCCTTAGTGTAAAGGATATTTACAACCATGACAATATTATATTTCCTGTTTTCTTTTTTATGACGTTACGGTTACTCTGTTCTCAGCAACACGCTTCGCGATACACTTCCATAAACGGCAATCTTGACTTTTCCCCTTCCAACTGCTATATATAATATTTAGAATAAAATAATTTGACTTTAAAAGGAAAGAAAACTACCATGAATCCATTAAAAAAAGCTTACTGCCGGGTTTTCCAGAATGTCTTTAAATTCGCCCTTCCACTGCTTCCTTACCGCAATCCGAAGATCATCGGAAGCGTCAAAGGTATTCCGGAAGTTCTGGAAAAAAGAAACTATAACAATGTACTCATCATCACAGATGCAGGGATCCGAAGCCTTGGCCTTACAGAAAGACTGGAGCAGACACTGAAGCGAAGCTGCATCTCTTACCACATCTACGACAAAACCGTTGCCAATCCAACAACCGTCAATGTGGACGAAGCCCTTCACATGTATCTGGACAATGACTGCCAGGCGATCATCGGCTTCGGCGGAGGTTCCAGTATGGACTGTGCAAAAGCCACAGCAGCCCGCATTGCCAAGCCACACCAGTCTCTTGCTCAGATGAAGGGAATCCTGAAGATCCACAAAAAGCTTCCTCTTCTCATCGCCATCCCCACGACTGCAGGAACAGGAAGTGAAACAACACTTGCTGCTGTCATTACCGATGCAGAAACACGGCACAAATATGCCATCAACGATTTTCCGCTGATCCCACGCTACGCAGTCCTTGACCCGAAAGTGACTTTAAGCCTTCCGCCGTTTATCACAGCTACCACCGGCATGGATGCCCTGACTCACGCAGTGGAAGCCTACATTGGAAATTCCACTACACCTGGCACAAGAAAAAATGCCCTGGATGCTGTCAGACTGATCTTTGAAAATCTGGATACCGCCTACACAGACGGCAATAATATTGAAGCAAGACGAAATATGCTCCGCGCCTCCTATTTCGCAGGCTGTGCCTTCACCAAATCCTACGTTGGATATGTCCACGCAATTGCACATTCCCTCGGCGGAAAATATAATGTTCCACATGGGCTTGCCAATGCAGTGATCCTTCCTATGGTACTGGAAACATACGGAGATTCCATCACTCACAAACTCCGCAACCTTGCCGTAACTGCCGGTCTCTGCGATAAACATGAAGACGATAAAACTGCTGCCCGGATGTTTATTGATGCAATAAAAGATATGAAAAAACGCTATGGCATCGGAGACTATATCCCGGAAATCCAGGAAACAGACATCCCGGAGCTTGCCCATTACGCAGATAAAGAAGCCAATCCTCTGTACCCGGTTCCTGTGCTGATGGATGCCGGCGAACTTGAGACACTGTATTACAGACTGATGCCTCCGGCAGGCAATTGCTAAAACAGCCATTGGCATAGAAAGATTTTTTCGATATTTCGAATACAGTTTTTTCAGAAAGGACTACAATTCCATGGAAAAAGAACAGATCAACCAGCTTTTAGATAAACAGCGCCAGTACTTCTACTCCGGCGCAACTCTTGACCTTGATTTTCGCATCAGCGCCCTGAAACGTCTCCGCGCTTCCATCCGGAAACACGAAGATCAGATCCACGCCGCGCTGAAAAAGGATCTTGGAAAAAGTAATTTCGAAAGCTATATGTGTGAGACCGGACTGGTGCTCTCCGAGATCACACATATGCTGAAAAATATCCGCTCCTACGCAAAAGAACAGACCGTTCCAACTCCACTGGCACAGTTCCATTCCCACAGTTTCCGCAAACCATCCCCCTACGGTGTTGTTCTCATTATGAGTCCGTGGAACTATCCGTTTCTTCTCACTATAGAACCACTGGTAGACGCCATTGCAGCCGGAAACACAGTCATCCTGAAACCAAGCGCCTACTCACCGGCAACAAGTGAAGTGATCCGTCTTCTCATCCATGAATGTTTCGATGAAAAATACGTTGCAACTGTCACAGGCGGACGTGCGGAAAACACACATCTTCTCAGTCTGCACTTTGATTACATCTTCTTCACGGGAAGCCAGTCTGTGGGAAAAGAGGTCATGAGAAAGGCTTCCGAACACCTCACACCAGTCACTCTGGAGCTGGGTGGAAAAAGCCCCTGCATCGTGGACAAAACAGCCAATCTCCGCCTTGCGGCAAAACGTATCGTATTCGGCAAGTTCCTGAACTGTGGCCAGACCTGCGTGGCTCCGGACTACATCTACTGTGATCCGGAGATCAAAGAAGCCCTGGTCGCAGAGCTTCGCAGACAGATCACACGCCAGTATGGAAAAGAAGCACTGAAGAACCGGAATTATGGAAAGATCATCAACGAAAAGCATTTCGACCGTATCAACAGTCTGATCGATCCTTCCAAAACTGTCTGCGGCGGTGGTTCCAACCGTGAAACACTTCAGATCGAGCCGACGGTTCTTGATAACGTAACCTTCGAAGATCCGGTCATGCAGCAGGAAATCTTCGGTCCGGTACTTCCGGTCCTCACCTATGACTCTCTCGGAGGTGCCGTAACAAAGATCAATTCCATGGCACATCCGCTGGCTCTTTATATCTTCACCGAAGATGAAAAAAATGCCCGGGAAGTTACTTCCCGATGTGGTTTCGGCGGTGGCTGTATCAACGATGTCCTCATACATCTGGCAACCAGCAATATGGGCTTCGGCGGCTTTGGTGAAAGCGGCATGGGATCCTATCATGGCATCGACGGCTTCCGGACATTCTCTCATTATAAGAGTATTGTAGATAAAAAGACCTGGATCGATCTTCCTATGCGGTATCAGAAATATCGGAAGATTTATGAGAAAATGGTACGGTTGTTTATGCGTTAGATATAAAGGGAGGGCGCTACCTGATGCATCGCCCTCCTGTTACTTTAGATTTTCTTATTATTTTTCCCAGATGATCTTTACCGGCATGATCCCGGTCAGTTCTTTGCTTTTTTCATCCGGCTGGCTGCAGCCTGCATAAATTTCAAATTTCTTTCCTTCTTCCATCCGTTTTCCTGTTTCATCTACTACGGTGAATGCTTTTTCCCATATTGGGATTTCTATTTTTCGGCATTCTCCCGCCTTCAGGAATATCCGATGAAAACCGGCCAGCATCGGATTTGGAATGGCATTTTTGCTGTCGATATTTTTTACATAAATCTGAACAACATCCTCTGTATCATATGCGCCGTTATTCTGCACTTCTACCTCCACGTTTATCTTCTGTCCACATGTTTTGACCTCTGCTTTATCTACTGCCACCTTACTGTACGTCAGACCATATCCAAAAGGAAACTGTGCTTTTCGTTCCATATAGCGATATGTTCTGCCTTTCATGGAATAATCGGTAAAATCCGGAAGTTCTTCCAGGCTTTCATAAAATGTCACCGGAAGTTTTCCTGATGGCGAGATTTCTCCAAACAATACCCTTGCCGCTGCCTTCCCGCCCTGGCATCCAGGGTACCACAGCATCATGACTGCATCAAATTTCTCTGCCGCATATTTCAGATTAAGGTCACTTCCTGCCAGCAGACAGAATACTACCGGTTTTCCGGTATCTGCGATCGCTTCCATCAGTTCTCGCTGTACTCCGGGAAGTTCAATATCTTCTTTATCTCCCGATACATAGCTGTTTCCGGTGTCTCCCTCTTCCCCTTCCAGTGTCTCATCCAGTCCCATACATAAGATCACCACATCGCTGTTTTCCGCAACCACCTTCGCTTCCGCAATACGATCTCTGGTAAACGCAAGGTGCTCCGTCCGGTCTCGGAACAGATCACAGCCTCTGGAAGTAAGGATCCTTACATCGTCTCCCACATAATCCTGGATGCCTTCCTGTATGGTAACATACCTGGAAGCTGTCCCATGATAATTGCCGATCAGCGCCTGTCTGCTGTCCGCATTTGGTCCGATGATCCCTATTGTTTTCAGTTTTTCTTTATCAAGCGGAAGAATCCCGTTATTTTTCAGCAGAACAAAGCTTTTTTCCGCTGCTTTCTCCGCTGCATCCAGATGCCTGGGAGATTCTACCTCCAGATAGGAGATATTGTCATATTCGTTTCCATCAAACAACCCCAGCAGATACCTTGTGGTAAAAAGCCGCACTGCTGCCCGGGTTATGGTTTCTTCTGTGACAAGCCCCTTTTCGTATGCCTTCATAATGTGAAGATAGGTATTTCCACAATTCAGATCACAGCCATTATTAATCGCCAGAGCTGCAGATTCAACGGCTGTATCCGTTACCATATGGTGTTCGTGAAAATCACGGATCGCCCAGCAGTCTGATACAAAATGCCCCTGAAATTTCCATTCGCCTCTGAGTTTTTTCTGTAATGTGGGACTTCCGCAGCAGGGTTCCCCGTTTGTCCGGTTATAAGCTCCCATAACCGCTTCTACTTTGGCTTCTTTTACCAGACCTTCGAATGCCGGCAGATACGTTTCTTCCATATCTTTTGCGGATGCTTCCGCATCAAATTCATGACGGAGTGCCTCCGGCCCGGAATGTACTGCAAAATGTTTGGCACAGGCTGCTGCCTTCATTGTATCCCCATTTCCCTGAAGTGCTTTTACAAAGGAAACTCCCAGTTCTTTTGTAAGATACGGATCTTCCCCATAAGTTTCATGGCCTCTACCCCATCGTGGATCACGGAAAATATTGACATTAGGAGACCAGAACGTCAATCCCTTATAAATATCTCTGTCACCGTTTACGGAATATGCATTATACTTTGCTCTGCCCTCTATTGCCACGATACCGGCCATCTCTGCCACGCTTTTCCGGTCAAAAGCTGCCGCCATTCCGATCGCCTGTGGAAAAACCGTTGCCTGCCCTGCTCTGGCAACACCGTGAAGTCCCTCATTCCACCAGTTATACGCCGGAATTCCCAATCTTTTTATTGCAGGTGCATCGTACCTTAACTGACTGGCCTTTTCCTCCAGAGTCATCCTGGCAACCAGCGCTTCTGCTTTCTTCTTTGCTTCTTCCCGATTCATCCCCAATTTCCTCCTCACCTTTTTTTATATCATCTATCATTTGGTCTCTGACTGTCAAGTAGATATTTCCTGCAATTTTTCCGGCCTCTGTTCAGAGCAGAAAAAAATCTGCTTTACCCTTTCTTTGGGATAAAGCAGATTTTTATTACACTTTGTGATCTGTGTTCCAATTTCAGCCGGGAACTTATCTGATCGCATCCTTCATCTCTTTCACATAAGCCTTCACCTTCGGCACGCAGTCTTTGCCGTAGGCACCACAGAGCTTCACGATCGCAGATCCTACAATGGCACCGTCTGACTGATCTGCCATTTTTTTTGCCTGCTCCGGTGTGGAGATTCCGAATCCTACTGCACATGGAATGTCTTTCTGAGCTTTTACTAATTTCACCATAGCTCCGATATCTGTGGTAATGCTGGTACGCATTCCTGTTACACCAAGGGAAGATACGCAGTAAACAAAGCCTTCCGCCTCTTTTGCGATCATGGCAATCCGCTCATGGGAGGTCGGTGCGATCAGGGAGATCAGGTCAAGGCCGTACTGTTTGCACACAACATCAAACTCTTCTTTTTCCTCAAACGGAACATCCGGAAGAATCAGTCCATCCATTCCAACTTCCGCTGCTTTCTTGATAAAACGCTCTGTTCCGTAAGAAAATACTACGTTTGCATAGGTCATGAATACCATTGGGATTTTTGTATTTTTACGGATTTTTTCTACCATTGAAAAAACTTTATCTGTAGTCACGCCGCCTGCAAATGCCCGGACATTGGCTTCCTGGATCACAGGTCCCTCTGCGGTAGGATCTGAGAACGGGATCCCAAGCTCGATCAGATCTGCTCCTGCTTCTTCCATTGCATAAACCAGCTGCTCTGTTACCTCCAGAGACGGATCTCCGCAGGTCAAAAAAGGAATAAATGCTTTTCCGTTTGCAAATGCCTCTGTAATTCTCTTATTCATGAATATCCTCCCCTCTGTAGCGGGCGATTGCCGCACAGTCCTTATCTCCACGTCCTGAAATGGTAACTACCATGATCTTGTCCTTTCCAAGTGTCGGTGCGATCTTTTTCGCATAGGCCACTGCGTGGGCACTTTCGATCGCAGGAATGATTCCTTCTGTTCTGGAAAGATATTCAAAAGCCTCTACTGCTTCGTCATCTGTAACAGGAACGTACTCTGCTCTTCCGATATCATAAAGGTGTGCATGCTCCGGACCTACACCCGGGTAATCAAGACCTGCGGAGATGGAGTATACCGGTGCGATCTGTCCGTATTCATCCTGGCAGAAGTAAGATTTCATACCATGGAAGATTCCGAGACGACCAGTTGCGATGGTTGCCGCAGTCTCCGCAGTATTCACGCCACGTCCTGCTGCCTCACAGCCGATGAGACGAACGTCTTTGTCCTCAATGAAATTGTAGAAAGTTCCGATAGCATTGGAGCCGCCGCCCACACAGGCCAGGACAACATCCGGAAGTCTGCCCTCTTTTTCCAGCATCTGCTCTTTGATCTCCTTGGAGATCACGGCCTGGAAATCACGTACGATGGTCGGGAACGGGTGCGGGCCCATAACAGATCCCAGTACATAATGGGTATCTGCAATACGGTTTGTCCACTCACGCATGGTCTCGGAAACGGCATCCTTTAAGGTTGCGGTTCCGCTTGTGACTGCATGGACTTTTGCTCCGAGAAGACGCATTTTGTAAACATTCAGTGCCTGACGTTCCGTGTCTTCTTTTCCCATGAATACCTCACATTCCATTCCCATCAGTGCTGCTGCGGTTGCAGTTGCAACACCGTGCTGGCCGGCTCCTGTCTCTGCGATGACACGGGTCTTGCCCATTTTTTTTGCCAGGAGCACCTGACCAAGTACGTTGTTGATCTTGTGGGCTCCTGTGTGGTTTAAGTCTTCTCTTTTCAGATAGATCTTGGCTCCGCCAAGGTCCTCGGTCATATGTGCCGCATAGTAAAGACGGGATGGTCTTCCTGCGTATTCATTGAGAAGCTCTGTGAGCTCACGGTTGAATTCCGGGTCGTTTTTGTAATGGTTGTATGCTTCCTCAAGCTCCAGAACGGCGTTCATCAGTGTTTCCGGGATGTACTGTCCGCCATGGATGCCGAATCTTCCTTTTAACATGTTATATTTCCTCCTTTATGTTCCTTACTGCGTATACTGCTTCTAATATTTTATCCGGGTCTTTGTGACCGTCGGTTTCTACACTGCTGCTTAAATCTACTGCCCAGGGGTGAAGCAGATGTATGGCCGATTCCAGATTTTCACAGCCCAGACCTCCTGCCAGAAACCAGGGACGTTTGATCGCCGGTACCAGACTCCAGTCGAAAGTTTCTCCTGTTCCTCCTGCGCCCTGATCCAGCAGAATATAGTCTGCTTCCGAACGGACCGCTTTCTTTATATCTGCTTCTGTTTTTATGGAAAAAGCCTTTATCAGAATCTGGTCTGTCATGGTCTTAAGCTGTCTGATATAATTCTCGTCCTCCTGGCCGTGAAGCTGTGCCAGTGCGATGGTTTCTTCGTTTAAAAGCTGTGCGGGAAGCTCCACCGGTGCATTGACGAATACGCCTACCGGCAAAATGCTATCATCCAGTTCTTCCCGGAGAGCCTTCAATTGCTCCACGGTGACGTTTCTTCTGCTTTTTGGGAATTCTACAATGAATCCTGCAAAGTCCGGTTTAGCCTGGTTAACTGCCTGGATATCTTCCGGGCGGGTCAGGCCGCAGATCTTGATCCTGGTTCTGCTCCCATGTTTCAACGGTTGTTCTCTCATATTCAGCCAATCCTGCCCTTTCTGTCTGACCCTGCCCCTTCCTGTTTCGTTACTATTTGCTGCTGGTCAGCTCTGTTACTTATTTGCTCTATTCTTTCGTTTGGCCTTTATACAAGCGCTCCACCATTCAGATTTTCCAATGCAGCTTTCTTATCCGGGCTTCGCATCAGGGTCTCACCGATCAGGACTGCACCTACCCGGTTTCTTTCCAGGATAGCGATATCACCTGCGTTTTTGATTCCGCTCTCAGACACAAATACCACATTGTCCGGTGCCAGGTTTCGAAGACGGATGCTGTTATTCATATCAACCTTAAAGGTTTTCAGATCACGGTTGTTTACACCGACGATCTTTGCACCTGTCTTTAATGCTCTTGCCACTTCATTCTCGTCATGAGCTTCCACCAGTGCATCCATTCCCAGAGTTTCTGCAAGCTCTCGGTATTCCAGGAGTTCCTGGTCATTTAAGATAGCACAGATCAGAAGTAAAGCCGATGCACCGAATGCTTTTGCCTGATAGATCATGTACTTATCCACCGTGAAGTCCTTCCGAAGAACCGGAATATCCACTGTTTCTGTGATCTCACGGAGATAAGTGTCACTTCCCATGAAATAAAATGGCTCTGTGAGGCAGGAGATCGCAGATGCACCTGCTGCCTCGTATTCTTTCGCAATTTCCAGATACGGAAATTCCGGTGCGATCAGCCCCTTGGAGGGGGAAGCTTTTTTTACTTCACAGATGTAGGACATACCCGGCTTTTTCAACGCTTCCAGAAAGGACGGCTGCTGTGGTGCTTTTTCTGCCAGGATTTTCAGCTGATCCAGGGGAAACTGAAGTTTTTCCTTCCGGATACGTTCTCTTGTTTTTTCTGCGATTTCCTCCAGAATGTTTTTTTCGCTCATTCTTTGTTTGTCTCCTTGATATTTCAGTTCAACTCTCATTCGGCAATTTCAAGAAGTCTGACCGATTAATGTTTCCGTTCGTATCTCTTCCGATAGGGATTGCCGATTTCTCTTCTGCCGCTATTATTTTCAAATCTCGTTACTTAATTTGATAAATTCCGCAAGCTTAGCAGCAGCTGCACCACTGTCGATCAGGTTTTCAGCCTTTCTTACGCCGGCTTCCAGGCTCTCTGCCTTTCCGGCGATATAAAGTGCTGCACCTGCGTTCATGCAGACCGCCTGACGCTTCGGGCCTTTTTCGTTTCCGTTTACAATGGCTTTTGTGATCTCTGCGTTCTCTGCCGGTGTGCCGCCTGCCAGATCTTCTTTGCTGCAGCGTGTATAGCCGAACTGCTCCGGTGTGATCTCATAGGACTGGAACCATCCGTCCTTGATCTCGCACACAGAAGTCGGTGCGCTCATGGAGATCTCATCCAGCTTATCCTGCCCGAAAACTACCATTCCGCGGTTCACGCCAAGCTTCATCATAACCTGTGCCAGCGGCTCTACCAGAGACTGGTCAAAGACTCCCATCAGCTCCATGTTTGCGCCTGCCGGGTTGCTTAATGGTCCGAGGATATTAAATACCGTGCGGATTCCCAGCTCTTTACGGATCGGTGCCACATATTTCATGGCAATATGATAATTCTGGGCGAACAGGAAACAGATGTTAATCTTTTTCAGGATCTCTGCACTTTTTTCCGGCGGGATGGTGATCTTTACGCCAAGTGCTTCCAGAACATCTGCTGCACCGCTCTTGGAAGATGCTGCACGGTTTCCGTGTTTTGCTACCGGAACGCCACCTGCTGCGATCACAAGAGAAGATGTCGTGGAAATGTTAAAGGAGTTTGCTCCGTCACCACCGGTTCCTACGATCTCCAGAACATTCATATCGTGGAGAAGCTTGATGCAGTGTGCACGCATTCCGGCTGCTGATGCAGTGATCTCATCAATAGTCTCTCCTTTCAGGGAAAGTGCAGTAAGGTAGGATGCCATCTGTACCGGTGTTGCCGCTCCGTCCATAATCTCATTCATTACGGCTTCTGCTTCGTCATATGTAAGATCTTCTTTTTTTGAAAGCTTGATGATTGCTTCTTTGATCATTGTTGTTTCCTCCTGTTCTGTAACGATTCTATCTTTTATGGATTGCTGTTCTCGGTCTTATCTGTCTCTGATAACCTTCATAAAGTTCTCGATCATTGTTTTTCCATCCGGTGTCATAACAGATTCCGGATGGAACTGTAATCCGAATATCGGATATTCTTTATGCTCCAGTGCCATCACCTCTCCGTCCTCAGACTCAGCGGTAACAACCAGTTTCTCCGGTAAAGTATCCCGGATAGCTGCCAGTGAGTGATATCTGGCTGCCGGAAAAGTTTCCGGAAGTCCTTCAAACATCCGGCTCTTTCCAACTTTATGTATCTCTTTCTGCTTTCCGTGCATCAGCTCTTTTGCGTAGGATACTGTCCCTCCGAAGGCTTCACAGATGGACTGATGTCCAAGGCAGATACCCAGGATCGGCAGCTTGTCTTTGAAATATTTTATGGATTCAATACAGATTCCCGCATCCTCCGGTTTTCCCGGACCAGGGGAAAGGATCAATGCCTCCGGCTTCATGGCCTCCAGCTCTTTGATGGTCACTTCATCATTTCTTACCACTTTGATATCCGGCTCCACATAACCGATCAGCTGGTAAACATTGTAGGAAAAGCTATCATAATTATCGATCAGTACTATCATTCCAGTCCCTCCTGTGCAGTTTCAATTGCCTGTACAACGGCTCTTGCCTTGTTGCAGCACTCCTGAAATTCACTTTCCGGAATACTGTCTGCTACGATCCCTGCTCCTGACCGGATACAGATCTCACCGTTTTTCTTATAAACCAGGCGAATGGCAATACAGGTATCCAGGTTTCCGGCAAAATCCAGATATCCGATAGCACCGCCGTAAATGCCTCGCTTGCTCTGTTCCAGTTCCTGGATGATCTGGCAGGCACGGAATTTCGGTGCTCCGGAAAGTGTTCCTGCCGGAAGGATGGCATCCACTGCATCCACCGCATCCCTGTCATTCCGGATCTGGCCGGTAACTGTGGAACCAATATGCATCACATGAGAAAAACGCTCGATGCACATATATTTTTCTACGTTCACGGTACCGATCTTACTGATCTTTCCGATATCATTTCGACCAAGATCCACCAGCATGTTATGCTCGGCACGTTCCTTCTCATCAGCCAGGAGTCCTTTTTCCAGCGCCAGGTCTTCTTCTTTTGTCTTGCCTCTTGGTCTTGTTCCTGCAAGCGGGAAGGTACTTAATTCTGTTCCTGCAAGCCTGGCAAGTGTTTCCGGGGAGGCTCCTGCAATCTCAATATCATCACTGGAAAAATAAAACATATACGGCGAAGGATTGGTAGCCCTGAGAACACGGTATGTATCAAACAGACTTCCCTCTGCTTTCGCTCGCATCGGATTGGAGAGCACCACCTGGAAAATATCTCCTTCGTGTATGTAATGCTTCGCTTTCTCAACCATCTCACAGTATTTTGCTTTCGGGAACTGCGGCTCAATGGAAGATTTCAGTTTCAAAGACGGAAATTCCTTCTGTTTTCCGTTTCGGATCAGATCTGCCATCTCTTTTAATTTTGCTTCCGCCTTCTGATAGGAATTTTCCGGATCATCCGTCATCACACCGGTGATCAGAAGCACCTTCTGTCTGTAATGGTCAAAGGCGATCACCTGGTCAAAAAGCATCAGATCCATGTCCCGAAAATCCTGTACTGTCTCGTCGGTAAGCTTCAGCTTCGGCTCGCTGTACTTAATATAATCGTAGGAAAAATATCCTACCAGACCTCCGGTAAAGGTCGGCATATTTTCCAGCACCGGGCTTTTGTATTCTTTCAGGATCTCCCGAATAGCATCTCCCGGATGCTTCGCCTGCTGTACGGTTTTTTCTTCAGTTCCGTCCTCATGGATCCTGCGGATCTGAAGCTTTCCGTCTGTACAGGTGATCTCCATGGATGGCTCATATCCCAGGAAGGAATAGCGTCCCCATACCTCTGTCTGGCTGGCACTTTCCAGAAGATAGCAATGTCTGCTGGCTGTGCGTAAGGTCCTCATGACTTCTACGGGTGTATAGCGGTCGGAATACAGCTCTCTGCATACAGGGATTCGCCGGTATTCGCCTGACTGTGCGAGTTCTTTGATTTTTTCTAATGTTGGATACATATACAGGCCCTCCTGAGTTTTTCATTCCTTACCGGAGGACGGGACATTCGTGATCTGCATTCGCTGCTTGCTCATGAAATCAAAGAAAAGCCCGTCTCCGACAGAATCTGGTTCTGTCAGGGACGAGCTCTAAATTCAAAATCACCCGCGGTGCCACCCTGATTCACGGTCTGACCCGTGCACTTGGCGGAATACCTTCATATTCCCGGCAACTGACGTATGCCCTCACGTCACAGAATACTTGATACCCGAAAATATCTTTCCCTGTGCCCTCTGCGGTCCATTTGATAAACTGCCTCTCGACCCGGCTCTCACCCTCCCGGACTCTCTGTGCGCGCATGAATATCTTTATCTCCGCTTCAACGGTTTAGTGGTTTAGTGGTTTACTTAATTAAACTTTTTCTATAAAATAGCACAGCTTTTCTGATATGTCAATACAAATGTTGAAAAAAATATCATTTTGTTCTATAATTGTATGAAAGTAATTGTTATAAATATTACATAAGAAAGGAGTTTCACCAGAAAAACACTATGGCTGAAAGAAATACAAACACCTGGCTGGATACCCCTGATCCACAGGTTTTTATCAAAAATTCCGCAAAATTTAATGATCTGATGATGATGTATCGATGTACGGTCCGTGAGGTACGCACCAAGCTGGAAGTCCTCAACGATGAATTTTCATTGGAATATAAACGTAACCCGATCTCCTTCATCAAAACAAGGATCAAAAAGCCGGAAAGCATTTACAAAAAGCTCAAAAAGCTCGGCTATGAGTTTACTGCGGAGAATATTCAGAATCAGCTGAATGACGTGGCAGGCATCCGTGTTGTCTGTGCCTTTATCGATGATATCTACACTATTGCAGACCTGATCACCAGGCAGGATGACATTACCGTCATCCAGGTAAAGGACTATATCAAAAATCCAAAGCCAAACGGCTACCGCAGTTATCACATGATCGTGGAAATCCCCGTATTCTTCTCCAAGGGAAAAACTCCCATGCGTGCAGAGATCCAGATCCGTACCAACGGTATGGATTTCTGGGCAACTCTGGAGCATCAGCTGCGTTACAAGCAGAATATCGAAGAAATGGACGGTTATGAGGATGTCAGCAATGAACTGCTGAACTGCGCCCGCACTGTGATCGATATGGATAACGAAATGCAGCGGATCAAAAACAAGATCGGACAATTCCATGATATTTAAAAAAACAGGTGAGGCTGTTACAGCCTCACCTGTTCTTTCTCACTGTTTTTCACCCGGAACGCCCGTGGTGTCATGTGATAATGTTCCTTGAATACCCGATGAAAATAACTGTTATTTTCATAGCCTACAGCCGCAATGATGTCACTGACAGGCAGATCTGTTTCACACATCAGCTCTACAGCCTTGTTCAGACGTTTTCTCTGAAGAAGTTCCTTGAAATTAAACCCTGTGCTTTTCTTGATCATCTTACTGAGGACATGCATGGGAAGATGCAGACGACCACAAAGCTCCGTCAGCGTAGCAGTCCGGTATTTCTGTTCAATATAATCCAGTGTTGTCATAGAGATCATATTTTCGTACTGATTGGGCAGACGCATCTCCACATACTGCACCGATTCTATCAGATACATGAATATCAGGCCCATTGTGGTCTGATTGATCCGCTCTCTGTTCTCCTCACCGTTTACAAGAGAATAGATGATATTTTCCAGAAGATTCTGGATCTGCAGCACTTCCGCAACCTTAAAATGAAGATATTCCCCACGCTCTTCATCCTGTCGCAGGACATTCACCAGAAAATCTGCCAGCATATTGTCATTGCCCGCCATGGAATAGGCCACATCAAAAAACTCCGGCAGCACCATAAAATTGATCGCAATATCATTCTGCCCCGCTTTCAGAATCTCATGCTTCGTAAACTGATTGAGAAAAAGCAGCTCGCCTTTGTTAACTATGACTTTTTTTCCGTCAATGATATTAGTCAGAGATCCCTCACACACATACAGCACTTCCACAAAATTATGCCTGTGAGCCGGAAAATACACAAAACGGGTGTGTGTACGCACAGCGATCAGCCTGCCTTCTTTCAGCATTTTACGGCTGTCCACAGTAAAGTCCCGACCGGATGTGTAGAGATCTCTATCCACCTCTGCTTCTCCATCCAGGATTTTTCTCTCTTCCTCTGTGATCTTTCTCAGCTGATCCAGTAATGCCTGCTGCATGTGTTTTGCTCCTTCATCTGTTCATGGTTTTCTATTCTGCTGTCCTCATTTTAACACCGCAGCCATAAGAGTACAACCAGAATCAAAAGACTGAAATTTTTTCGGAAACCTTCTATACACCAAATTCAAATATACGAAACAAGGCGGAGTCCGAAGACTCCGCCTTGTCCCAAAAGGATTTATCATATGATTATACAGTCAATCTGAGGATTGATTAGTACAGCTTAGCCATCTCCTCGATGTTGCTTGTATCGAATTTCAGAGGTGCACCAAGAACAACCTCTGTACCGCCGTCATCTGCCTCTGTTACTGTGTAGTCACCAAGGTCACCAGCTGTGAATTTGTCATCTTTAGCACCTGTGATGTCTTCGTTGATCAGAGCGATTGTTGTGTAAGCACTGAGTTTTCCAAGGCCCTGCATATCCCACAGATAGAAGTATGGGCAGGAATGAGAATCATCATCACCTGTGTACTCCTGCATCTCGGATGGAAGTCCAAGACCTGTCAGCTTGCAGGAAGATCCGTTATCCTGAAGATATTTAGCAGCTGCTGCGATACCAACTGTTGTAGGTGCGCAGATAACCTTCAGATCCTTGTAGTTCTGAAGAAGAGCTGCTGTCTGGTCTGTGGATTTCTGCGGCTCATCATCACCGTATACAACGTCTACAAGCTCAAGCTTGCTGTATTTGTCATCGCCTTCCATGATGGTCTTCATCGCGTCGATCCATGCGTTCTGGTTAGCGGACTGAGATGTAGCGGAAAGGATAGCGAACTGTCCCTCACCACCGGAAATATCAAGAACTGCATCCATAAGTGCCTGAGCAACTTCTTTTGTACCAGCCTGGTTTACGAAAATCTCACGGCTGTCTTTGTTCGGTGCGGAGTCGAAGGAAGATACCTTGATTCCCTCATCCATAGCTTCCTCAAGCTTAGCCTGAAGAGCGTTAACATCGTTAGCGGAGATACAGATTGCATCGAAGTCCTGAGAAATCAGGTTGTCAAGAACCTTGATCTGCGCATCAGCTGTAGCTGTCTCAGGATAAACGACCTGAACCTCGCCGCCTTCAGCCTCTACTGTCTCCTGGAAAGATTTCGCTGCGATCTCGAAGAATGCATTACCGGCTGCTTTACCAACCAGAGCGATCTTTTTGCCTTTTGCAGAATCGCCAGCTGCTGCTTCTGTCTTAGTATCTTCGGATTTGTCATCTGCTGCAAGAACCGGGCAAACTGTACCAAGAACCATTGCTCCACAAAGGATTGCGCTAATTACCTTTTTTTTCATTGTTGTTCCTCCCTATAAGAATATAATTTTTTTATATGCTACTGCCTCCGCTACACCAATGGAGGCAGCTAACAATCATATGAGTTTCAAAAGTGATATTTAGTTTTTCTTCATTGCGACTGCTTTTTTCACATCGCCGATGATATTCGGAAGAGCTACTGCTGCTACCAGAAGTACACCGATGATGAGAAGGATCACCTGAGCATTTACGTTCTTCTGTCCAAGGCCAACTCGTAAGCATACGATGATGAATGCAGAAATGATACCGCCGGCCAGGTTACCTTTACCACCTGTGGAGGAGATACCTCCGAATACTGCCATTGCAATGGCATCCATCTCAAATCCGTTACCGGTTGTTGTATTTGCACCGTAGGAAGAGGATACCAGGAATACTGCGCAAAGTCCGGACATAAGTCCCATAACTGTGTAGATGATGAAACGGATCTTCTCTACGTGAACACCTGCGTAATAAGCTGCCACACGGTTTGTTCCGATCGCATATGTACGGCGTCCAAATGTACTCTTTCCAAGAAAGATCGCAAAAAGTACACCAAGGATCAGCACCAGGAAAAGAATATATGGAATATTTCCAACCTTTCCACCGATAGCACGGAAGCCATCTGTGTTTGTGATCGCAATACTTCCGCCGGCTCCAAGTGTTACCTCAGCGATACCACGGAAGATGATCTGTGTTGCCAGTGTTACGATCATTGGAGGCAGCTCCTTGAAACGGGTAAGGATAAATCCGTTAACCGCACCACAGAGGGCACCAACAACCAGTGCTGTAAGTACTACTACAATGAACGGAGCGTTTGTGTTGCAGACCATACAGCTTAAGGTAGCGGAGAGACACACGATCGCACCTACGGAAATATCAATCTCGCCTAATACCAGGATGTACGCCATTGGAAACATCATGAATACCTCTGCAAGGTAAACCGGCATCTGACGAAGAACACTCTTCATATTATAAAACTCAGAAAATGATGCGCAGAAAATATTTACCAGGATAAAGAGAATGACCAGGATGCCTTCCCAACTGAATATGATGTGTTTCATCGGATTTTCCGGCACATTGTTAATACTTCTTCCAGATTTTCCAGCCATGATTTACATCTCCCTTCCCTTTAATGCGTTTTTATCTGCGATTCTCTGCAGAACAACGTTGATCACAACTACTACCAGGATGATAACACCCTTGATCATGTTCTGCCACAGTGAACTGATACCTACAAGCGGAAGAGCTTTTGCGATCGTTGCAAGGATAATGGAACCGAGGAATGCACCTACTACGGTTCCACGTCCACCGCTCATGCTTACACCACCGATAACGCAGGCTGCGATAACATCCATCTCACCACCGTACTGCATATCAGGCATTGCAGAAGCATAAACAGATACCTGAAGTGCTCCGCCAAGACCTGCGAGGAATCCCATGATCACATATACAAGAAGGTTGATATTCTTTGCATTGATACCGGAAACCTGTGCTGCACTTGCGTTACTTCCTACTGCGTAGATCCTACGACCGGTTCTTGTCCATTTCATAAAGAAGAAGAATACTACGTAGCATACGATGATCACCCAGATTACCTTGTTGATTCCAAGGAAATTTGTGGTGGCAAAATTCTTAAAATCACCGAGAGCTGCGGCACTTGCCCACTCACCACCGTGAGAAACAAGATATCCCATTGCTCTGTAGATGTACATAAAGCCCATGGTTGCAATGATCGGCGGAACGTTTGCTCTTGAAATTACAAGACCTACAACCAGTCCGCAGGCAATACCGATTGCCATTGCAATGATGAAAGCAAGTAATGTGCTTGTGATATGTCCGTATTTCAGAAGCATACCGATGGACATACCGGAAAGTGCCAGAGTTGACATAATGGAAATATCAATTCCGCCTACCAGCATGACACATAACATACCAAGTGACATTACCATTGTTACTGCATTATTTTTCAGCATCTCCATGAGTGACTTTGGCGTAAGGAATGACGGGCTGATCGCTGTGACAACTGCAAACAGCACGATTACGATAATTGCCAGCAGAGCCTCTCGGGAGCCTGTAATCTTCTTGATGACAGATTTCTTTTCCATTATTTAGTCCCCTTTCCAGTGCTCTTTTCCATGGACAGCTCAAGGATTCCCTCCTGTGTTGCCTCTCCTCTGTTCAGTTCTCCTGTCTTGCGGCCATTACACATAACAATGATACGGTCCGCCATACCCAGGATCTCCGGCATCTCGGAAGAGATCAGGATGATTGCATATCCTTTCTTTGCAAGGTCTCCCATGATCGCATAAATCTCAGCTTTGGCTCCGACATCGACACCCTTTGTCGGCTCATCCATGATAACTACTTTCATTTCCTGAGCAAGAGCTTTCGCAACAACAACTTTCTGCTGGTTACCACCAGACAGAGAGCTTGCCGGCTGGAAGATATCGACTGCCTTGGTATCTACTTCCTCAAGAAGTTTCTTGGAAAGTTCTCTTTCTGCCTTCTCATCGTTAAATCCGGATTTTGCATATTTGCTGATGATCGGAAGTGTTACGTTTCTTCCAAGTCCCCAGCTCATAACCAGACCCTGTTTCTGTCTGTCCTCTGGAAGAAGGATGATACCTTTTTCCATTGCATCAGACGGAGTCTTGATATAAATTTCTTTTCCCTCAAGGAAAACTTTTCCTTCGTCCGGACGGGTAATTCCACAGACAGCTTCCATAACCTCTGTACGTCCTGCACCAACCAGACCGGTAAGACCTACGATCTCGCCTGCATGTACATTGAAAGAAACATCCTTGAAAAATCCTATTCTGGAAAGATGTTCGATACGGAGCATCTCATCTCCAAACTTCACTTCCGGTTTCGGGAACAGATCGTTAATCTCACGACCAACCATTGCCTTGATCAGATCTGCGTTTGTGATTCCATCTACATCATAGGTTCCAATGTACTGGGAATCACGGAATACGGTAACTCTGGAAGCCAGACGGTACATATCTTCGAAACGATGGGAGATAAAGATAATGGAAACACCATTCTCTTTCAGCTTGTCAACCAGTGTGTAAAGCTTCTCGGACTCGTTTCTGGTAAGTGCTGCTGTCGGCTCATCCAGAATGATGATCTTCGCATTTGTGGAAAGTGCCTTGGCGATCTCGACCATCTGCTGCTGTGCAACAGAAAGTGTACCCATCTCTGCTGTTGCGTCAAAGTCTGCATCCAGCTCCTTCAGGTACTTGTTTGCCTCCTGATTCATCTCTTTCCACTGGATCATATGATGTTTAATGATCTCATGACCCATAAAAATATTTTCGGCTACTGTAAGATGCGGATATGATGTAGGGTGCTGATATACGGCAGCGATACCTGCCTCCTGGGCATCCTTCGGACCTTTGAAGTCAACCTTCTGTCCGTTTAAGAACATCTCACCCTCTTCTGCCTTATGTACTCCGGTAATAACCTTGATAAACGTAGATTTACCAGCACCATTCTCACCCATCAGCGCATGAACTTCGCCAGGTTTGAGCTGGAACTGTACATTATTCAGAGCTTTGACACCGGGGAATATCTTCGTAATACCTTTTAATTCAAGAACATATTCTGACACGGCTCTTTCTCCTCCCTTTCCTTTAATCTGATTATATTCTATCATCCGGCCCACAGATTGATAATGGGAATATTTTTGGATAAGGGTAAAATATTCTTCTTTTCCCTGTAAAATATTACTCATAAACCATTGTCCCATTCTCGTATTTCTATATACTTTATGCTATAATGATAACGCTGACGTTACAGTTTTCTGGGAATATAAACAGAGCTGTAAACGTCCGATTTACGAAGCTATAAAGCTATGCTCGATTGGAGAATTGTATATGAAATTACTGATCGTCGATGACGAAGAACTTACGCGTACCGGACTGATCTCATCTATCGACTGGGATTCTCTGGGAATCACCGAGATCCTTCAGGCAGATGATGGTGTGAACGGACTGGAAATGGCCAGACTGTATAAACCTGAGATCATTCTCTGCGATGTACGGATGCCGCGGATGACAGGCATTGCCATGCTGGAGCGTCTGGAGAAATTCCTGCCGGACAGTATCCCTATCTTTATGAGCGGATATTCTGACAAAGAGTATCTGAAAGCTGCCATCAAACTAAAAGCCATCAATTACATCGAAAAGCCTCTGCATCCCGAGGAAGTACAGGCGGCAGTTCTGGAAGCGCAGACTCTTTACAAACAAAAGCTCCGCTCCCATCGTGGCGAAGCGATCCATTCTCAGGAAATCGCTACCCGGCTGGCACAACAGCTGACTCTTCCACCTTCCGATAACAACAAAATTGCAGATCTCTGTCTGGAACTGGGGCAGCCGGAGCTTCTTGAGAACGGCATGAATTTTACCTCTGTGATCGTAAAGCTTAATGAATCTGTGGAGGCTTCCGGTATTTTCCTGGAAGATCTCCAGAACGACATTTCCTGTTTTCTGGAGCATTACCATCTGAAATGTCTTTTTGTGGAAAAAAGAGTTCAGTATCTGGTCCACCATATATATGGAAGGAATGCCCTTTCCCCGACTACCCTTTCCGCAGTGGGAAGCTATATTTCCAGACAATATGACACCTGCGGAAAGCATCTGATCGCTGCCGGAAATACCGTAACGGATATTTTCAGGGTTTATCAGTCCTACGCTTCTGCCGTGATCCTTCTGCAGAACTGTTTTTTCTTTCCGGAAAAAACATTTCTGACGGAAAATTCCATCCGCCTGCTTTCACCGAAGGGACCGGTTCCGGATTCCCTGCATTCACCGGAAAATACTTTTTCCAAATATCTCCTGGCCGGAGAAGAAGAACCCTGTTTTCAGTTTCTTGATGAGCTTTTCCGGTATTATAGCTGCAATCACACATTTATGCCTAACCAGATCCGTGATCTTTATTACCAGCTATTTAATACACTTTCGGCTTCCCGTAAAAAAAATCAGCTGGAAACCGAACTTCATGAAAAGCAGGATCTGATCGTAGATACGTTAAACAACGCCTTCACCTACGAAGAGCTTCACAAAGCTCTGAAAGAAAAAACCGCCCAGTATTTTGAAGATGCGAAAAATTCCCAGCCGGAAAATTCCACGATCTTTATGATCAAGGATTATATCAGCCGGAACTATATGAACGATACACTTTCCGTAAAAGATATCAGCAGCCATGTATACCTTTCCGCATCTTATGTATGCACTTTTTTCAAAAGCGAGACCGGACAGACTCTCAATCAATATCTGACAGAATACCGAATGGAAAAGGCCAAGCAGCTGCTTTCCGATCCCAAATACAAGATTTCCGAGATTTCTTCCAAGGTAGGCTATACGGATGGCAATTACTTCGGAAAAAGCTTCAAAAAATACTCCGGCTTTTCCCCGTCTGAATACCGGGAGAAAATGTCATGAGGGCCCTCTGGCGCCGTTTCAAAAACGGCTACCTGAATTTAAACCTGCAGACAAAATTCACCATTGCCCTGATCAGCATTGTGGTAATTCCTGCCTGTCTTACCGCCTTTCTTTTTTATGGACGACTTTATAGCATGGTGGTTTCCAATACCATCCGGCAGGAGCAGGACGCCTCCGCAAAAACTGCACCTCTGATCGAACGGACTATGGATACGATCCTCGCTACTACCCGGAATATTACAGGACAGAATTTTTTTCAGGAACTTTTTTATATGCCGGTCAGCGATTCAGCAGAACAGCTTGCAACATCTAACCATGCCACTGATTTTAAAAATGCCGTTCAGCGTCTGACCACAGATTCCATTGTTACCGATGTACAGATCTATGTGGATTTTCCTGATGATCTGAAGACACTGGATACTTATCCCAACACTAAGAATATCCTTGCTCCCTTAAGTCAGGCGAAAGGTACCTACTGGTACGGTATCTTTCAGGGAAACCGGAACACCCAGGAAATGTTCTGTCCTTCCTTCTATCTTGGTCCCAGGGAAAAAAAGAATTATGGTGATATGGCATATATCTGCCCTTTAAGCCTTTATTATCACTCCACTGCCTATAAGGCTTATCTGGCAGTGTATTATTCCGATGACAAGCTTACTTCCATTCTTTCCGACAATCTATCTCTGGAAGGAAGTGTTTCATATATTGTAAACGAACGTGATGCCATTGTTGCTACCTCAGATCTGTCATTATCCGGAATCTACCAACTGGATTACGACACCATCAAGGCTTCCTTTATGTCTTCCAATAACTTCATTGAGCGGAACATTCTGGACACAAAGGTTTATGCCGGTTTTTACAGCATTTCCAATACGGACTGGTTTATGGTGACGGTCCTTCCTTCCCCGCCGCTGATCCATGCGAGCAACCGACTGATGGTCCAGATCGTACTGATCTATGCAGTTTTTCTGGTTCTGGCTCTGATTTTTGCCAATGTACTGGCTCATTCCATTACCGGAAGACTTTCTTCTGTGATCCGGCAGATGCAGACCGTCCGCCACGGCCCGCCTACTCCTATGGAAAGTCCACAGGCACATGATGAGATCGGTAATCTTATCGATACCTACAACTATATGACTCGAAAAATGGAGGAACTAATGGAGAAGCAGGCTAAGGCTGCAGAAGATCTCCGGATTGCAGAATTCAATTCCCTCCAGGCACAGATCAATCCGCATTTTCTTTATAATACCATGGATATGATCAACTGGATGGCACTGCAGGGACAGACCGATGAGATCAGTCACGCAGTGCAAAGTCTTTCCCGTTTTTATAAGCTGACTCTGAGCCGCAAAAAAGGAATCTCTACCATTGCAAGGGAGCTGGAGCATGTAACCATCTACGTGCAGCTTCAGAATATGCGCTACCACGACAGCATTGAGCTGATCACGGATATCCCGGATGAGCTTTCAGAATACCAGATCCCGAAGCTGACTCTTCAGCCTGTTGTGGAAAATTCCATTCTTCACGGGATCCTGGAAAAAGAATCAAAATCCGGCACTATTGTTATTACCGGATGGATGGAAAATGAGGATATTGTTCTTCTGATTTCCGATGACGGTGTTGGGATTTCGCCGGAAATCCTGTCAACTATCCTTTCCGGAAAGGGAAAAAGCCAGTCCGGCGGCACAAATATCGCAGTTTATAATACCCACCGGAGACTCCAAATTCTCTATGGAAATAATTACGGACTCACTTATTCCAGCAAGCCTGGAGAGGGGACAGAGGTTGAGATCCGCTTCCCTGCACATCGCGAAAAGTAACTTATGTTCCACAAAAATCTTTATTCAGAAATGAGGTATGACACTATATGAATACACAGCCAGAAGCTCTTTTATATAATTTTAACGACCCAGAACGGCTTCGCCAGATCCGCCGCTATCTGAACCGTCAGAAGGTTAAGACACGGATCGTCACTGCGCCGGAATTTCTTCATCCGCTGGGATATCTTTTTGAGATTCCGGGATTTCATCCCTCATCCCAGTTTAATCTGGGAAGCAATTTCAGTGATGAGATGATCGTGCTGAAGGATTTTTCCAGTGCACAGATGGATGATTTTCTTGCTTTTTTCCGTGAAAACCAGATCCCGCCTGTTGCACTGAAGGCCATGCTCACACCGGTAACTCAGCACTGGTCTTCCATCCAGCTGCACGATGAGCTTTCCAGGGAGCACACACTTATGCATAAAAAATAACTGCAAAACCAAAATCTGCCGAATCTGCCTGCTGCATTTCCGGCAGATCTTTTTTATCTTATTTTTCCCACTGAAAAAGGAGACCGCTCCGCGCAGTCTCCTTTTTTGAATATGTTTTAGGTTGAATACATAAGAAAGAATTTATCTTGTCACGATATCTACCGGTACGTTAAAGATTTTTGCAACCTTCAGGATCGTATCGATGTGTCTTCCTGTAGCAGCTGCCATATGATGTGTCGGGCCAGCCTCGCTCCAGCGGTTAACGAACTCTCTTGCTCCGCATGTGAAGCGTGTTCTCATGTTTGTATCACCGAAGGAAAGGATCGGTCCCTCCTCGTTTACGCCCTCAGCTACAACGAATTTGAAGTTTCCGTCTTTATCCTGAGTGATTGCAAGGTAGGTTACAGGGCCTGTGTATGGATAGAACTGTGTCAGGTATCCGCCGCCTGTTTTGCCGTGGAATACCGGCACGATTTTCATGGTTGGTTTCTTGTCGGAGATGTCCGCGTCACCGCTTCCGGAATGTCCGATGATGCAGATGTCATCGTTGAAATCGATGGAGTACATCTCAGAAAGCTGGCCTGTACCGGAAATTGTCTTTAAGATACTCATTGCCATGGCAACCTTCATGTCACCCTCTACCGCACATGCAGTACCCTGTTTGATCAGCATGGAGAAAGCCGGGATCAGCATACTGTCAAGGACTCCTGCTTTACCCTGTGCAAATCCGTCGTAATGGGAAGCGATCATTCCAAGATGCTCGTCTTTTACCCACTCCTCAAAAGCAACTACATATTTTGCCATATCCCATACTTTCTCAATGGTGCCGCCGCCCTCAATATCGAATGTATCAAGGATATCCTGTGCTTTTGCCCGGATTGCCTCCTCATCTGTAATATCATCAGCGATCGCCCACATCTTCTCCCAGTCGAACTGTTTTGTGTAGAGGAACATTCTGTTATAGAGGTTTGTCTCATCAATATACAGATCCATCATACCCGGATATGGTCTTCCGATCTGCGCAATGTTAGTCTCACGGAATCTTCTTCTTACCTGAGCAGCCTTGCACCAGTCTTCGATCTCAGCCTGAACTGCAGGATCTCCGCCTTCTACAACGCCTGTGATAACCGCATGTCTCTTGCCTGCTCTCTCAAGGTCAGCAACTGCCTCGCCTACAGCACCGCATGCATAGCCTTCACCCAGCCAGGAGGCAATGTCAGTGTGCTCATAATCCAGCGCTTTGATCTTCTGAACGTTTACAAGAACAACCGGAACATCCAGATCACGGATTGCCGGAAGCATGTTGTAGGATGTTGCGTATGTCAGCATCTGAAGAAATACAAGGTCAACATCTGCTGCACGGAACTTATCTCCTGCCACCATTGCCTGCTCTTTTGTTGTCACCATTCCGCCGTCAACGATCTCTACTGTATCCGGGATCGTTTTCTTGAATGCGTCGTACTGTGCCTCAAACTCCGACACCAGTGACGGGAACTGCGGAAGATATGCGCCTAAAGCAATTGAAAATACACCAACTTTTGCCTTTGTGTTAACTAACATAATAAAACCTCCAGTTATTTTTATTTATGCTTTGTATACTTTGATACCGAAGGACTCATGGATGGTTGTACGAGCCTCCTCGATCGTTTTAAACTCCTCGGCCTTCAGCATCTGTGCTGTGATATTACCGATTGCAGTAGCCTCACCAGGGCCTGCATGGATTTCTTTCTTTGTAGCTTTTGCAGTCAGCTCATTTAAGTATCCTGCATTGGAACCACCGCCTACGATATGGATACGGCTGTAGGTTCTTCCTGTCATCTCCTCGATTTCTTTTGCGATCTTAGCGTAGCAATCTGCAAGGCTTGTATAGATAACGGTTGCAATCTCGCCAAGAGTTTCCGGAACCTGCTGTCCTGTTCTGCGGCAGTAGTCCTGAACCTCTTTTGTCATGTTCTCAGGAGAAAGGAAGCACTCATCGTTTGCGTTTACTCTTGACGGGAAGTCTTTTGCCTCCTCAGCCATCTCGCAGATCTGTGCAAAGCTGTACGCATCATCAAACTCATGACGTACAGACTGGATCATCCAGAGACCCATGATGTTCTTCAGATAACGGAAACGTCCTGCATATCCACCCTCGTTTGTGAAGTTCATCTCACAGCTCTTCTCAGAGCAGTCTGCTTCTTTTCTCTCGATTCCCATCAGAGACCATGTTCCGGAACTGATATAAATGAAATCGTCATCATTTGCAGGCACAGCCAGAACTGCAGACCCTGTATCATGTGTAGCCGGTGCTACAACCTCAAGATCAAAGCCAACTGCTTCCTTCACTGCGTCTGTTAAATGTCCGATGCTTGTGCTAGGCATGATCAGCTTCTGGAATATCTTTCTTGGATATCCCAGCATATCGATCAGCTCATAATCCCAGTCCTTGGTTGTCGGGCATACAAGCTGTCCTGTGGTTGCCTCTGTGTACTCGCAAGTTTTTTCGCCTGTAAGAAGAAAATGGAAGTAGTCCGGTACATGAAGAAGTGTCTCAGCCTGCTCCAGATACTCAGGATGTTTCTTCTTCACTGCCATCAGCTGATATACTGTATTGTAGATTGCTTTCTGGATACCGGTTCTTGCATACAGATCCTTCAGGGAAATTGTCTTATAAACTTCCTCGTCCATTCCCTCTGTACGATGATCACGGTAGCCTACCGTGTTGCCAAGAACCTTGTCATCCTTGTCTAGAAGCACAAAGTCAACACCCCAGGTATCAACACCCATGCTTACCGGGATCTTGCCGATCTCTTTACATTTCTTAAGACCATTTACGATCTCGTTGAAAAGGCGGTCAAACTCCCAGCAGAGCTCTCCATCCTTCTTAACCATGCCGTTCTCAAAACGATAGATTTCTTCCAGGATCATTTTTCCGTTTTCCATATGTCCCAGAATGTGACGTCCACTGGATGCTCCGATATCTACTGCTAAATAATATGTTGCCATTTTTAAATCCTCCTCAATATGTAAGCTTCTGATCACTTTCATATCTGATGTTGTATTTATCATACATCAGGATCCTTCCGGTGATAAGAACCTCTTTTGTCAAAAAAAGTGTCTTTATTTGCCAATAATACAGCGATTATTTATGAACTACTACATTATTTGTTTAAAAAATCCGCTGACTGAATCAGCCAGCGGATCTCTTATTTCATACGTCCGTGAACGCAATCCGCGTTCATTATAACTTCACGATCTTATCAATTATATGATTAGTCATAAAGGTTAGGTGCGATATTCTCGTCTTCCATATTTGTTGCATCATACCAGTAACCCTCTGTAGGAACATCCTCAAGCTTCTGGCCGTTTGCTGCTGCTGTCAGAGCGTAGATTGCATAGTATCCCATCATAAGAGGAGACTGTGTAACAGCACCAACGAGTGTGCCATCTTTAACAGCTGCTTTGATGATAGAACCAGCATCGAAACCAACACCAACTACATCACCGTTTGCCGGGTCAGAACCAAGAACGTTAAGGTTAGCATTTGCTGCAAGAACACCCTCTGCGGAAACCTGGTTGGAACCGAAGATTGCAATACAGTTCTCCTGGGAAAGGATTGCCTGTGCCTCTGTGGAGCAGAGCTCTACAGTTGTCTGTGCCGGAACAGCTACCTGGATAACAACGTCAGCGTCTTTAGCGTCTGCGTCAGCACCCTCTGCTGCGTTTACATAGAACTCGTTGCCGCTTACTGCAACTGTCTTTCCATCAGCCTGAAGAAGCTCGATCATCTTGTTGATGAATCCTGTACCACGCTGCTGGATATTCTGAGCTGTTGCATCCTGGTTAACCTCACCGATTACAACCTGTCCGTCAGCATCTTTAACAACGTCTTTAATGCTGTTGTACATATTCTCAGCTGCTACTGCACCAGCCTGTGCGTTGTCTGTACAAACCTCGCATACTACAGATCCCTCTGGAGCATCAGCGATACCTGTATCGAATGTTACAACCGGGATTCCTTTTTCTGCACATGTCTTAAGTGCATCTGTAACGGAAGATGTATCACAAGCTGCAAGTCCTAATCCAACAGGATTGGAAGCGATAGCTGTGTTGATCATGTTAACCTGGTCAGCGATATCGGACTCACTGTTCGGTCCCTGTGGTTTATAATCAACGCCCAGCTCCTTAGATGCTTTCTTCATACCTTCCTGAGCTGCATCCCAGTATGTGGACTGGAAAGATTTAACCATCATCGGGAACACATAAGCTTCGTTTGCTTTCAGTCCGTCGAACTGTGCAGTAGGATCCTCAGCTGCTGTGGAATCTGCAGATTTCTCTGTTGCTGCATCTTCTTTCTCCTCAGCTGCAAAAGCTGCAGTTGCGCTCATGCTTGTTACCATTGCTGCACAGAGCATTAATGCCATAACCTTTTTTGCTTTCATATAATATTTCCTCCTTAAATATATTATATAGTTTTTTTATGTTCATACGCCATTGCTACCCCTTGGCGTTTCACATCTTTGATAATGGGTACTGTCACATTTCTCTGTGAACAGCACCCTTTTTCACATTATATCTCACTGCTTATCAGTGTGCTGCTTTTTTCTCTTTCAGGATATCGATCAGAACGGCTACGATCAGAACGATACCGGTGATGATCTGCTGCCAGTTTGCCTGCAGGCCGATATATGGAAGACCTGTTTTCAGAAGCATGATGACGAAGATACCAACGAATGTACCGATCACGGAACCATATCCACCGGTAGCTGCTACACCACCAACGAATACACCACCGATAGCATCCATCTCAAGTCCGGCACCAGTACCAGGCTGTACAGTAGGTGTTACTGCTGCGTATGCGATCGCTGCAAGACCTGTAAACAGACCGCAGACAACGTATACCATTACGTGATAGAACTTTGTATTGATTCCGGAAAGGGCTGCTGCCTCTTTGTTGGAACCGATTGCAATTGTATAACGACCGAATTTGGTGTGGTTCAGGATGTACTCCATAAGAAGAACCAGAATGACCATCCACAGGAATCCAAGCGGATAACGGGAAGCACTTCTTCCTGTACCAACAGTTACTTTAAAGATTGTGTGGAACCATCCACCATCCTGTGTAAGTCCCGGCCAAGGTGTCGCACTGCAGAGAGATCCGGCACCACGGGTGATCATACAGGTACAAAGTGTTGCCAAAAATGGCGGCAGGTTCATAACACCGATCAGTACACCGTTCAGTGCACCGACTGCGATACCAAGAACAACACAGATCAGCATTGCCAGAGCTACCGGGCAATTGTTGTTTCTGATCAATGTTCCGGCGATCAGTGCGTATGCTACCATACCAGTTCCGATTGACAGGTCAACACCACCAGTGATAAGCGGGAATGTAACTCCGATCGCCATAAGAAGATCGTAATATGAGAAATCCAGCATACTCAGGATCGTGGTGTACTGTCTGAATTCTTTACTCAAGCCTGAGAATATTGCACACAGGACAATGATAACGAGCAAAACAATAAATCTCTGATCACTTAAAATACTTTTTTTCTTCTTAGTCATGACTTTCCTCCTTAATCGATATTCCGTGTGGCCTTGTCCATGATGTTTTCCTGGGTTGCCTCGGAGATATCAATACATCCGGTAACTTTACCCTCACACATGATGATGATACGGTCACTCATTCGGAGAACTTCCGTCATCTCAGAAGAAATCATGATAATGGATTTTCCTTCTGCTGCCAGTCTGTTCATTAATTTGTAGATTTCGTTCTTAGCACCAACATCGATACCTCTGGTAGGCTCATCGAAAATAAGGATGTCACTGTCTCGTGTCAGCCATTTTGCGATAACTACCTTCTGCTGGTTACCACCGGAAAGGTTAACTACCAGCTGGTCTGTAGTAGGTGTCTTAGTTGCAAGTTCGTTTACATATTTCTCAGCAACTTTTTTCTCTTTTGCTTTGTTGATAAAGATACCATTGGTAAACTCTTCCATTGTTGCCAGTGTTGTATTCTCTGTTACAGATTTCTGTACAACACAGCCGTATCTTCTTCTGTCCTCTGACAGATAACCGATACCGTATTTAACAGCATCCTGTGGGCTGTTGATGGTCACCTCATGAAGCTGACCGTCTTTACCCATAACGGAGATCTTACCGCTCTGCTTCGGATCTGCTCCGAACAGTGCTCTGGCTGTCTCAGTACGTCCTGCACCCATCAGTCCTGAGAAACCAAGGATCTCGCCTTTTCTCAGCTCAAAGCTTACATCCTGAACCATCTTGCCTGCGTTCAGATGTTCAACCTTAAGAACTACCGGTGCATCTGCCGGAACTGCACTCTCCTGCTTCGGATCCTCATAAATAACACGACCAACCATCATGTTGATGATATCTTCTTTTGTACTGTCTTTTGTGATCAGAGTTCCTACATATCCACCATCTCGCATAACGGTTACACGGTCTGTGATGGTTTTAATCTCATCCATACGGTGTGAGATATACACGATACCAAGATTTTTCTTACGAAGGTCACGGATGATCTCAAACAGATCCGCGATCTCTTTCTCGGTAAGTGCTGCGGAAGGCTCATCGAAGATGATAACCTCAGCTTTATGAGAGATTGCTTTTGCGATCTCACACATCTGCTGTTTTCCGACTGTCAGGTTTTTCATCTTTTCCTTCGGATTGATCTCAATGTTCAGATCCTGGAAAAGCTTCTTTGAATCCTCGATCATCTTTTTGTCATCAATGCGGAAACCTTTTTTCGGTTCACGTCCGATGAAGATGTTCTGAGCAACGGTAAGATCACCTACCATGTTCAGCTCCTGATGTACGATTACAACGCCGGCATCCTGTGCCTCACGTGTATTGTGGAATTCTGTTTCCTGTCCTTTGTAAACGATGGAACCTGAATCCTTCTGATAAATACCGGTAAGAACCTTCATCAGTGTTGATTTACCGGCACCGTTTTCTCCCATAAGTGCATGTACTTCGCCGCGTTTTACTTCGAAATTAACGTGATCCAGAGCATGAACTCCAGGAAAGGACTTATCAATGTCCTTCATAGTTAAAATAACTTCACCCATTGTCGCATCCTCCCTCTAAGATCAGTTCTTTCTGCGTCTTGCAGAAACGTCGATATAAACTGCAACGATAACGATGATACCTGTGATGATCATCTGCTGTCCTTTACCAAGACCAAATGCCATGATGCCCTGCTGAAGAAGAGAGATGATGAATACGCCGATTACAGTACCGCCGATGGAAGCAAGTCCACCAACCATGGATGTACCACCCATAACGCAGCCTGCAATAGCCTCGTTGTTGTACTGATCGCCATAGCCAGGCTGAACAGTTGTGTATGTAGCTACAAAGAAGAGTGCTCCAATACCTACCAGGAATCCGCAGATCACATAAGCAAGCATTTCCCATTTCTTTGTGTTAACACCGGAAAGGCGGACAGCCTCTTTGTTGGAACCAAGGCAGAGGATGTAACGTCCCGGTTTTGTGTTGTAAAGAACGATACCGCAGATAACTGCCATTCCCAGGAAGATAATGATTCCTACAGGGAAGCCGTTTACGGAAACGATATTACGGAACCAGCCGTTTGCATCGCTGGCTGCCGGCCAGCTTACAGACTGTGTTTTTGTGAATACAGAAGCAATACCTTTTGCAATGTTCATGGATGCCATGGAAATAATGAATGGTGGCACTGACATGTAAGAAACCATCCAGCCATTGAAAATACCAAAGCAGAGACCGATCAGAATGCAAAGGATCATGGCAACTGCACAGGGAACCTTGTAAGATGTCATGCAGTAACCGGATACCAGTGCACAGCAGAACATTACAGGTCCGATGGAGAAATCAATTCCTCCTGTAGCGATTACGAATGTAACGCCAAGTGACAAGAAGCCCAGGAAGTACACATAGTTCAAAGTAGACTTGATACTATCAACAGCCGGAAACTTGTTTCCAAGAACTACTTTAAAAACCAGGAACATAAGAATCAGAACACAGACAAGAAGTATTCTGTTCAATCCGAGCTTCTTAACGATTGGATTTTGTTTTAAGTTTTCCAATTTTTACCCTCCTCACGTTTTGCACGTATCTTGTGTTTTCTTGGTTATTATAATACCGTCAAAAATCAATAATTGTAATAGAATATCTTTCAAAAAAAGGTTAAATATTTACTGTATGGTAAATATTTAACCCTTTTCTTTGTGCATTTATGACTATTTACGGTGTAAGATCACCATATGTTTTTAACGTATTAAACGGGAAAAGCAGTTTTTCGATCTCACTGGTATACATATTGTCAGGAGTCACCAGCTGGCACCCGGAATTAATATTCTTCTTATAGTCTTCTCCACGCAGCATCTTAACAGTTTCCCGAACACCCACATACCCCATTTTAAATGCCTTCTGTACAACGATTCCCTGGAAGATTCCGTGTTCCATCAGCTGGACGGCCTCCTGTGAGCTGTCTACTCCCACCACCCTGATCCGATTCTCTGCTTTTGCTGCCTTTACTGCTCTTGCAGCACCTACAGAGGAATATTCATTCATTCCCGCGATCATCTTGAGATCCGGATATTTTTTCATCAGCTCTTTTGTAAGCTCATAGGACTTGTCATACTGAGAATCACAGTATACCACATCTACGATATTATCCTTCAGACTGCCAAGTCCTGTCCGGAAACCTTTTTCTCTTTCAACTGCCGTAGATACACCCTTTACATGTGAAACGATCGCAATCTGATCATCCGTTCCCACAAGATCCTTCGCAAACCTGCCAAGGATCTGTCCCGCTTCCAGATTATCGGTCGCAACGGTAAGATCCTGGACCTCTTCCTGTGTGTAGGAATCAATAAATGCGATATGTATTCCCTGTTCCTTTGCCTTCTTCAAAAGCTGGTCGGATTCAGTGAAGCTGGACGGCGAGATCAGGATCGCGTCCGGTTTTTCTTCTATTGCCCTTTCGATCAGCTTGTTCTGCCCAGCCACATCATTCTCTTCCTCAGGTGCCCATACGCGGATATCTGCATTATATTCCTTTGCAGCCATCTCCGCCCCCTGGATCAGTGATGTCCAGAAATCGTTGGTACCGTCCACAACCTTCGGAATATAGATCAGCGATAGTTTTCTCTCTTCTTCTACCTGTTTATAATAGACTATTCCGGCTACAAGCCCCGCCACAAGGCAGATGACCACTCCTAAAGTCAGGAGTTTTCTATGTTTTTTCATATTGATTCCTCCTGTATTCCCGGAATGGTGATCGTGGCAGTGGTTCCGACACCTTTTTCACTTTCATAGGTGATCCCGTAATTTTCTCCATAATAAAGCTTCAGACGTTTCTGTACATTGTAAACACCCACACCATTGGAATGATAATTCACCTTATGCTTATCATAAATATGTGACAATGTTTCCTCATCCATACCTACACCGTTGTCGATCACCTGAAGAACTGCATTTCCGTCCTTCATAAAGCCTTTTACCTGCAAAAGTCCCTTACTCTCTTTATATTTCAGTCCATGATAGATGGCATTTTCAATGATCGGCTGAAGAACCAGCTTGATCAGAGGGATATTTAATATAGAAGGTTCTACATCGATCTCGAATTCCAGCTTGTCCTTGTAACGCATCTTCTGGATCGTAAGATAACCCTTGGCATACTCCACTTCCCTTGCAAGAGGAACCACTTCATCTTCATTACTGATGCTCTGACGAAGAAGACACGCCAGGGATGCTGTCATCAAAACAACCTCTTCGTACTTTCTGCCCTCTGCCATCCAGATGATCGAATCCAGGGTATTGTAGAGAAAATGAGGATTGATCTGGGACTGAAGGGCCTTAAGCTCACTTTTTCTCTTTGCTTCCTGTTCCTTCACGTTCTGCTCCATAAGATCCTGTATCCTATGTGTCATCACATTGAAAGATTTCGTCAGGCTTCCGATTTCATTCTCTGAATCGATCTCCACATCTGCTCCGTCAAAATGTCCTTCCTGTACTCTGGACATGGAATCTCTGAGACGCTGAAGAGGATATGTAAGACTCTTTGCCAGAAATCTGGAAAAAAGCAGTGCCACGATCATCAGAAGTGCGGAAATAAGCACATAAATACTCTGTGCCTGATTGCTTTTGCGCAGAAGCTCGCTGACGCTCATACAGCCCACAACGGTCCATCCGGTTTTATTTGATCTGGAAATGGAATACAGCTTTCCTCTGTTTCCCTTTTCGGTACGTACCGTATCTTCTTTTGATTTCACGATCAGGTCGATATTCTCAGTCTGCAATTCATTGTAAAGCTGCTGCTGTTGGGGATGGTATACAATATTTCCGCTTTCATCCAGAATGAATGCGTATCCCTTTTTCCCGATCGTATTCTGATCACAAAGTTCACTGATGGCACTGTAATTCAGATCAATAAAAAAGACTCCCTCTTTCTCACCACTGTTGGAAAAATTACGGATTCCCCTGCTTAAAGTGATCACCCACGGACGCTCTCCGCTGATGATGTGCTGTACATGAGAAGATGTAAGAAGCGGGCCTTCCGGCTTCTGTAAAGCTTCCAGATACCACTCCTGGGTGGAAAGCTTCAGATCCGGATTCACAGACTGTTTGCCTTCGTTGATCAGCTTCCGTCCATTACTTCCAATGATCCCAAGATTTCGGATATCACTTCGTCCATCCAGAATAGTCTTGAACTGATTGATCAGACGCTCTCTTGTTCCATTGTCCACATTTTCACCAAAAAGATATTGCTGTACATCCTCGTTACTGGAGATCATATAGGCTATATTTTCCATGTAATCAATATAGGAATCAATATTCTGATTCATCTGCTGCACGATATTCTGGGTGTAGACAGCAGAATTTTCAAAAATAGAATTGCGGGTATATCTCATGGAAACACCTGTTATGACCAGCACCGCACTTAAAAGCAGCACCGTCACTACCGCAAAGATCGCACTCTGGATACTCTTAAATTTTCCTATGATCTTTGCCGCAAACCGGATATCTCTCATTTACGTTTCTCCCTTGCATATTCTGTTGGTGTGCAGCCGGTCATTTTTTTGAAGGAGATCCCAAAATAATGGGGATCTGCAAATCCGACTTTCTCGGCAATTTCATAATTCTTCATAGTTGTATTCTCCAGAAGTTCCTTCGCCTTCTCCATACGGGTACGGATCAGAACCTCTGTAAAAGTCTCTCCCGTAAGATCCTTAAAGATCGTACTGAAATAGCTTGTACTGATATTCAGATAGGAACAGATACTGTTCAGGCTTAAATCCGGATCCATATAATTCTTCTGGATATAATCCAGGGCAAGTCTGGCCTGACGCTGTCCGCTGGAGCTGTTTGCATCGGAAAGTGTCTGGAAAATCTCTCCGATATGATTCCTGACCAGTTCAACAGCACTGTCAAAAGAATTCTGCTCCGTAACCTGCTGCAGAAGTGCTTCTCTTTTGGAAAAAAGCCTGTTGTCCGGAACCATATCCTCACAGGTTTCATCTGCTGCACGGATGATCTGCTGAAGATACACGCAGGCACGACTCTTATCCACCCGCGCTTCCTTGATCTCAGAAGAGATCTGTTCCAGAATATGCTCTGCGTTTTCCTTTTTACCCGCTTTCAGAGCAGCTGCCAGCTTCTCTACATAAGCTTTAATGGAAAGATTTTTTTCCTCCGGCTGTTCTTCCATATCAATAAGAAGGCTTCCGCCAAGAAGATAACGATATTCAATAGCTTTCTCTGCAAGTTCATGGGATACACGAAGCTCCTGCTGAGTTCTGGCCCAGCTTCCCACACCGATAGAAATATCCAGCGACATCAGTTCCTTCAGATTATCCTGGATCGTCCTGCAGATCTCCATGATCTTGTGTTCAAACTCTCTGGTACGGTTTCCCATGAAAAGAGCACCGACCTTGTTATTTCCGGCCTGATATGCCACTCCTGCTTTTTCTTTGCTGATGATCTCATCACTGATATTAAAAAGGACAAAAGACATCAGTGCACTCTCCTGGCGTTTCTCCGCAGTAAGCTGACTGCCGTCCGAATACAGATCCAGATCAAAAACAGCCACACGATAGCATGCTGCCTCAAGATCGATTCCCAGTGCTGCAAGCTCTTCCAGACTTTCCTGCCGTGTCTTGATATTATCCACAAAGCCCTGCAGCGCTCTGGAACGGATCACAATGGCGTTTTTCTGATAATTCTCGGAAGTCTGTGTCAGACGTTCCAGCTTCTCTTTTTCTTTTCTTTGCTGGTCCACCTTCTCCTTCATTTTTCCGATAACATTTCTGAGTTCCATGGCTGTCACCGGCTTCAGCATATATTCACTGACACCATACTGGATTGCCTTCTTGGCATACTCGAATTCTCCAAATCCGCTGAAGATCACGATCACGATGTCCGGATAATTATCATGGAGAAAACGGCTCAGTTCCATACCATCCATATATGGCATAAGGATATCTGTAAGCACGATATCCACCGGATGGTTCTGTACAAATTCCGCTGCTGCTTTCCCGTTATCACAGTCTCCTACCAGCTCACAGTCCATTGCTTTCCAGTCAATATTCTCCCGGATCGCATCTCGAACAAGTATCTCATCATCTACCAGTAAAATACGATACATAATTTCTGTTGTCCCCCTCTGATCAGTTTCTGTTGTTTTTATTGCACATCCCCCTGACAGATCCTTCCCCCCGTCTCTGTCATTTTCATTGGTAAGATTACTGTCCTTTCTGTGAACAATAACTGTTAATTCTTTTTATATGTTAACATGTTTGGTTAAAATTTACAACGGAGTTTCTTAGTCCAAATTAAATATAAAGAAATCCCGCATCCAACATATGGGATACGGGATTTTCCTGCATATTTTTATTATTTTACGATAACGCCATCCTCATCCCAGAGGTCATGCCAGTCATTTGCACCATGCCACAGGAATACCTGGCCTTTTACAAGACGGTTGCCTTTTTCCAGAGTTGCGATGGTTGCCATTTCCTCATCTGTAAGTGGATCCTCTGTGACACATTTCAGGTTGCTTGCATAGTTGTGGACAGAGAACGGAATGGAGATCTCGCCTCTCTGATGTGCCCACTTCAGAGCGATCAGAGCCGGGTGAACCCCATGTGCTTTTGCGATTGCCTGCATTTCCGGTACTTCCAGATCTGCAACATCCTCCGGGCAGATATCTCTCTCAGGTCTGCGCGGGGAACCGATCGGCATGTAACCTACCGGCTGGATGTTATGTGCTACCAGATAATCATAAAGCTCCTGCTGCTGGAAGCATACATGAAGCTCAAGCTCACAGGTTGCAGGTTTGATCTTCATAAGCGGAAGAACTGCCTCAAGCTTCGGAATGGTCATATTGGAAATACCAATGTAACGGATCTTTCCTTTTTCTACCAACGCCTCACACTGGCGGTATGTATCCATAAACTCCTCCACACTGAAGGGTTTGGAATCCGGATTTCTGGAATCCACATCACATCCCGGTGCATGATAGTTCGGGAATGGCCAGTGGATGAAATACATATCCACATAATCGCACTGAAGATCCTTAATGCTCTTATCACAGGCTTCCTCTACTCTTCTGTGCATGTCGTTCCATACCTTTGTCATGATAAAAAGATCCTTACGCTCTACAACACCTTCGTCAAAAGCGTCCTTAAATACCTGGCCGATCTCATGCTCGTTTCCGTAGCATGCGGCACAGTCAAACATACGGTAGCCACTGCGGATCGCGCCTGCAACAGCTGCAGATACATCTTCTGCGGATACACGGTCGGAACCGAATGTTCCCATTCCGACACACGGAACCTGCTCGCCGGAAGGAAGTGTCACTTTCGGCACAATTGCCGGATTGATAACTTCTGCCATCTTTACATCTCCTTTTTTATAAAAATTTTTTTATTATAAGCTTATCTTATAAACGCCTGATCTCGATCTTCGGAAGAAGAGCCTCCATATCCTCCATCACAAAGAAGCCCGTTTCTTCGCGCATGGCTGCCGCCGCTGAGATCGCACTGGCTCTTTGCAGAGTCTCTTCCAGGGAAAGTCCCTCACTTAATCCAAGGGCAAAACCTGCGATCATGGAATCTCCGCAGCCTACGGTATTTACCGCATCGATTTTCGGAACCACCGCACGGAAAATCCCTTCCTCTCCGACTGCCAGGGAGCCATCTGCTCCAAGCGAGACCGCCACGATCTCCACACCACCGGCATGGATGGCTTTCGCTGCTTCAATGATATCGTTGATATCGTCACAATGCTTGCCTGTCAGCATACGGATCTCATCAATGTTAGGCTTGATCAGTGTCGGTGCTGCCTTGATTCCCTCTTCCAGAAGCTTGCCGCTGGTATCCAGGATCACCGGTTTTCCGGCGTCTTTCACAATCTTCACAAGGCGCTGGTAGGCACTTCCGTCAAGTCCCTTCGGCACGCTGCCGGACATCGCCACAACAGAAGCGTCTTTTACAAGCTGGCGGAATTTTTTCTCAAAGCCCTCAAAATCTGCCTCTGTCAGTGTAAATCCCGGCTCCAGGAATTCGGTCTGTACATGATTCACCTCATCCCAGATGTTGATACAGGAGCGGCTCTCCGCATCCACATGGTAAAAAGCACTCTTAATGCCAAAAGGCTTCAGGGCAGCTTCTATATAATTGCCTGCGTGGCCGCCTACAAAGCCGGTGGCAACCACTTCAGCACCGTAAATGGACGCCGGCTTGGAAACATTCAGTCCCTTTCCGCCGGGAACGTAGGTACATTCACGCACACGGTTCACTTCGCCCACTTTAAAATCATCCACTACATAACGCTTGTCAATGGCAGCGTTTAAGGTTACTGTCAGGATCATATCAGTCTTCCTCATTGGAAAGAAGGATCTTTCCTTTTACAAGGCCCGGTGTCTTGAACAGCTGGAAGGCTTCCTGTGCCTGGCTCATCGGGATCTTCTTATAAATGAAGCCCGGGTCAAATTTCAGCTGGCCGGTTGCAAAGTAATGAGCAGTCAGATCCCACTCACGTCCCGGATACGGGGCACTGTAGGACATCCAGGAACCGGTAAGCTTGAACTCCTTACGGTTCATGTTCTCCCACTCCTTCGGTGTAAAGGTAAGGTTTTCATGAGGAGTACCAATGAAGCATACATGTGCCTTGTTTGCTGCAAGCTCAAATGCCATATGCATGGTAGGAACCTGTCCGGCTGTCTCAAATACGAAGCCGTAGCCCTTTCCACCTGTAATGGCCATGGCTTTTTCCATATATCCCTCTTCCTTTGTGTTGATGATCTCATCTGCGCCGAGACGCTTTGCAAGAGCAAGTCTCTCATCGCTGATATCAAAGACCACTACCTTCTTAGAGCCGAAGATCTTTGTCCACTGCATGGTGAACATACCAACTGTACCGCCGCCAAGGATTGCCACATACTCACCGCCGTGGTAATCGTTCTGGAATACACCGTGGATAGCTACGGTTGCAGGCTCAAACATGGCTCCCTGCTCATATGGAACATTGTCTGCGAATGGTACTGCATTCTGCTCAGGAACCACTACATAATCTGCGTTTGCTCCCTGCTCTCTGGAACCGATGAAGCTGTAATGCTTGCAGAGAGAGAAATTACCCTTCTGGCAGTCGTCACATTTCATACAGGGAAGAAGCGGTGCACCGGATACACGGTCGCCGACCTTCACCTTGGTAACGCCTTCTCCCACTTCCACCACATCACCGGAAAATTCATGTCCAAGCACGATGGGATAAAAATGTACGCCGTGATTTAATACACGCGGGATATCAGATCCGCAGATCCCGGAATATCTTACCTTGATCTTCACATGGCCCGGTGTTACCTGAGGTTCTTCCACTTCCTGATACTGAACATCCTCATTTGCTACTACTACTGCTGCTTTCATGATCACTTTTCCTCCTCATTTCTCATCATAGGTTCAAGAGATTTATAGAGATTTAAATAGGTTTTATAGGTTTTCTCATAAACGTCCCGGTTTTCCGGGTTCGGTTCATGTCTTCTTGTTTCCTTTACCGTAAGACGGATGGCCTCATCATAATCCTGATACATTCCAACACCAACACCTGCCAGAATCGCTGCACCAAGTGTTGTTGCCGTATCAGAGGACGGCACTACGATGGGTTTTCCTGTGATATCGGATTTGATCTGTGTCCAGAGAAGAGAATTTGCAGAGCCTCCCATTGCACGGAGAACTTCCACATCTGCTCCTGCTTCCTTTGCCACCTCAAGGTTGTGTTTCAGAGAAAGTGCTACGCCTTCCATACAGGCACGTACCATATGTCCCTTGGTCTTGGCAAAATCCAGTCCGTAGAATACGCCCTTCGCATTAGGATTCCAGATCGGGGAACGCTCACCGGACATATATGGAAGAAATACCACTCCGTCACTGCCTGGTGCGACCCTTTCCGCGATCTCATTGAGCTGGTTCAGAGAAGAGCCTTTTTCCCCTGCTACAGAGCGCTCATAATCTGCAAACTCACGTTCAAACCAGCGCATGACACCACCACCTCCGGTGGTTCCTCCCTGAAGGAGCCACTGTCCCGGAACCACGTGATAGCCAAGGATCAGTCTGGGATCTGCCTTGTACGCATCCATGCAGATGCTCATTCCGCCGGCCTGTCCGCCTTGCTCCTGTGTCTCACCCGGATGGATCACTCCAGCCCCCAGTGTTCCGCATGCCGCATCCAGACCACCGGCAACAACCGGTGTTCCCACAGCAAGGCCGGATTCCTCCGCCGCCTTCTCTGTAACTGTTCCCACAACATGATCACAGGCACAGATCTCAGGAAGAAATTCCATGGGAATCCCAAGCTTTCTGCACATATCCTCATCCCAGGCTGCCTTTCTCATGTCAAAGCAATGCAGGCCATAGCCCTGGGAAACATCCTGGCTCATCACACCCGTCAGCTTATATGCAATGTAGCTGTTAGACTGCAGGATCTTGTGGATCCTTTGGTACACCTCCGGGAGATTTTCTTTATACCAGAGGATCTTTGCAGTTGTGTAGGACGGCTGAAGGGAATTACCGGATATTTCAAAAATCTGCTCTGCCCCGATCTCTTCATTCAATCTGTCACAGATAGACTGTGCTCTGGTATCCATCCAGATCGGAGTGTTTGTCAGTACATTTCCGTCCTTATCCATGGCAATGGCTGACCAGCTCTGACCGTCAATACCTATGCCTGCGATCTCCTCAGGTGCTATCCCCACTTTTTGGATGGCCTTCTTTACCGCCTGACAAACAGCACTCCACCATTCTTCCGGATTCTGTTCTGCCCAGCCCTCCTTCGGATAGTAAACCGGATAATCGCCGTTGGCCGCAGCCACAACCGTTCCCGATTTTTCAAAAACCGCAACCTTACAGGCACTGGTTCCGATATCAATACCTAATAAATATGGTTTCATTATAGCTTCTCCTTCTCGTCCAGCACACAGACGGATTTTCCCATGATGATCTCTGCGCCAAGCTTCTCCGTGATCGGTTCTGTTTCTTCACTTGCAGCCCCTTCCAGCCGTTTCAGCATGATTCCCGCCACTTCTCCGGCAATCCCCTGTGTAGGCTGTGCCACAATGGTAAGCTTGGGATTGCATGCTCTGGCAAACTGCAGATTGTCAAAACCGATCATAGACAGCTGTTCCGGGATCTTAAGACCCAGCTCATTCATCCCGATCACCGCCCCCATGGTCATCTCATAGTTGGTAACAAACACGGCCGTCATATCCGGATTGTCCGCAACAAGCTTCTCAATTCCCTGCACACCGCCCTGAATGGTATAATCGCCGTGATAGATCAGAGATTCCCGTACCGGTATATTTTCTTTTTCGTATGCATTGCGGTACCCCTGGAGACGTTCCTGAGCTGTGGAAATTTCCTCCGGTCCGCCAATGATCCCGATCTTACGGTGTCCTGCCTGAAAAAAAACTCTCATTGCGTCCTCAGCCGCCTTCTCGTTGTCTACAAGAACACTGTCACAGGAAAGCTCCCTGATCCTGCGGTCAATGAGTACGATGGGCTTTCCGGTTTTCTGAAATTTTTTCAGATGATTACCTTCCGCATCCACCGGCATGCTGATGATCCCGTCCACACGCTTCCGGCTTAAAAACTCCACTGCATCCCGCTCCAGTCTCTTATCGGTACGGCAGTCACAGACAATAGTCGCATATCCGTGACTCCTTAAGACATCCTCCATTCCTGTGATGATCTCCGCGCAAAAGGTATTGTTAAGCTCCGGGATCACCACGCCGATGGTCTTGGTAGCATTAGTCTTAAGCCCTCTGGCCACCTCATTGACCTCATAATGCAGCTCCTGAATGGCCTCCTCGATCTTTATTCTGTTTTTTTCTCTTACGTTTCCGCCGTTAAAATAAGAAGAAATCGTTGCGAGCCCAAGTCCGGTCCGCCTGGCAATATCTTTCATGGTTGCTGCCATACTGATTACTCCGTTTCTGTTTTTTTACAGAAGATCATTCTGCCTTTCCATCACAGCCGCAAACCTTCATACGCGCCTCAACCAGCTCCTTCACTGCCTGGATCGCTTTCTTTCCGTAGGCCTTCGGGTCGATGGTGTTCTCATTCTCTGCAAAGGTCTCCTTCACTGCCCTGGAATATGCAGCACGAAGCTCTGTTGCAAAGTTAACCTTGCAGATACCACGTTTTACACAGTCGCTGACATCCTCATCACTGAGTCCGGATGCCCCGTGAAGAACAAGGGGGATATCTACGACTTCGCGGATCTCGCTTAAGCGTTCCTTGTCAAGAACCGGTGTTCCCACATAGAAACCATGTGCGGTTCCGATGGCAACTGCCAGGGAAGTAACACCTGTACGCTCCACGAATTCCTTCGCCTCCTGCGGGTCGGTATTAGTGTCTGCCTCAGCCTCAAGATCATCCTCTTTACCACCGACCTTACCGAGCTCAGCCTCACATGGGATATCCAGGGCTGCTGCCACATCCGCAACTCTCCTGGTCTCTCTGATATTATCCTCAAAATCCAGCTTGGAACCATCGATCATCACAGAAGTATAGCCTGCATGCATTGCCTGCATCGCAAGCTCAAAGCTGCTGCCGTGGTCAAGATGAAGGCATACCGGAACGGAAGCCTTGGCTGCCTCTGCTGCTACGATCGCAGCGTAAGTCTCAACCGTACCATATTTAACAGTAGAAGGTGTTGTCTGGATCATAACCGGTGCTTTCAGCTCCTCAGCTGCCTGGATGATCGCCTTCACCATCTCCATATTCTCTGCGTTGAATGCTCCTACTGCATATCCGCCCTTCTGTGCCTTTAACAGCATTTCCTTCGATGTAACCAGTGGCATAATCTTCTCCTCCTTGGAATCATAATCATTGTGTTTGTTTTGTATTATTTTCTCATTTGGTTCAGAAACCGAAACGTTTCCGTTTGAGTTCATCATAGCGCTCCATACGTTTTCTGTCAACCATAAAATTTTCATCATTTACAGGAAAATATTCCCTTGAAAAGAAGACCAAATACCGTTAGATTAATTAATAAGAGTTCTAAAGCCTGTGGCCGGGCAGGTCTGTCTGATACTACCGGCGTCATAACAGTTTCGGAAATCCATGTATCCTGTTCTGATCACCTGAGCCTGATGCCATAATTTCCGAAAATACTGTAAGTACACAATGATTTTAGGAGGATATGAACTATGTTAAAAGGAATTCCAGAAATCTTATCACCAGAATTACTGAAGGTTTTATGTGAGATGGGACACAGTGACCGTCTTGTTATCGCTGACGGAAACTTCCCTGTAGAATCCATGGGAAAAAATGCCATCACCATCCGTTGTGACGGACATGGCGTTCCGGAGATCCTGGATGCCATCCTGAAGCTCTTCCCGCTGGATACTTATGTAGAACATCCTGTAAACCTGATGGAAGTAATGCCTGGCGATAATGTGGAGACACCGATCTGGGATACATATAAAGAAATCGTTTCCAAGCATGACGAGCGTGGCGAAAAAGCCGTCGGAAACATCGAGCGTTTCGCATTCTATGACGAAGCAAAAACTGCATACTGCATCATCTCCACAAGTGAGAAAGCACTTTATGCCAACATCATGCTTCAGAAAGGCGTTGTGATCAACAACGACTGATCTTTCTTTTGAACTGCCTGATATAATCATATATAATACACATATTCAACCAAAACATAAAACGCCCGGATCTGGAATGTTTCAAGCCAGATCCGGGCGTTTTATATTTTAACACTTTTATCTCTTTGCTGCTTTTGCGGCGTATCCTCCGCAGAGTACTTTTCCACCGGAGGTTTTTATCCCTGCACGCACCGCATAGTAATACGTTGTTCCCTTTTTTGCGGTCTTATCCTCAAAGGAGGAGCTGCTGCCTCCGGAAACTGTACTGATCTTTTTCCATGAACCCTTTCCGGTCTTACGGTAGATCTGATAGCAATCTGCTTTCTTCTGCGCTTTCCAGCAGATCTTCAGCCCCCTGGAGGTCTTCCTGACACTGGATATCTTCTGAAGTTCCGGATAGGACAGGATATAGCTGCTTGCCTGATATCCTCCGAAAACTTTTTTCCCGTCTACATTCTTATATGGCCTCACAGCATAAGCGTAGGAGGTGATTCCCTCAATCTTCGTGTCCTGCCAGGACAATACTTTGTTGTTCACGGTTCCGATCCGAACCCAGCTTTTCCCCTGGAGCTTCCGGTAGATATGATAGCCACTGGCTCCGGAAACCTTCTTCCAGGATACCCTGTTACATGGTCCGCTGACAGCTTCAGCCACTGCACGGGCCTTCCCCAGCTCCGCTTTTGCTGAGAACGGCGAAGATACGGCTCCATAAACAGTCTTCTTTCCGGAACGTACATAAGAAGCCCGGATCCGATACGTATAAGTGCTTCCTGTTTTCACTGCAGTATCCTGCCAGGTCACTACATCTGCTGTCACGGTTGCCATTTTTTTTGAATTTCCGCTTTCATCCCAGCGATAGATAGCATAACGATTGCAGCCGGGAACTGCTTTCCAGGAGATCCGTATCCTGTTAAATGCCTTGGAAACCAGTTTTACACCTGTGGTCTGACGAAGCTTCACCGTAACCTTACAGGTAGCTCGGATTCCCCTGGCATTTTTTCCGTAGCAGGTTATGGTTGCTGTTCCCGGATTTTTTGCAGTAACAACGCCGCTGCCATTTACAGCAGCCACACTGGTATCTGAGCTTTCCCAGACAATGCCGGAAGCATCCATCTCGGATCTGGTAGCTGAAGCATTCAGTGTTTTCTGATCTTTGGAATACAGACTTATCTCAGAGGAAGAAAGCTGCATCCTGGCCGCACTGCTCAGAGTCCTGGTATGCGCCTTGATCCTCGGCGTTACCGATGGATTAAATTCAACCGCATCCATCCAGGTATCCTCCGCGTTATATCGCAGAAAGCTCTGACCGGATACGATAGACGGAGAAAAGCTGCACCAGCCATAACTGACCTCTGCCTCCACACAGTATTTTATATATGTGCTTCCTGCATTTGTCACCACAATAGAATACAGACTGTTCTGGCTGAGCAGAACCTCTGGGATCTGAAAGGTCATAACCCCAGCCATCGGCTGACTGCAGGAAACCGGTGTGGAATATGCCGGTGTTCCACTGGTAGGATCACTGGCATCCTTCAGATTTGTGTATACCTGCACAGTATAGGAATTATTGGCAGACATGGAGCTAAGAGTCACCTCGCCAAGCGATTCCGCTTTTCCGTTTCCTGCACTGGCACGAAAAACCGTGGACAGCTGTTCTCCCGCATACATGCGGATGGAGCCAAGCCCTGACGTTCCGTCATAAAAATAATTGTTGCTATATTTCGGTGTATTGACAGCCGTAGCCGCAACCAGCTCACTGACAGACTTATCCTCATAAGACATATAAAAATATCCGGATTTTCCCCAGCCTGTACCCCAGCTGTTCTTAACGATCCAGGCTCCGTCTCCCTTTACCTTGGAAGATGCCCGGAAATTCTTCGCAGAATAATTGTCATCCCAACCCACCACTGTAACTACATGATTCACGTTCTTGGTGCTGGTAGGATAGGAATAGGCCGCTGTACTTGCATTGTAATAGGCATTCTGTGCATTATACATCACAGTAACTGAATTATTTGCAACCAGAAGCTTCTTCATGGCATTTACGGAATAATCGGAAAAATAGGTATTTTTCAGATAAGCAGCTGCATTGTACGCCTTGGATGCCGCCGGAGTCACACCGGTTTTCTGTGTATGCGTGGAATCTGTTGCCAGAGGCACATCCCCTTCTGTTGTCATTCCGGACCAGGTGCTCAGAAACATGGAAGCCAGAAGATCATTTCCGCCCTCATGATAATCTGCGTTTCCTTTATCATCTGTCCCCATATGCTTATTGACATCCCCGTAGGTATTTCCAAGCGGGTCATTCTTTCTGTTTGCAAAAAAATACGCCAGATGCTCTTCCGACAGATCATAAGCCCCAAGGCCCTGGGTCAGAAACGAGGTTTCCAGAAGAGAGGCCATTCCAAATGCCCAGCACATACCGTAGGGCTCCTGATTCTTTACGGAAGTGACATATCCCTGATCCGCTGCATTATAATAGGACGGATAGGCCGCAGCTCTTCCCATCGGTACCTCATCCACATCATTTCCGATCTCCACGGCGGTGGAATAAGAGGTCAGATTATCAAAGGGTGCCAGCTGTTCCTGCTCCTCTTCCTCCGTAAGCGGACGGCCCTTGATATATTCGATGCCGGACTCACCACTGTCTGAGGCATCCCCGAAGCTCTCCTCACCGTCGCCAAAGGTAGCCTCCTCCTGGGAATCTGAAGACGATCCTTCTGATATTTCGGGAGTTTCTGTATCCTCCTCGGAGCTCTGCAAGGCTATATCCTCGGTATCCCCGTCGGCTGCCTCTGCAATATCCTCGGTCTGTTCATCAGGGATACCGGTGTTCTCTGTGGTATTCCCTTCTACGGTCTCCGTCGTATCCTCTGCTTCCGCCGACTGCGTCTGTGTATCTTCAGACCATTCTTCATTGAAGCCTTCCGCAGAATCACTGAAGCCTTCCACATCGGCTGCCATGACCGGAACCTGGTTGCCCGCAACTGCCACACACAGAAGAAGCGGCAGTAATTTCTTCCTGACAAGCTGTAGTCTCTTCACAAAATTCTCCACTTTTCTTATATTGATCTGGTTTATCTGTTAACGTTTCTTCAAATGATAACCCAGAATTCCGATTACTGCAAGTACTGTTGCGATCCCGATCCAGATAAACGGACTTTTATACCAGGAATTTTCTTCTTTAAAGGATGTCGCAGCTGTGCCATTGACCGGCTTAGTGACAGCTTCATCCGCAGATTTCCCACCTTCTGTTGTTCCATCCGCTGCAGGCGGTCCCTGGACCTCGCCGCTCTGAGCCTGAGAACTACCTGTGCTGGCCGTCCCTGTAGGTGGCCCCTGAACCTCACCTCTCTGAGCCTGAGATTCATCTGTGCTGGCCGTCCCTGCAGACGCTCCCTGTCCTTCGCCATTCTGAGCCTGAGAGTTGCCTGTATTGTCCGTCCCTGCAGACGTTCCCTGTCCTTCGCCATTCTGAGCCTGAGAGCTGCCTGTATTGTCCGTTCCTGCTGCTTTCCCCTGAGTCTCGCCGGCTGCGGAATTCTGCGTATCGGATGCGTCTCCCTGATTCACTGCAGAAGTCTCTTTCTCCGTGCTCCCTGCGATTCCGGCCTTCGCCAGCTCCGCATCCTTTGAGGGCCGCAGCTCCTCCAGCGGCACATAACCGTATCTGCCATTATACTCTGTATATCCCCAGGTCTCACCATTCTTCTCTGTCTCCCCTTCGATATGCAGGACAGTACCATCCCTTACCGTCTTATCATTGAGCTTTTCACCTTTTCCGTCGGTGGACGGATAGATATCCACACCAACTCCACCGGAATCCACAGTCATATAATAATCTGTGGTATCCGCCGGAGCCTCCACCTTCACCACAACCGACTTGTCCGCATACACCGGAACACTCATACTCAGCACCAGCATTCCTGCCAGAAGCACACCTTTGCACCTTTTCATTGCTCTTTCCTCCCTCAAAAAATCTCACTGCCATTCTATGCATAAAATCCCCTTATATTTCTCTTTTGCCTTGGCTCCGAAATATAAGAGGATCTTATCATTAGTTATATCCAGTATCTTTTTTATGCAAGCTCCCGCTCACACATATCCAGCGCAGAAGCGATCACCGCATCCATGTCATAATATTTATATTCGCCAAGACGGCCGCCGAAGATCACCTTCGGTTCCTTCTCTGCAAGCTCCTTATACTGTCCGTAAAGCGCTCCGTTCTTCTCATCATTGACCGGATAATACGGCTCATCTCCAGGCTTCCACTCGGAACTGTATTCCCGGCTGATCACCGTTTTCGGAAGATCATTACCCTCCTCATCCTTTCCGAACTCAAACCATTTATGCTCGATGATACGGGTCCACGGAGTCTCCACATCCGTATAATTCACTGCTGCATTTCCCTGGAAATTAGGTTTATCCAGTGTTTCATTCTCAAAACGCACAGAACGATACTCCAGAGTTCCCAGCTTATAGTCAAAATACGCGTCGATGGCACCTGTGTAGATCACCTTCTCCGCCATTGCATCGTACTGCTCTTTTTTCTCCAGATAATCCTCATTCAGCCGTACCTCGATACCGTCCAGCAGATTGGCAACCATCTTCGTATAACCACCCACCGGGATTCCCTGGTACAGCGCATTGAAATAGTTATTGTCAAAAGTCAGACGCACCGGAAGCCTCTTGATGATAAAAGCAGGAAGCTCCGTACATGGACGTCCCCACTGCTTCTCTGTATAGCCCTTGATCAGCTTCTCATAAATATCCGTACCTACAAGACTGATAGCCTGTTCCTCCAGATTTGAAGGTTCCGTGATCCCTGCAGCCTGCCGCTGCTCCTCGATCTTTGCCGCAGCCTCTTCCGGAGTCACCACGCCCCACATCCTGTTAAAGGTATACATATTAAACGGAAGACTGTACAGCTCCCCGTGATAATTGGCAACCGGACTGTTGGTAAAACGATTGAAGATGGCAAACCGGGTGATATAATCCCAGACTTTCTTATTATTGGTATGGAAAATATGTGCACCGTATTTATGCACGTTGATTCCTTCCACCTTCTCTGTATATACATTTCCCGCAATATGCGGACGCTTGTCGATCACAAGCACTGACTTCCCGGCACGCTTCGCCTCCTGTGCAAAAACCGCACCGTAAAGACCGGCACCTACGATAAGATAATCGTACATTGATTTCATTCTCCCTGTTCTTTCATTGATGCTGTTATTTTAACACCGAAAAAGGGCAGCTGGCAAGAAGCACTGTAAAATCCCGGTAAATCTTATATAAGAATGTTGTCAAACAGATCTCCGCAAGCTGCAAAAATGATAAAATATCAGATATCCGCTTCTCAAACACCAAAATGTATGATACCCTGTAACTGGATCAGATAATAAACTACTCTGATCACATAAACAGATCGAAGATGGTGAAACCTATAGGTACAAAGGATACCATCACCAAAGATTACATGGCTGACAACCGCGTTTTTGCGGATGTGTTCAACCATATGCTGTACAAAGGAAAAAACGTCATAGACCCTGACACGCTTCATCCACTGGATACCACAGCTCTCGCTGTCCCCTACGGATCCGGCATTTCAGAAGTTCCTGTCCAGAAATTCCGGGACGAATTCAAATCTCTTAATGTTATGCACGACGATTCAAGGATCTATCTTCTCCTGGGGATTGAGAACCAGTCGGAACCTCACTTCGCAATGCCGGTCAAGAACATGGTCTATGATGCATTAGAATACGCAGGGCAGGTAGAAAATTCCGCCAGATCCCACAGAGAAGCGAAACAATGGCCTTCCACATCCGGAGAATATCTCACCGGCTTCTACAAGGATGACCGGCTCATCCCAGTCATAACCACGGTCGTGTACTTCGGTTCCGACACCTGGAACGCTCCCAGGAGCCTCCACGAAATGCTCTCTGTCCAGGACCCCGAAATTCTTTCCATGGTCCCGGATTACCGGATCAATCTCTTCTCACCTGCCGAGATAAAGGATGAAGAACTTGACAAACTCCAGAGCAATCTCAAAGAAGTCATGCTCTTCATCAAATATTCCAAAGATAAACGGAAGCTCCAGGAGCTTACCTCACAGACCCCCGGCTTCCGCTCACTCGAGCTCAAAGCAGCCCGGGTCATCGACTCCATAACCGGTATCAATTTACGTTTCACAGAAACAGAAGGGAGGGTTAATATGTGTCAGGCTGTTCAGGAAATGTGCGATGATGCGCGTGCCGAAGGCCATCAGGAACAAGCTATGCTGACAGCACAGCGTATGCTTCAGGATCCAAGATTCTCTCCTGAAGACATCTCCAGATTTTCAGGCCTTTCTCTTGAGGACGTGCTGAAATTACAGAAGAAATAGTTCGTATTGAAAATGCTCAGATCCTTTACAGAGGATCTGAGCATTTTGCTATTCTTCTGACCAAGGCAGAAGCCGATTATTATCTATTACCCTAAATCAGCTTTTTTTGTAATTTTACAATTGTGTATGTCAAAAACAAACTTATCAAAATACAAAAAACATAATTTTGAAAATAAAATGTCTTTATCCCTATAACATTCATAAGTGCTCTAATTGCAACATGAGTCAAATATAATTCATAAGACATTTTTCCAAACTGCTCCAATATCTTTACAATTCTTTTAGGCATCTTTCGCATACTTACAGCAATACAATACAGCAAAAAAATCCCCCAAAAACACATCAAAATCCTAAATCCTAGTTTTGACACAACTATTTTGGTTACCGGTAAAAAGCCGCACAGCATTATCATTACTCCAAATAAAATTCCCATTTTATCTATATTATTAATACAAGCATTCTGGTAAACTTTTTTTCCACACCAACACCCTATGAAAAAAACAAGAAATCTTCCCAATAGAATTTCTATATTTAAATTCAATACAGGAGCTACAATTCTCGGTAAAAATTGAATAACTAAAGCTATAATAAGAAGAATTAACAGTTGCCCCCAATCTGACCACTTTACATGCAATATCTTATAAACAAATGGATAAATTAAATATGCAAAAACAATAAATAACACATACCAAAAGGTTCTTGTCCCTTGTGTAAAAAATGTAACAAAGCCAAAATCAAATGCAAACATCTTGACACCTTTTTGCATGATAATAAGATCAATCACAATCCAATATGGAATAGCAACCATAAGATAAGCTGGCAAAATTCTCTTTATTCTCTTCTGAAAAAAATGCAAAATATTGGAATCTTTTGACATCGAAAAATATAATCCAACGCCGGACAGAAAAACAAAGAACTCAACTCCAACACTACCAATGAATGTGTTATACAACTTGCCTAAAAATCCCAATCCCCCTCCGGATAAATTTGAATTTGCTATATCTTCAAAAAAATGAAATATCATAATTGAAATTATCGCCACACCATAAATTGCATTACGATTTTTGCTAAATATATTCCAATTATCCTTCGAATTCATCACCGATATATTCATCACAATGTTCCTTTATTTCTTTATATATTGGGGCCATTTGCAAATGATTCTATATTCTTATATGCCTTCTATATAAAATAATAGTAACATTATCCCCATTTACTGACGGTCTCGCTTTTATACAAAAAAACTCTTATAAATCAGCAAAAAGCTCTTCTCTGTAAATTCCTTTTTCCAACATCTCTCTGAAACTATCCTTCACTGCAACAACATCCTCTTTATAAGTCATACCATACCAAGTATCATTGGTACGAAGAACCTTTACGGATATCCTTCCTTCTGCCAGAAGTTCTCCAATAAATGTTGGAATCAAAAATTCCGCCTTTATAAGATTCTCCGGGACCACTTTTTCAAAAAAATATTGAAAACCACTTTCCAGCGTTTTCAGGAACTCCGGTGCCAATCCCCACATATTCATAGAAACAAGTGATTCTGTATCCAGCTTTACGCCGTCCGCCTCGGCACCTTCTGCATTCTTTACAATATTGGAAGTCTCCACAATCTCCGTCAGATTATTATACTCATCCATTTTGCAGATGCCACGTGTCACACCACCATTATCAGACAACGTATTCTTCAACACAAAACCAGCCATGCAGGACTGGCCTCCTTTTACAAGATAATCATGAATCTCACGGAATCCTTCTTTTCCATAATAATCATCTGCATTGATCACAACAAAAGGCGTTGTCAAAACATCCTTTGCAGCCAGAACCGCCTGTCCGGTACCCCAAGGCTTCGTACGGCCTTCCGGAAGTTCTCCCGGAATATCGTTGATATCCTGGAAAACATACTCCACAGTAACAGAATGCGCCTTGCAGACCGCCTCGATCCGATTCCCGATCACATCCTTAAATTCATTTTCAATATCCTTTCGGATAATAAAAACCACCTTGTTAAAACCTGCTTCGATTGCGTCATGAATCGAATAATCCATGATGATATGGCCCTGTTCATCAACCGGCTCCAGCTGTTTGATACCACCGCCAAAACGGGAACCGATACCAGCAGCCATGATAAGTAATGTTGTTTGCATTTAATTTCCCCTCATTTCCTGATCTTAATGCAATTCTTTTTCACAGCGGTCTAATACAGCCGCAATAACCTGATCCATGTCATAATATTTATATTCACCAAGACGTCCGCCAAAAATCACATTTGTCTCAGCTTCTGCCAGCTTTTTATACTCTGCGTAAAGAGCTCCATTCTTTTCATCGTTAACAGGATAATACGGCTCATCCCCCGGCTTCCACTCAGAACTGAATTCTCGGCTGATCACTGTCTTAGGAAGATCGTTACCTTCCTCATCCTTACCAAATTCAAACCATTTATGCTCAATGATACGCGTCCATGGAGTTTCCCGATCCGTATAATTCACAGCTGCATTTCCCTGGAAATTCGGTTTATCCAGAGTTTCTGTTTCAAAACGCACGGAACGATATTCCAGTGTACCAAGCTTATAATCAAAATATGCATCGATCGGACCTGTGTAAACTACTTTTTCAGCCATCGCATCTAATTCATCTTTGTTTTCCAGATAATCTGTACTCAAACGAACCTCAATACCTTCCAGAAGATTTGCTACCATCTTCGTGTAACCTCCAACTGGGATACCCTGATACAAAGCATTAAAATAGTTATTATCAAATGTCAGACGAACCGGCAGACGTTTAATAATAAACGAAGGAAGATCCTTACAGTCACGTCCCCACTGTTTCTCGGTATAACCCTTGATCAACTTTTCATAAATGTCACGTCCGACCAGTGAAATTGCCTGCTCTTCCAGATTCTTTGGTTCTGTAATTCCAGCTTCTTTTCTCTGCTCCTCAATCTTCGCTGCAGCTTCCTCCGGTGTTACCACACCCCACATTTTATTAAATGTATACATATTAAAAGGAAGACTGTAAAGTTCCCCTTTATAATTAGCGACCGGGCTGTTTGTAAACCTGTTGAACTCTGCAAACTGAGTGATATAATTCCATACTTTCTTGTTGTTAGTATGGAAAATATGTGCTCCATATTTATGTACGTTAATACCTTCTGTTTTCTCTGTGTAAACATTTCCAGCAATATTCGGTCGCTTGTCTACTACAAGAACTGTCTTTCCTGATTTTTTTGCTTCGTGCGCGAAGATTGCTCCGTATAAGCCGGAACCTACTACTAAATAATTGTACATCATTTTAATTTCTCCCTGTTATCAATTTCTTTAGTTACATCTTTAACTTTCTATCTGCCTTATTAATATAAATATTTCAAATTAAATTTTTTTAATATCCATGTAATACCTATTGCTATTATTGGTGTTATAACAATTCTTGAAAAATATATTATTGCTGCCCCGAACTCTGAACCAAAAAATTCAATTCCACAAAAACGATAAAACCAAAATAAAAATAAATAATTTAATGGTTCTGCATACAAATATATTCCCATTCCATAGTCACTCAATGACTTTATTGCTCTACCATTTATTTTTATATGCCTTACTATATAGTTTAAAACTATCAACATAAAAAATGGACATACAATATACGAACTCAAAAAATGGAAAAAATGAATCTTTACTATTTTATCGACAATAAAAGATAAACATACCAGCCCAAACAAACATAATATCGATGAATCTTTCCAAATATTATGTTTTTTCAACCACTCAATCATATTTTCCAATCTATATCCCAGATAAAACCATAAAAGATAATATAAAGGATCTCCCAAAACGTGATATTGATCCAATCCTTTATATAAGATTACTCCTATGCACCAACAAAAGCTAACTATAACTATTTGCTTTTTTGTTTCTAATTTACAAACAAAACTTGCAATGACAAACACCAAAAACAAACATTCTAAATACCATAAATATACACATGAAGGAAAAATCAACTGCAATAGCATTCCCTTTATACTAACACCATGGTAATAACCCGAAAAATATTTAACAGGTAAATTCCAGAAAATCCATACAGCAATAAATGGAACCAGTAACCTTTTTGTCTTTTTTATAATAGTTCCCCTGGTATTAATATTCTTTTTCAATGAAAAAAGACTTCCAGATAGCGCTATAAATGCTGGCATATGAAATGTATAAATAAAATTTGTTAAAATGCTTGTAATTTTATGAAACATTGTATCAGATATAGACGCATCTGACATCATAGTTCCGTAATTAATGCCTCCAAATTTTGTAGTTATATTATAATATGTCCCGTGACCTATAACTACCAAAGCTACCAATATAATTCTTAATATATCCTTATCTTCTTGCCGATATATGTTGTTTTTGTTTACATTTTCCATTCTTTTTATTTAATCTCTCCCTTTCATCATTTAATGCAACAGATATTATATTATTTTATTTTTTATTGTATTAAAAATTTCAAGAAACAGTTCTTCTTTCAAAATCAGTAATACAAATCCATATGCACCAAAAAAAAGAAGTGATGATATTACTAATGAAAAAAAACATTCTAAATTTAATATTTTCACCCACAAAGATACAATACTACCGACAGACAATGCAATTAATATTTTTATATAATGTATCTGTCGAAAAGTATTCAAAATTTCATCTTTTAACGCATAAAACTGGACAACAAAAACTGCAAACTCAGCAACCAATGTACCTATTGCAGCTCCCGTTGACGCATAAACCGGGATCAATAGTGCATTGATAATGACATCCACGACAGCACCAACAATCTCAGAATATAATACAATTTTCTCTCGTCCTGTTGGTACAAGTATCTGAATTCCAAGTATATTTGTAATACCAATTAATAAAAGAGTTGGCATAATCACCTGCATGGGTATAATAGAGCCAACATAATTATTACCTGACAAAAAGAAAATCCCTTCTTTTGCAAAATAAATAAAATATACAAACAAAGGTGTTGCCATTAAAAAGACAAAATTCAATGCCTTTCTTGTAATTCTATGAAACTCTTTCAATTCTCCTCTTTGTATATAATAAGATGCTCTAGGCAACAATACTGTCCCTAATGATGTTACAACACTCACAAGGATTACTTTAATTTTTACTGCTGCATTATAATATCCCACATCTGTATCTGTTGTCATAAATCCCAACATTACCGTATCAAGATTTGTATATATTGTTGTTGCACATGACATAGCAAAGAATATCAATACTGGTTTTAGGTGTCGTCTAAAATTGTAATTTCCAACAGGCTTCAGATTTATAAATTTATGTGCATTAATCAAATTTAAAATATTCGATGCAGAAGCTGCAAAAATTGTTATTCCACCATAAATAACATAATCCGTCTGTTTATGTACGAGAAAGAACATAAAAATCAGCGCGATAAATTTGAAAATAACTGATCGTACTGTGATATAAGTATACTGTTCCAAGGCTTTATATAACCATTCCATGCCGATAGATGTCAAAATAATGTTAAAACTCAATATTACATACAATTCTTTTTCACATCTAAATTTAGATACATAAAACAACAATATAATCAATACCATATAAGAAATCATACTCATGATTATATTAATGATCAAAAGTTCCTGTGCCACCTTGGAAAGTTTCTCACGATTATCCCTAACTTTTGCACACGCCCGAATTCCATATGTAGGAATACCTAATTGAGCAAACATAGAAAAATATGTAATAACAGATGTTGCCATCGACACTTTTCCTGTTCCAACTGGCAATAAAACTCTTGATACATACGGAAAAGTTATCAATGGAAAAATGAAAGAAGACATTGTCAGAATTATATTCATAACAAAATTTAGTTTTATTGATTTCTTTTTCATTTATTTTTTCTACTCTCTTACTTATAAGATTTTCGTACTTACTCTATATTTCCTCAATCTTCATCTGTTCAATCATTCTCTTATATGCATCCTCTAAGCCTATTTCTGGTGTCCACCCTAAAGCTTGTAATTTATCAGAATTTAACTTCATTTTCGTATCTTCTGCATAACCAAATACATTATCTTTAGGAATATCGTATATTACTTTAATTTTCCCATTTGAAATTTTATCCGCAACCATATGCGCCATTTCTGCAATTGTAGTATGTGATTTTGGATTTGCCACATTATATGCTTCACCATTTTCTCCGCAAAGTAAAATTATAAATAATCCTAAAACACAATCTCGAGTATAACAATAATTTCCTTCCGATAATCCTCTCGTATGCAATACTATATCTCTTCCTGAAATTACGCTTTTAGCAAATTGAGCAAATACACGATTCTCCCCTGGCAAAATTCCTGCGCCAAACGTTTGTGCTAACCTAGCAATCTTGACTTTAACTCCGTATTCTCTCATATATGCAACACACATATTTTCGCATAACCGCTTACTTTCAGGATAATTACTACGTACTTTCAATGGATTAATGTAACCAATCTTATCTTCTGTTATCTCTGTATCAGAATTATTAAATGTTCCATACATTTCCATTGATGAAATATATACCATTGATTTACATTTATTTTTACGAGCAAGTTCTAAAATATTTTTTGTACCCTCTATTGCTGTAGATAATGTCTCTACTGGTTTTTCAATCATTAATTTAGATGTTGTTACAGCAGCACAATGAAAGATCCAGTCAACTTTTTTATTAACATTAATAGGAAATGTGATATCACCAACAATAAGCTCAATATTGTCCAACTCATGTCTACTATATAATTTATTTGCTTTTTCAATATTTCTCACTAATGCAATAATATGAATACCTTCTACTGCTATAAGCGCTCTTACTATTGAAGCTCCGATAAGCCCAGTTGCCCCAGTTACCAGAACAGTGGTTTCCTTCAGCTGCTCATACTGTAACGGATATTTTGCGATATATTGCAAATCATCCTCTAGCGGTCCTTTTCTCATCCAGCATCTCCTCCTTTAATTTATTTTTCTTTATAAGCTTTTTATTATCCTTATTCAAGCCCATATATTTGCTCATTTTCTTTTGCTTCAAGAATAGCTCGCATAGTATAAAAATCTTCTGGTGTTGTAATTTTAATATTTTCTCCTGGTCCATCAATCAGATAAAGATCATATCCATATCTTTGCATCATTGTGCAAGAATCAATACAATTCTTTTCACCTTCTGAAAGTGCTTTTTCATGAGCTTTCAAAATATCATCTAGCCAAAAACTTTGTGGAGCTTTGGCAACTCTTGAATTGTTCCGACTTGGGACATAATCAATTGTTGCTGTTCCCTCATTAACAACAAGTATTGTCTCTTTTACTTTAGCTGTTGTGATTGCAGAACCATATTTAATCACCGATTGAATATTATCACTAATTACTTTCTCATTAATCAATGGTCTAACGCCATCATGAATTAAAACAATGCTTTTTTCATCTTTTGCAATCTGTTTTGCAGATTTAAGACCATTGTATATGGATAATTGACCTGTTTCCCCTCCAGGAACTACAGATTTTACTTTTTCAATACGAAATTTATAAAGAAGTTTATTTAAATATGGAATCCAATCTTTTATACACACAACCACAATCGCATCTATCATAGAATGGTTTTCAAAATATTCCAATGTATGTATTATTATTGGTTTATTATACATTTCAAGAAACTGTTTCGGTCGATCTTTACTATGCATACGGCTTCCAACACCTCCAGCAAAAATCACTGCAATATTCATCCCTTGAACCTCCTAGTCTCTAGCTCGTGTTAATCAAATTCAATTATCTCTTGATTATTTGTCCATTTTTTTTGTTCTAATTTGTTCCCATTGGTATTACTGTTTTCTTTTGCCTTTTGAATTTAAGTTTAATCCCATGTCTATACTCCAATGCAACTCCTTTATCAATCAACACCTTATATAATATAAATGTGACTAACAAGTGCTTCACAAAACCTATTGATGCTACCGTTTCGTAAAATCTGTCTGAAAAAATCAACATAATTAAATCATTAAATAAATATGCATATATTATTATTGTAAAAGGTTTATTGTTATATATTTTTCTATAAGCACAACTAAAATATAAAGCAATTATTGCCATAAGCGGTACAATACCATCATAACCAAAATCATAATAAAACTGATAAAAAGTTGTATATACATTACCAGTATTTAATCCATTATGTTTTAAAAATGGAAGATCTAATTGATATAAATATTGACTTATTCCATATTTTCCTCCCAAGTACGTATAGATATTACGAAACACTTGACTTCCCCACAATTCAGGTGTATGACGAGTTCCTTGTAAATACGTATCCAAATTTTGTATTGGAGCTCCAATATATACATAAATTGATTCCAGAATTAGATTTAAAGTGCTATTCTCACCCGTACGATTCAAAAGCATATTGATTCCGATAAGTAATAAAATTATTCCAAAAATAATACCTACAATTTTAAATAATAACTTTGTAAAATTTCGACGTTTATTAAGTCCAAAACATATTACCGTTATTATCAAAATTGCAGTTATCATCCTAAATAATGCAGTTCTACCACCTGATAACATCTGATCAAATGCATAAATTCCCAAATATATTATCTGTATAATTTCTATTTTTTTCTTTACGGCTAAATTATTAATTAAAATATAAAGCAATACATATGCATATGCAGTTATCCAAACAATACCATGTCTATATATAAAAGATGCAGAGACTGCCTTTTCAATAAAATTATTATAATTGAACAGTGCAATGACATGGTACTTGCCGGCTATATCAAAAATTGATGAAGTACTATACCCAAACGCAGCTACAACATCTTTTATATATTTAGCATGATAAAACACTACTAGAACTTCCAAAATAAGAAATACTAGTTGAATCAAATAATTTATAGAAATATAATTTCTAGAATGTTGTTCTCCATAATTTCGAACATCAACTCTTTTCATGTTAAAAAAAGCACTAACAATTCCAAATGAAATCGTTCCTAAAGCAATTACTAAAATAGTCTTCAAATGAATTTCTACCTTGTACATCCTTACAAAAAAAAGGCACAAAAATTCTGCAATTAAAAACATTTCACAAAAAACGCAAAATGGAGAAAAAATATCTGCATGAGTAATTAAATACCCAAACATTAAAAATACAATTGTTACTAAAATAAGTACTATAAGATTAAACATTTTCACCTGTTCCTCATATATTAGAAGTTCAATATAACTTCACAAATATTATATACTTTGTTTCATTGCACTTTTTAAGAAATATCCTCTTCTTAATTTCCCACCAATTTTGCACGCATTAGCTTTTAATGTTTCATATTCTTCATCGAGCATATTGTCTATTATGTTTCTAATTTCATCTGTTGACTTTATTGTTATTCCACAATGATTTTTCTTAATAAAATTTGCTAATGCAGCTTCTTCCCATATAATTACAGGAATTCCAGCTGCCAAATACATTGATGTCTTATGCGGATTATTAATTTTAAGATAATCTCCATAAACTCCAGTACAAGTAGCACTGCTGTCCCCATCCCAGACCAAGCCAAAACTACCTTGTAGATTATAAATTAATTCTTCTGGATTAAATGCCCCAACATAATTTGTATTTGAAGAAGCTTTTTCTCGTTCAAAATTAATTCCATATAAATTAAAGTTACAATTTTCCGGTAAATTATATATATATCCAGCCTTATGTTTACTCAATGCTCCCGCTATGATAACTGGACCTTTTCTGCTTAAGTTTCTCTTTTCTAATAATTCTTCATTATAATTCTCAACTAAATAATCAAATATTCCTAATATATCCATTTTATCTTTATGTATTTTCCATTTTTCATGCATAAATGACTTCATTTTTTCATTATGCACAATGATTTTACTGCAATTCTTAAATGAACTAATTTCTTCAAATCTCATTCTAATTTTTCGAGATAATGGAACATCATTTCTTAATGTAAAACGAATTGCCTCAACGTCATGTATGATTATTGAAGTATGTATTCCTCTTTTTTCCAAATTTTTTATAAGTAATGAAAACAGCATTGTATGTTCTAACAATGGAAACTGAATATATATCCAATCATTTTTTTTTATTTTTTTTAATGCATTCTTCCATAACATATAAACATCATAATGTGCTTTTATTTTTCCTAATCTTGTTTTGTTTTCACGTCCTTCTATCAGGCATGGAATCTCAATTTTTTTTAAATTATTCCACTTAAAAATAGTTTCTACATCTTGTCTGGCTTTAACTCCAGCTGTTTTTTGTATCAACTTATGTTTATCGGTTTCCACAACATAATAATTCATTTATTATATCCGCCTTTCCCTCAATCATCCCTCAATATAAGCATCAAACTCATGATTTATCCGCTTACTTTCTGGCGGAAGTTGCATATAGTCTCCATATATTTGTGTCAAATAAAACTTCCAACATGCTGGCGCATGAAATTTTTTCCCACAAAATTCCACATCATTATATGGTAAGTATTCTTTCTTTTTCATTCTTTCATTAGGACCCAAACTCCAAGCAACTCCACCAATATACTCCTGTTTGTCAAAATCATACTGATGAGCCAGTTTATCTAATTTTCTCCCAAATCTTTCTGGTGTATACATTCGCAAAAAAAGAATCATCGGTATTTTAACTATACTTCGTACAAAACCTTTTCCTTTTCCTATAGTTGCACTGCATCGATTAATCCATTTTTTTAATGGTTCCGCTTTACTCAACAATATATCACTTTCTTCCTTATCATCCGGAAGACCATCCATCGGAAAAATATCAATCCACAAATGTTGATCAACATTTGAATATTCATTTTTTACATAGGTTCTTGTATCAATAATTTTGGCAAATGGCCAAAAACTATTTCCCATCTGTAGACTGATTAATTTATAATATGGTCGAATATTTCCTTTTCTTAATAAATCATGTAATTTATCAAAATCTGGACGTGGCATTAATAAATCAACATCATCATCCCATGGAATAAACCCTTTATGGCGTACTGCTCCTAACAAAGTTCCTCCCGATAAATAATATCTCAGCCCATTCTGATCACAGAATGCCGCAAACTCACATAATATATTCAAAATATACTTTTTAACTTCCGTATTATCTAACTTTCTCATACTTTACAGAGATAAAACACAAATCTCTTATCTCACTGTCCTTTCTTTAATATATAAAGGTTAAATAGTTATTGTGCGATATATATCCATAAAACGCGCTCCTATCTTTCTTCCCTATTAAACGTCTCATAGAAATAGCCTTATTGTCTGATTGTCTGATTGTTTTTTTTATTTTCTCTTTATCAGTCCATTATTCCACTACCGTTTCTTTTATTTTTAAACTTATTTGTTCACCACACCATTCAACAATAATTTTTCTAATTTTTTTGCTTCAGTATGAATTTCGTATCCTCGCATTGTAAAATTATCCACTATCTCCTTTTGGGACACTCGGTTTATATTTTCTTTGATATTTAAAATTTCTTCTGCCCAAGACTCCGCTGAATTTTCCAAATTCCAAAATATAAATGATGGATTAATTTTAACTTCTTTAGGAATTACACTGTCAGATGCTAACATAGGTACTCCATTTGCCTGAGCTTCCATCGCAGCCATGCTGAGGCCTTCAAATTTAGATGGAAACAAAAACAGATCGAATGTACTCAACCATCCACATATGTCTTTCTGAATTCCGGCCATATGTACATACTTATTTAGTTTCTTTTTATCAATCTCTTTTTCAAGCTTTGTCCTGTCTTCTCCATCACCTATTAAAATCAATCTTACTTTTGGTTCTTTTTTTATAAGTTTTTCAAATATGTCTAAAATAAACATTTGATTTTTTTGGAAATGCAACCTTCCTATATTTCCTATGATATAATTTTCTTCCCACTTCAAATCTCGCCGCAATTTTTTTCGCTTCACATCATCAAAACAATATTTTTCTACGTCTATCGCATTACTGATAATAATAGATTTTTTTATTATTGAAGAATCATAAAACCATTCCGAAGCTTCTTTTGAGCAGCTCCAAAAATCCGTTACATAATAAGCAATTCTTTTTTTATTATATTTATGTAAAATTCCTCTTAACCTGCTATCCATATTTTGAGAATTATGGCTATGTATAATTCTTCTTTTTATCCCATATTTTTTTGCCATTTTCAGATAATCAATATTGGCAAGACTACACACATTCACCCATATTGCATCATACTTAGAGGCATTATTTTCAAAAAAATTTTTTAATTCTTTTTTGTATTTTTTATAATTTTTACTTCTCGCAGGAAAATGAAAGGTTTGTGAACCATTGGAAATAATTTCTTCTTCGAAAGCGATTTTATTATATGAATTACATAAAAAATCAAAATGAAAGGTATTCTTATCCATGTAATGATAGTAATTCATAATAACACTCTCTACCCCACCTGGATTTTCTGTCATACCAAAAACTAATATTTTATACATAGGTTTCCTCACAATTTAATGTTTGACTATTTTAATTTCTACTTTTTTCGTAAATATAATTTTGATATGCCCGCACAATATATATGATACTTGCAATATGAACCAATTTATATTTCATAAAAAAAACAGGCAATGTTCTCGCTGAAAAATTATTCTTTATATGGAACTTTTTTATCGCATCTTTGAATACAGGTGTATTTATAATTTTTTTTATATGCTCTATTTTTTTTACATAATTTTCTTTATTATTAACGCAAAATATACCTCTAACACAGGCTATATTTAAATGCATTAAAATATAATCATTAAATGCCAATTGTACATTTTCATGTTGTTTTTCAATATACTTACTCGTTATATTCATAGCTTCAATATATTGAAGTACTTTTTTATCTGCGTTACTCCTCATCGTAGACTCATTGTCTATAGAATAATGGTAAAATATCGTATCACTTATGCTAATTCTGGAACAATGCATTAAATAATGTAATGTAAAATCACTATCCTCTGAAAGCTGCATTTTTGTATTAAAGCCAATTCTATTTTCATAAATAATGCTTTTCCTAAAAATCTTTCCCCAAACCTGCATGAATTTTGTTGGATTTGCGATCATTTCCAACTTCATTTTTTCTGCAGAGTCATTAAAATAATATGTTTTCTCTTCTTTATTGTTTATATAATTTGCTCTATTACCAATCTCGTAACTATATACATACAAATCCGCTTTAGCATTTAATATATCTTCGTAAATATATTTTTTGCTTTTAGATACTATATAATCATCTGCATCGACAAAGACAATCCATTCTCCTCTGGCGTTTTTCAATCCTTCATTTCTAGCTCTTGACACTCCTTTTTCCGAATGAATTAGTTTAACATTTTCTCCATATTTTTGAATTAATTTTAATGCAACACTATTGGTGTAATCAGTTGATCCATTTTCAACAATCAATATTTCACATTTCTCCATGTTACAAGTATGTGTAATACTTTCCACAGCTCTTTCTAATGTATCAGCCGCATTATATGCTGGAATAATATATGAAATTAATATTTTTTCATTCATAATCCTCTTATTTAAAAGCTCCCTTCATATCTTTTTCCAACAAACTTAGCTTTTAAAAACGCTGTACTCTTTTTCCACCAATTAATCTTTTCCATATGCTGGTAAGGCAACTCTTTAATCTCATTTTTCTTAATTTTTCCTAGTTTAATCTCACCATCAAGCCACACATTAAATATTATCTCGCTTACTCTTCCATAAAATCGCCCCTGAAATGCTGATAATTCCTGTGGATCGATGCGTTTTTCTAACTCGAAGAGAATATCAAATAACCATTCACAATAATCATTCAGATATCTTTTTTGCATGATCATCATATTGAACATATATCCGTAAGTGTGTTTTACAACTTCATCATAACTTTTCAGATAGTCGGGATATTTTTCAGCGATTATCTCTCTGGTGATATCTAATTGAGATGCATAATGTGTATGTTCATAATGGGAATATAAGGTTTCTATATAATACTTTCTTTTTTTAGGTACAAAAATTTTATATTTTTCCAACATTGGGCGCAGCTCATTATACGTAAGAACACCTTCAAATGGTGCCTTGGTTTTCTTTCCAAAATGGCGTCTGTAATGTGCCAATCCTGTATAATCCGTGTCAAGATTTTTCCACGCCCAATATAAGCCTGTAAGCTCACAATACGCAGCGTTTTTGTTTGAAATGTTTTCTCCTGTATTATCTTTTTGATACCCTAAATCCAGCGGATTTCCATTCTGATCTGTTTTTCCCTCTGCGCCAACATGCAGTGGAAGATACATTGCATCTTGAGGCATTTCATATTTTTTATGTGTTGCTACTATAATTTTTACTGTAGGCGTATTCTTCGTCATTTCAATATTTCCTTACATGCTTTCTCTCTTTTTTCTATTCATCCTCCATATGCAAGTTTTTATTTTTCATAACTTCGAATACACTCCCCAACTCAAAAGCCGGCACATTCTTCGCCGTGCCCACACCTTCTTCAGGTACACACACGACAGGCGGTATTCAACCCGACGGTGTTTATCACTGATATACACCGTGTTTTGCTTTCGCTTTCTTTTTGTCAGCACGGCAAAGCCGATGCACTGACTTTATGACATCTGTTTTCTGACATGCCATAAGGTCAATCCACCTGCTCGCTTTTCATACTGATATTCTGTTTCCTTTGTTCTTCCCTTCATGCTCTGCGTCCAAACTGTGTCAGGCACTTTTTCCCGAGATTTCTCACAGCATTCAGATACCGATTCGTCTGGTGTCCGTTGGCACAGCAGCATAGTTCTGTTCTGGTGTCAGTCCGAATGATTTCTGCACCACACTTTGCACAAATTTTGCTGATGCCGGTGGCGTGGACTTCGATAACAATGATTCCGTTTTTCCAGGCTTTGTAGTCCAGGTACTGGCGAATCCTGGTGCTTAAGTGGAGCGGGCCCCAGTTTCCTGAGCCTTTCATGACGTTTCTGGAATATTCCTGGTTATAACGTGGAAGTACGATCACAGAAACGTCCTGCTCTACAGCAAAACGTAAGATCTGGCTTGTGACCTGGTGTCCATAGTGTTCAGAAAGATGTTTCAGATGCATCCAGTATTTCTGATCAACTCTGCCTGTCTGTCTGCCTCCGGTTGCTTCCTGGGACTTCTGGATCTTTTCCAGAAGCTTTCTGCAATGGTGCCTGTATTCCTTTCCGCCTTTCCAGAACTTCACTGCGATCTCCTGACCGGTTCCGTCCAGAACAACGCCTACCGCAAAGGCATCACTGTTTGTAAACTGAATACAGAGTATCCTGCATCCTGCCTGCATCCTCTGACGTACGGTTGCTGTATTTTCATTGTTCTGACGTACTGGAACATGCAGCATGTCATATTTGTATTCAAAAACTACGGATGGTGACATGAGTCTGGCGTTTTCCGGAAAGTCTCTGCCTGACAGCCGGCAATGCATCCAGGTCCATGTGTCTCCTGTCCAGACACGCAACGTGATCTCTTTAGCGGAAAAATCCTGATACATTCCTTTGTAATAGGTAACTGCTGCATTTAGTTTCTCGGCTCTGCCGATCTTCTCATCCTGGGCAAAACGGCTGAGATAGCTTTTGGCTGAAGCAATTCCTTCATTGGCTGCTGCTCTTCGAAAATACAGTGGAACCTTTTGCCAGGGGAGGGGATCTGATGGTATGCGTCCGCCTCGTCCCGGAATGCTCATGATCTCCAGCTCGCGCAAAGTCTGCTGGCTTCCCAGTTCCCAGAGATCCGTATGATCCAGAAGCAGGTTGTAATAAAATTCAGCGATCCGGTTATAAAATTCCTGCGTGGTCCGCAGCCATTCCGGATGTCTGCACCAGAGATGCAGTCGCCAGGTAGTGATGCTGTAGCCGCTTTTTCCGGTGTTTTCTTTTTTGCCGGTTTCCGGTTCTTTCATTTTGGTTCTCCGTTTTTTGCAAAGAAAAATCATTATAATATAACTTATCTAAATTATTATTTTTGTCACTTATCATTTCCATAAGCGACAGGTGATTTTCTCTCAAATTGCATAGTTTTTGAATCTTAATCAATGATAGCATTGCACCCTGTCACTGTCAAGATACGAAAAATGCACCACTTTCGACCAAAAATGCAGGTTTTTTCGGTTAAATTTTTTTATATACGACAAATTTTCCTTTTTTTCGCTTATTAGTGGTCACAAAAATGGTCAGACTTTTGCTATAATAGTGCGAAAAGGAGACTACGATTATGCCTAGAAAAGGGGAAAATATCAGAAAAAGAAAAGATGGCCGATGGGAAGCACGCTATGAAAAATGTCGTGACCAGAATGGACGGATCCAGTACGGATATCTGTATGGTCGTACATACGAGGCTGTAAAAAAGAAAAAGCTGGCTATTTTATGTCAGAATAATCTTCAAAACTCTCCGGGAAAGTGTTATGTATTTCGAAACCTCAGTGAAGAATGGATGTTATCCATGCGTTACGCTGTAAAGCTCAGCACCTATGCCTGCTACGAAACACTTCTTGATACACATATCCTTCCGGAATTTGGTGATATGCCGCTGAGATACATTTCTTCTGCTTCTGTATATGCCTTCTCTGAAAAGCTGAAACGGCAGGGGCTTTCGCCACGTACCATCAAAAATCTTCTGATCCTGTTCCACAGCATTTTACGCTATGGTGAAAAACAGGGGTATCTGAATCTTTCACAGCTTGAATTTCGGTATCCCAAAATAAATACCAGTCCTTTTCAGCTTATTTCTCATGAACATCTCACAAAGCTGATCACCGTTCTCTCTGCTGAGGACTCAGAATTTCCCATCGGCATCCTGCTATGTATTTATACAGGGATCCGCGTTGGCGAGCTCAGCGGCATCCGTTGGGAAGATATTGATTTTGATAAAAAGCTGCTACATATAAGGCGAACGATCTCACGGATAAAAAATCTTGATTATTCTGGTGAATCTGATGACGAACCCAAAACCGTTTTAATGATAGGTCCTCCTAAATCAGTCTCATCCATCAGGGATATTCCAATCCCTGATTTTTTATTGAAAAAAATGAAGCGGATTGCTGCTGAACCTGATTCATACCTGCTGACGGGTACGAATCGTAAATGTATGGAGCCCAGAAATATACAGCGTAAATTCCAGAAGCTCCTTCAGCAATGTGAAATCCCCAGTATCAACATTCATTCTCTCCGGCATGCTTTTGCCACCCGTTGTACGGAAATGGGATTTGACAGCAAGACACTTTCTGAAATTCTGGGACATTCGTCCGTCAAGATCACCATGGATATTTATGTGCACAGCAGCATAAAACAAAAGCAGAAGTGCATGGAAAAGCTAAACTATTAGCAGTCAGAATTATGGTCAAAGCAGGCCGGAAGTCCGCATTTATACGGGTTTCCGGCTTGCTTGTCGCTTATGGAAATGATAAGCGACTTTTTTACCCTCAAAAAAACAACACGGCAGACATCCCTCCGGGGCTGTCTGCCGTGTTTTATATCGCTTTTATGTTTTTATGTAATTAAGCTTTCTGTTCCTTAAGCCTCATATCCATTAGGGTTCTGGCTCTGCCATCTCCAGGAGTCTGCACACATCTCGCGGATTCCGTTCTCTGCCTTCCAGCCAAGCTCTTTCTCAGCTTTGGTTGCATCGGAGTAGCAGGTTGCGATGTCGCCTGGGCGGCGTGGTTTGATCACATATGGGATCTTGACGCCGGTAGCTGCCTCAAAGTTCTTAACGATATCAAGAACACTGTAGCCTTTTCCGGTTCCAAGGTTGTAGATGCTTAATCCGGAATTGTCTTCCAGCTTCTTAAGGGCTTTTACATGGCCCTTGGCAAGGTCTACTACGTGGATGTAGTCACGGACACCTGTTCCATCCGGTGTATCGTAATCGTTTCCGAATACGCCAAGCTCTTTCAGCTTGCCTACTGCTACCTGTGTGATATATGGCATCAGGTTGTTCGGGATACCATTTGGATTCTCACCGATGGTTCCGCTCTTATGAGCACCGATCGGGTTGAAGTAACGAAGAAGAACTACGTTCCACTCCGGGTCTGCCTTCTGGATGTCTGTAAGGATCTGCTCCAGCATGGATTTGGTCCAGCCATATGGGTTGGTACACTGTCCCTTCGGGCACTCCTCGGTGATCGGGATCATTGCCGGATCTCCGTATACGGTTGCTGAGGAAGAGAAAATAATATTTTTAACATTATGTTTTCTCATCACGTCTACAAGAGTAAGGGTTCCTGCGATATTGTTCTCATAATACTCCCACGGCTTGGCAACAGATTCACCAACTGCTTTCAGTCCTGCAAAATGAATACAGGAGTCGATCTCTTCTTTGTCAAAAACTTCATTTAATGCTTCGCGGTCCAGGATATCTGCTTTATAGAATTTCACCGGTTTGCCTGTGATCTTGGATACTCTGTCCAGAGCCTTCTCACTGGAATTGCATAAATTGTCAACTACTACAACATCATATCCTGCGCTCTGCAGCTCGACAACGGTATGACTTCCAATGTATCCTGCTCCACCTGTTACTAAAATTGCCATAGTTTTTCTCCTCCTCTATTGGATCTAACTGTTCCTGTTTATTTTAGCACTGTTCCTTTGTTTCCACAATAGCAGAAAACCAGGTTTACTACTTAATCCCAGAGTCCCTGCGGATAAAGTCCCTGATCCTTCAGATTCTGGATCGCGGCTACCACTACCGGTTTGTCCTCTTTATAGGTCACTCCGTACCATTTATCCTGTGTGGTAAGGACCCTGACTGCTGCCTTTTTTTCCTGGAGGAGCTCGTCAACTACAAACGGAAGGAAATATTCGCATTTCAGAGGATTTTCCGGGATGCTCTTTTCAAGGAATACCGGGAAGCGTTTTACCAGCTCTTTCATAAATCCGCCGGTGAATCCCCACATGTTCATGGATACCGGAGTCTCTCCCGGGAGACTTGTCCAGGTTTTTCCATCGTCCTCTGTGTAGGCTGCTCCGCCGTCACGTTTCTCAATGTGTGTTCGCTCATTGATATCTGCAAGATATCCATTTTCATCTGTCTCACAGACACCTCTGGAAACGTAGCCGTTGTCTGTCAGGGTATTCTCAAGACGGTAGCCTACCATCATATACTGGGCAGGTACGGTGTCCTCCTGGGCCTGGATCAGGAAATCATACGCCATCTTAAAGGCATGGGTTCCATAATAATCATCTGCATTGATCACCACAAACGGTCCGTCGATCTCTCCGGCACAGCTTAATACCGCATGTCCGGTTCCCCATGGCTTCACACGGCCTTCCGGAACCTGGAAGCCTTCCGGGATGTTGTTGAGATCCTGATGCACATAAACGATCTCCACCTTGTCACTTAAGCGGTCGCCGATGGCATCGCGGAAATCCTGTTCATTCTCTTTTTTTATGATGAATATCACTTTCTTAAAGCCTGCACGTACGGCATCATAAATGGAAAAATCCATGATGATATGACCTTCCTGATCTACAGGATCGATCTGTTTCAGTCCGCCGTAGCGGCTTCCCATTCCTGCTGCCATTACTACCAGAACCGGCTCTTTCATAATTTTGTTCCTCCTGATTTTTAGAAATACAGGGATTTTTTCCCATACATAGTTTAAGCCGGTCAGATTCTCATCCGACCGGCCTTTGAACCTTTTTTTATTATACTACACTTCACCGTGAAATCCTACTGATTATTTTCAGTTTATTTTCGGTCAGAAGTATTCTCCGGGAAAACGATCTCCATCCTGGTTCCAACTCCCTGTTCACTTTCCACGTTGATCTGTGCATGATGAAGCGTTGCTCCATGCTTCACAATGGAAAGCCCCAGACCTGTTCCGCCGGTCTGTCTGGAATGGCTTTTATCTACCCGGTAAAAGCGCTCAAAGATCCTTCCCTGTTCACTTTTCGGGATTCCGATCCCGTCATCTGCCACACAGTAGAACGGATGCCCTTTCCGGTTGCCTACCATGATCCGCACATGACCATTCTGTTCTGTATAGCGAACTGCATTGTCTGCAATATTAAAAAGCATCTCATAGAGTACATGGCGGACACCCTTGATCTTCTCTGCACTTCCGGCAAGCTCAAGGAAAATATTTTTCTTTCCGGCAGGATGTCTGAGATTATTTCTTACGTCTTCCGCAAGCTCATAAAGATCCACCTCTTCAAAAGGAACCTCACTGTTGCTTTCATCCAGTCTGGAAAGCTGGATGATATCCGCTACCAGATTGGAAAGTCTTATTGATTCATGGTAGATCCTTCCGGAAAATTCCTGTATATGATCTGCCGGAACCATGCCGTTCATCATAAGCTCCGCATAACCGGAAATGGACATCAGAGGGGTCTTCAGCTCATGGGAAACATTTGCAGAAAATTCCTTCCGGATCTCCTCTGCCTCCTTCAGTTCTTTTACCTGCTGCCGGATCTGCCGGTTCTGTTCATCCACCCGCACAAGAAGGGGACGCAGCTCCTCATAGCACACATTGTTCAGCGGATGCTCCAGATCCAGATCGTTGACCGGACGGATCAGCTCTCTGGTCTGTCTCTGTGCAAAAACAAACTCCAGGATCAGTACCAGGAGCATCAGAAGTCCCAGCACAGCAAGACTTGAGATCCATGTGGAATATATGGAGTCTACGGTTTTTCCTACACGGAGCACGTTTCCGTCATCCAGCTTCGCCGCATAATAAAAGGTCTTTTTTGCAAAGGTTTCTGAATAACGGATACTTTCGCTTTTTCCATTTTTTTCTGCCTGTATAAATTCCGGACGATTACTGTGATTTGCCAGTTTTTTCGGAGAGGCCTCAGAATCGTAGAGAACGGTTCCGTCTTTACGGATGAGAGTCACACGACTTGATGATACTGTCTGAAGCTTTTTTGTGAGAAAGGAATCTCCATACTCATCCATGGCAAGGCAGATATACTGCGCTTCCTCACGGACTCCCCGCTGCATGTATGTGTTTAATTTATTGTAGGTGACCACACTTGCTGCCAGAAACGTGACAAGAACAGCAAAAATGATCATAATGCTTGTATGATGCAGAATTTTCTTTTTCATACATGATCTCCGATCCGGTATCCCACGCCACGCACTGTCTCGATCAGATTTCCGGCTTCCCCCAGCTTTTGTCGAAGAGTCCGTACATGAACATCTACAGTCCTTGTTTCTCCGTCAAAATCATAGCCCCACACATGGCACAGGATCTGGTTTCTGGACATGACCAGTCCTTTGTTCTCCATAAGATATTCCAGAAGCTCGAATTCCTTTCTGGTCAGCTCCTTCACCTCACCCTGATAGCTGACTTCGTGACGGGACACATTGACACGAAGATCCTTACAGTACAGCTCTCTCTCTTCGCTCTGCCTTGCGCAGCGCCGAAGGACCGCTTTGACCCTGGCTACAAATTCCATCATCCCGAAGGGCTTGGTGATGTAATCATCTGCGCCGCCCTCCAGACCTTTTACCTTGTCAAACTCCGCTTCTTTGGCTGTGACCATGATCACCGGGATATCCCGGGTCCTGGTATCACTTTTCAGTCGTTTCAAAATATTATACCCATCTTCACCCGGGAGCATGATATCCAGCAGGATCAGTTCCGGCAGATTTTTTTTCATGGCTGTGTCAAGTTCTGCCCCGGTTTCAAAACCTTCTGCCTCAAAGCCTGTTGTCTCCAGGGTATAGACAAGAAGCTCTCTGATATTTCTCTCATCTTCCACACAGTAGATCATTCTATATCCTCTCTGTTCTTTTTTTGCCGTTGGCACTTCATAATCGTCTGGTCTTTTTTGTTCCATGCCTTCAGTATAACTGCTTTCTTTTTACTGCACAAGCCCTGGCCGTCTGCTGATACAGATAACCAGGGCATGGCATTATTTCGATATCTTTTTATTGGCTGCCTGCCGCTGCCATCTGGGCTGCCGCCGGCTCATCCTTTATTTCCGGAAGCTGATACTGACTCCGGATCACCTCCAGCGCACGGTAGAAGGTTTCGTCCGGCCCATGTTTGATCTGCTTCAGGTGCTGATGTGTATCAAAAGCATCTTCATGAACCTGTGTCACACAAACACCGATATTGGAACAGTGATCTGCCACACGCTCCAGGCTGGTAGTCACATCGGACAGGATGAATCCCATTTCAATAGTACATTCTCCGGCGCGAAGTCTCTGGATATGCCGGTATTTCAGTTCCTTGCTGAGTTCATCGATCACTTCCTCCAGTGGCTCGATCTCTCTCGCAAGCTGCACATCCTGATTTTCGTAAACCTTGTAAGCAATATCTACAATGTCTTCCACCGCATGCTCCATGACACGTAACTCTTCCAGCGCCTTATCCGAAAACTTCAGGCCTTTTTCATAAAGCTCCTGTGCGGATTCCATGATGTTCACACCGTGATCGGAAATCCTCTCGAAATCACCGATACAGTGGAGCATGATGGAAACACTATGACTGTCATGAACGGAAAGATCCTTCTGGTTCAGTTTTACAAGATAGGTTCCAAGTTCATCCTCATAACGGTCTACCTTTTTCTCTGCTTCTTCCACCAGAGCCTTTCCTTCTGCGCTGAAATTCTTCAGAAGGTCCAGGGCGGTAAACAGAGTTCTGTGAGAATCCTCTGCCATTTTTTTCGCTGCATTCCTGCTCTGCTCAACTGCAAATGCAGGTTTCTCCAGAAAACGGCTTTCCAGGATCATGAAATCCGGATCTGCTGCCACCTTCTCCTCCTCTTCCTTCCTGTCGCGGATAGTAAGACAGGCAAGCTTCTCCAGAGCCTTTCCAAACGGAAGAAGAACAAGAGTTGCCGTGATATTGAAGGCACTGTGCAGGATCGCGATCCCGGCCGGAGTCGCTGCCTGTGCCATAAATGAAAAATGTACTGCTGCATTTATCGCATAAAATACTGCCATGAACAGCATGGTTCCGATCAGATTGAAATACAGATGGACCATAGCCGCACGTTTTGCGTTTTTGCTGGCTCCGATGGCTGAAAGGATCGCAGTGATACAGGTACCGATATTCTGTCCCATGATAATAGGAAGTGCTGCACTGAACGGTACCATTCCGGTAAGGCACAGTGCCTGGAGGATACCAACCGATGCGGAGGACGACTGGATGATCGCTGTCAGCACTGCTCCGGCCACAACTCCAAGGATCGGATTGGAGAATTTCACCAGCATTCCGGTAAACTCCGGTACCTCTGCAAGAGGTTCCACAGCTCCGCTCATGGCATTCATTCCATACATCAGGATCGCAAAGCCTACAAAGATCGCTCCCACGTCCTTTTTCTTCTGGCTTTTTGTAAACATGATCAGAACCACGCCGATCAGTGCCAGTATCGGTGAAAATGACGTCGGCTTAAAAAGCCGGATAATAAAGTTATCACTCTGGATACCTGTAAGACTTAAGATCCATGAGGTTACGGTAGTACCGATATTGGCACCCATGATGATTCCCACAACCTGGGACAGCTTCATGATTCCCGAGTTTACAAAACCAACGACCATAACGGTAGTTGCCGAGGATGACTGGATCACTGCAGTCACACCCATTCCAAGAAGAACGGCTCTGATGGGATTGGAGGTAAGTGTCTCCAGGATCCGCTCAAGCTTTCCGCCTGCAACCTTCGCAAGCCCGTCTCCCATTAAGTTCATTCCATAAAGGAAAATAGCAAGGCCGCCAAGCAATGCCAGTACGCTGAAAAAGTCCATAATACTCTCCTTCACTTTCTCTTTTTGATATGTTTGATTTCCTTTTTTCTCATTTCAACGATTTTCATAATAGCGGCCTATTGTAAAATTTTCCCCACTGGAATGTAAAATCTGTGTAAAAAAAATAAAACAGAGGATCCTGTTACGGGAAACCGATTTCCCGTCAGGATCTCTCTGTCCTATATATCGTACAGTGGTTTTTATCCTTATGATGTGTTTTGTGCTGCGGATATTCTCATTCCGCTGAGCTGCATGCTCATGAGCAGAGTTGCCCTGCGATCTGTGATCAGAATCCGCGGATCTCCTCATCCTCAGATCCGGTCTTGTCGATGGATTTTATTACAAGGTAATAGCTGTAATCATCATTGACCTTTACTTCCACCCGGTCTCCTACACGATGACCGCGCAGTGCCTTGCCGATAGGCGATTCGATACTGATACGGTTTTCCATGGAATTTCCGCGGATGGAAGTAACCAGCTTGTACTTCTCCACCTCATTATCTTCTTCAAAAAGAACTTCCACGATATCGTCCATTCCCACTTCGTCAGATCTGGAAGCATCGGATACAATGGATGCCGTCTTCAGCATCCTCTCCAGATAACGGATGCGGCTCTCGTTCTGATTCTTATGCTTCTTGGCTGCATAATACTCAAAGTTCTCACTTAAGTCTCCCTGGGCACGTGCCTCCTTGACCGCCTCAATGGCTTCCTTACGTACTACCAGTTTACGGTGTTCAATCTCCTGCTCTATTTTTTCAACATCCTTGCGGGTAAGCTGTTCTCTCATTTCTCTGGCATCTCCTTTTCTTTATAACATTCAGACTGATCCTGGATCTGTTCTCCACTTCCTGTGAAGCTTCTGTCACAGATACAGGATTTCTGGAAGGTTACCGGAAATACCATAGCAGATACGCTCTGCTTTGTCAAACAGCGCATACCTGTTCTTCGGCTTCCTTCTGCTGGTGTACTCGCTGTTCAATATAATCTGCCATATGTTCTTTGGGGATATCCAGTAACATGGAAAATTCAGAATAGAGATGATCCTCTGCAAGCTTCAGATACCGCTCGTCTGTAGCGGTTGTTTTTTTGCCATGAGATAATCTGGCCTGTTTTCTGACGTAGATCGTCTTGATGATCCGAAGAAGATCTCTGCATTCACAGGTACGGATGCATTTCTTGTAGCTATCCTCCCGGAATTTCTCATTCTCAATACTCAGTGTCTCAATGGATGGGATCTCATCGATAAGCCTCTCCGCTTCTTCCCTCGTAATGATTCCGCGAAGCACCTGCTTTCCACCTTCCACCGGTGTAAATATCTTCCCATCTGTTTCTCCTCCGGGCCTCAGTACATAATAAAGCTTCTCGCCGGAGGAACCATCCACCCTCATTGTGGTAACTCCTGTTACCTGGCAGATGCCGGTACGACCATACACAACATATTCGCCTGTTTCAAACATTTTTCCACTTCCTTTCATTTTTTTACTTTTCTTTTGTTATCCTGGCGCTTATTGTGCTCTAATGAAAGCTCCCTGCCAGGTTATATATCCAGACAAGGAGCTTCTCACTGAGGATTCTATCCTTATTTTACTACTTTTCCCATTTATTTGCAAAAGAATTCAAAAAGTTTTTTTATTTTTGTGAAATATGCCCACAATGAGGGCATATATTTTTTGTTATAATTCTTCTTTTTTCTTTCTTCCCAGACGGATGTCTTCCATATGAGATTTCAGTTCCGGTGTCATACTGTCAAAGAGATAGGTTTTGCTGTTGTCCCTGCGCTCCTGCCATTCTTCTCTCATCTGCTGTTTTGCGGAAGCGATCTCATCTTTGAATCCGCGCGCTGAGATCCTGGCGGCTCCCTGTCCCATAATGATGATCTGCTCCAGTCCGTCTGATGTGGCAACTGTCACGTTATGCTTCCGTCCGATTTTATGGACAGTGCGTTCAATATACTGGTCTGCAGTTTCCGCTTCTTTTGTATAGACAACATGAATGTTATGATACTGGAAGGTTTCCTCCGGATGGCCCTCCACACGGTAGGCATCAAATACCAGGATCAGGATGCAGCCCTTGATTCCCTGATAATCGCTTAATATATCCATTAACCTGGACTGTGCCGCATGAAAGTCTGCCTGTGCCAGATCTCTTAAATCCTCCCATGCAAATATGATATTGCAGCCGTCCACCAGCAGATAGTCCTCTCTGTGGATGGCCGGACTGCTGTTTCTCCAGGCGCCGTGACCGGTTTTTGCCGGAAGGCCGGAATCTGCTGCACCTTTGCCTCCCTTCCCGGAAAAGCTGCTTCCGCTTTCCGGATTTCCGAAGCTTCGGCTGTTACTGCTGTATTTCTTTGAGCTCACCGGACCAAAGGTTTTCTCAAAGATTGCCTTCAGTTCTTTTTCCTCTTCGTAGCTTCCATACATGGAGGTATATTTTCCACGGCCGGCATTGGCTGTTCTGTGATCCGGACTGTTTTTGGCTGTTCCCTGAACTGAACGCACTCCTGCAAAGCTGTTGTCGGAATCCTCATAGGCATCATTACTGTCCGAAAGCTGAGCTCCTTCCAGATGCATATATTCTTCTACCTCATACCAGGGAACCACGAAGCCTGCTCCATGGGCACAGAATACAGAGCCTGTAGGATTCTCAAGATCTCTCTCGGAATCATAGCCGATCTCCTCTGCGATCTGCTCCTGATCCTGACAGGGTTCATAGCCCTTCAGAGTACAGGTCAGATGACCTCTGCCTCTTGTGTAGGAAACTACCTGGCTCTGATAATCCCTCATTTTTGCCACCGGCGCACTTCCTGTGATCACCGACAGCTCTCCCTGGGTTTCCGGCCCCTGAAAGGTTCCCTGCATCCTCTGGATATCCGTCATGGCACGTCCTACATTTTCTGCCGGAACCTCAAGTCGGAAGCTGTAATAGGGTTCCAGAAGAACTGTCTCCGCTTTCTTGAGGCCCTGGCGCACAGCACGGTAGGTCGCCTGCCGGAAATCTCCACCTTCCGTATGCTTCTGATGTGCCCGCCCGGTGAGAAGTGTGATCTGCATATCGGTGATGGGTGATCCGGTAAGGACTCCCAGATGCTCTTTTTCCTCCAGATGTGTCAGGATCAGCCGCTGCCAGTTCCGATCCAGCTGATCTTCATTTGCCGCGGTAAAAAACTGCAGTCCGCTTCCTCTCTCTCCCGGTTCCAGAAGAAGATGCACCTCTGCATAATGACGAAGCGGTTCAAAATGTCCCACGCCTTCCACCGGTGCGGCAATGGTTTCTTTGTATACGATATTACCGGTTCCAAATTCTACTGCCACATGAAAGCGCTCCCAGATCAGATGCTTCAGGATCTCGATCTGTACCTCGCCCATCAGCATGGCGTGGATCTCTCCCAGCTGCTCATCCCACATGATATGAAGCTGCGGTTCTTCCTCCTCCAGCTCCTTCAGGCTTTTCAGCATCCTGTGAGCGTCACAGCCCTCCGGAAGGATGATCTGATAATTCAGTACCGGTTCCAGCACCGGCATGGCAGAATCCGCCTCAATGCCAAGTCCCTCTCCCGGATATGTTTCGGTAAGACCTGTAACTGCACAGACGGTTCCTGCCTCTGCCTCTTTGAGCATTTCAAATTTTGCACCGGAATAGATACGGATCTGATCTGCCTTTTCCTCCCAGATTTCATCTGCCGGAATACCATTTCTTCCTGCATTGGTCAGCGTCTCCTTAACCTTCAGGCTGCCGCCGGTGATCTTCATATAAGTGAGACGGTTTCCCTGCTCATCTCTGGCGATCTTAAAGATCCTGGCTCCGAATTCCGCGGGATAGGACGGTACTGCCATGTAGGTCTCCATTCCATGGATAAAAGCATCTACGCCTTCCATCTTCAAGGCAGATCCAAAAAAGCATGGAAAAAGCTTTCGTTCCAAGATCAGCTCTGCCACGTCCTTTTTTGTGATCGTTCCTGTTTCCAGGAAGCTTTCCAGAAGGTTCTCCTCACACATGGCGATATTTTCCAGAAAATCATCAGTTCCATTTATTTTATCAGAAGCGCCCTGCGTTTCGAATATATTCTCTTTTTCTGCTTCATTGGCGTTGTCTTTCAGCTGCATTCCTTCAGCTGACGGAGATTTCCCGGAGTTATCCACAGGATTCTCCTTTTTCCCTGCTGCTTCTGCACCGGAGCATTCCAGTTCTCCACTAAAATCCACACAGCATCCGCTTAATTTCTTCTTCAGCTCCTCAAGAAGTCTTTCCCTGTCTGTTCCTTCCTGATCCATTTTATTTACAAAAAGAAATGTTGGGATCTTATACTGTGTCAGCAGTCTCCACAATGTCTGTGTATGCCCTTGCACACCATCTGCTCCGTTGATCACCAGGATCGCATAATCCAGCACCTGCAGGGTACGCTCCATCTCAGCAGAAAAATCCACATGCCCCGGCGTATCCAGAAGTGTCACTTCCATATCCCCCATGGAAAAAACTGCCTGCTTTGAAAAAATGGTGATTCCTCTCTCCCTCTCAAGCTCATAGGTATCCAGATACGCATCCTTGTGATCGACTCTTCCGATTTTCCGGATCCTTCCGCATTTAAAAAGCAGGCCTTCCGATAATGTCGTCTTTCCTGCATCCACATGGGCAAGCACGCCCAGGCTTATATGTCTGTGTTTTATATTCTGAGGTTTTTCTCCCATTGAAAATACCCCTTTCTGTTGTAATGATATCCAATATCATAACATAGAAAGGGGTATAAGTCGAATTTTGTTTCGGTCTGTGATTCAGGAATCCAGGTAGGCTTTCAGCTTCTCCAGATCCTTTTTCATATCTGCTCTTCCTGTCTGGTAGATCCGCTCCAGATTGCTCTCATCACGCTCGATCATCGCCGCCTGGATGGGACTGCTCGGACGGATGATATGAACGCGACCCTCTTTTTCCAGAGCAGACAGTTCCTCCAGTGTTTCATTATAATGGATATGCCGTTCCTCCAGATCCTTCAGAAAAGCCGGATATTTATGTAATACTGCTTTCAGAAAAAGCTGCATCTTCGGGTTCGCTTTTTTTCGGTACTTCACATCTCTGGTAAGCACCACTACGTTTTTTTCGTATCCCCTGGAAAGCATCCACTTAACCGGGATCGGATCAGACACACCACCGTCCAGAAGTCTCTTTCCCCCAAGCTTCACCGGTCGGGAGGCTATCGGGATCGATGCAGATGCGCGCATCCATTCAATATCCTCCACATCTCCGTTGGGACATTCATGATACACCGGTTTTCCTGTATCCAGGTCCGTACACACCACTGTAAATTTCATGGGATTTTCTGCGTAGGTCTGACGGTCAAAAATATCCAGTTTCCAGGGCAGTTCATAATATCCGAATTCCCGGCTGTATACATCTCCTGTGGTGATCCAGTTCCGGATGCTTGCAAGTCTTTTATCCTTGCAGTACTTTTTGTTATAGCGAAGAACTCTTCCGATCTGCCTGGACTTATAATTGCATCCAAAAACAGCTCCAGCCGATACGCCCACCGCACTGTCTGCGTAAATCTCATTTTCCATCAGAACATCGATCACACCGGCTGTATACAAGCCCCGCATACCGCCGCCCTCCATAACGATACTGAATTTTTTCAATTGTGTTTCTTTCATTTATTTGTCCTCTGTATTCTGTCTGGCAGACTCTGCTGCCCTTATGCTGTCATCTTTATGTCCCATTTATTGTACTTTTCGAATTATATCGGTCTTTTCTGCCATATATCTATATCCATTATCAGAATATCTTGGTTGTCCACTTGCTCATATCCCAGACTTCATTTACCACATCCTGGTAAAATTCCGGTTCATGGCAGATGAGAAGGATACTTCCGCGGTATTCCCGGAGAGCTTTTTTCAGCTCGTCTTTTGCATCTACATCCAGATGATTGGTAGGCTCGTCCAGAAGAAGAATATTGGTGTCACGGTTCACCAGCTTGCAAAGACGCACTTTTGCCTGCTCACCACCGCTTAAAACTCGTACCTGGCTCTCAATATGCTTGGTCGTCAGGCCGCATTTTGCCAGTGCGGAACGCACTTCATACTGGGAAAATGACGGAAATTCCTGCCAGAGCTCTTCGATACAGGTAGTTCGATTCTCACCTTTAACTTCCTGCTCAAAATATCCGATTTCAAGGTTCTCGCCCTGCTCCACGCTTCCGGAAAGAGGCTTGATCAGTCCAAGAAGGCTTCGAAGAAGTGTTGTTTTTCCTATTCCATTGGTTCCCACCAGTGCGATCTTCTGTCCTCGCTCCATAGTAAAATTCAGTGGCTTGGAAAGCGGCTCATCATAACCGATCACAAGGTCATGTGTCTCAAAAAGCATCTTTCCTGGTGTTCGGCCATAACGGAATTTGAACTCCGGCTTCGGCTTCTCTGCTGCCAGCTCGATCACATCCATCTTGTCCAGCTTTTTCTGGCGGGACATAGCCATGTTTCTTGTGGAAACACGTGCCTTATTCCTTGCTACGAAATCCTTCAGCTCACTGATCTCCTGCTGCTGTTTGCGGTAAGCAGCCTCCAGCTGTGCCTTCTTGACCGCATAGACCTCCTGAAAATGATCGTAATCTCCTACATAACGGTTCAGTTCCTGATTTTCCATGTGATAGATAATGTTAACTACAGAATTCAGGAAGGGAATATCGTGGGAAATAAGGATAAAGGCATTCTCATAATCCAGAAGATATCTTTTCAGCCATGCAATATGCTCCTCATCCAGATAGTTGGTAGGCTCATCCAGAAGCAGGATATCTGGCTTCTCGAGAAGAAGCTTCGCAAGAAGTACCTTGGTTCTCTGTCCGCCGCTTAGATCCGTAACATCACGGTCAAGCCCAAGATCCAGAAGGCCCAGAGCTCTGGCAACCTCCTCCACTTTGGCATCGATCGCATAAAAATCGTGAAGTGTCAGTTCGTCCTGGATCGTTCCAAGCTCTTCCATCAGACCATCCATCTCGTCAGGATCTGCAGTTCCCAGCTTGTCGCAGATCTCGTTCATCCGTTCTTCTTTTTTGAGAAGAGGATCAAAAGCGGATTTCAGCACCTGGCCGATGGTCATCCCCTTTTCCAGAACTGCATGCTGATCCAGATAGCCTGCGTGGACATTTTTTGCCCACTCTACCTTGCCCTCATCCGGCATCAGTTTTCCAGTCACGATACTCATAAATGTGGACTTTCCTTCGCCATTAGCGCCTACAAGTCCGATGTGTTCTCCCTTAAGAAGCCGAAAAGACACATCTTCGAAAATCGCTCTGTCTCCAAACCCGTGAGTCAGGTGTTCTACATTTAAAATACTCATTTGTTATATTCCTTTATCATTGTGGTTTTTCTGTTTTCCCGGAAGGGATTTTTAATAATGCTATAGTATTATACTTGATATTTTTCTCTGCTGTAAAGTCAAATCTCTGTATACACTGCGATCGGCTGACTGGCAGCTTTTTGTATTACCGGTTAAGCTGCTGAATACTATTGAATAATTTTCCATCTTCCTATCTCATTATCTTCTGTAAAAATCCTGTTCTTATTTATTATGCCATCGGATCTCACCGTTTAATATGATCGGATAACGGATCAGCTTGTCTGAATCAAGGTTTTCCGCATACATATCTACTGCGGTTATCTGGTGATTATCATATGTGGTATAATAATAAATTCCCTTTGTCGTGTTGCAGCATGAAGTATAGATCGTGATCTCATATGCGCCCTCTGATACCTCACAGCATCCCCGCTGCTGATCAACAGAGCCTAAAATATGGAAAAACTGGCTGACACTTTCGTTTTCCCCATCTCCGGATATTGCGTTTAATTTTGTAAATGCAACCTTTACAAATCTTGACTGGCTTGAAAGATCTCCCGGAATTCCCATTCCGCCCATTCCTCTGCTGTATGGATCCAGCTCCAGCACTCCTGCAAATGTACTTTCCGGCTGCTTTCTGGATACACCTGCATAATTGTTAAGTGCAAACATCTGACCGGGGAATGGAGGATTATTTGTAAGTACGCCAACAGGATTGTCATAGATGTGCATTCCGTCTTTCATGGATTCTACAACGATGCATTCCTCCTTGTCTGCGATCATCCAGTGAAGCTGTGCCGTTGGAAGCTGTTCACTGAAGGGTGTTCCCATAAGCTTCATATTGGAAAGCATCCTCCTTGCTTCAGCCACCGAAGCACACTGGGTAAGGATCCATGGAATAAATTCATATTGCGCCACCTGGACAAGATCCTTATCTGCCTCTGTCGCTTCATCTGCATATGCCGCATTCCCCACAAAGTTAAGTCCTGCCATACCCAGTCCCTTTTCATTAGCCGCATCATAATAAAGCGGATAATCTCCTGCTACAAACGCCATTCCTATAAGAGCATAATGTGTTTTTGCTTTTCCTGCATATCGGAAATCGAACTCATAATTTCTTGGGGTTATGGTCACCTCTTCACCATAGGAAAACTCATAGTCAAGAGTTCTTCCCATATAAAAATCCTTTGTCTGATACGTTGCTGCTGTACACATAGATCTACACCTCTTCCTTACAATAATCCTGCAAACAATCTCATGAAAAGCTGTCCCAGACGAAGATATGCACTGCGTCCTGTACGGTATTGTTCTGTTACTTCCCGACATTCCTTCATTGTTTCTTCCAGGTCATTTCTTATGGATAACACAGCCGGACTGTCTGCCATAAAGCATCCGTTTTCAAAATGATGATAAAGACTTCTGTAATCCAGATTTATGGTTCCGCATGTTGCCATACAGTCATCTGCCACGCTCATCTTGGCGTGACAGAAGCCAGGTGTCCACTCGTAGATCCGCACTCCATTTTTAACCAGTCCATGATAAAAGGAACGTGTAACACTGTAAATCATTTTTTTATCCGGGATTCCCGGTGTAATGATCCTGACATCAATCCCCCGCTTTGCAGCAAGACACAGCGCATGTGTCATTTCATCCGTAATGATCAGATATGGCGTTATAAACCAGCAGTATTTTTCAGCTTTGTTGACCATGCTGATATAAACTTCCTCTCCTACCTGTTCATCATCCATTGGACTATCTGCATAAGGCTGTACAAATCCGTTCTGAGCTGCCTTATATTCTGATCTTATAAAATATTTGCTGAAATCCTCATTATTATTCCTGTCATTGGCTGCATTCCACATTTCAAGGAATGTTGCTGTCAGCGACTGAACTGCATCGCCTTCAAGACGGATCCCGGTATCCTTCCATTGTCCGTAGGGATGGGTATAATTGAAATATTCATTTGCCAGATTATAGCCGCCTGTGAAAGCTACTTTTCCATCGATCACGGTTATTTTTCGATGATCACGGTTGTTCAGAAATACATTCAGACCCGGCATAAAAAGATTAAATACCCGGCAGTGGATTCCGATCTGCTCCATCTTTTTTACGAAATCCGTATTAATAAAGCCAATAGAGCCCATATCATCATAAAATACTCGCACCTCCACGCCTGCCTGCACACGCTCCTCCAGCACTTTCTGGATCTTTTTCCAGGCCTCTGCATCTTCTATCGCATGGTATTCCATAAAAATAAACTTTTCAGCCTTTGACAGTGCTGATAACTGTGCTTCTAATCCCTTTACCGCCTCATCATAATAAACAATATCCGTATTCTGGTATACGGGATAACCTGCATTTTTCCAAATATACTCACTGATATTTCCTGCTTTTGGGATTTTGTTTTTGATATTTTCCAGTTTTTCCCGATTATCCGGCAGAAGCGGCAGAAGCTTTCTGTCGATATCCGCATATCGTTCTCGCATTTTACGGGTTCCGCCATTTAATCCGATCAGCAGATACAGTGCTACACCCATAATCGGAAACACAAGTATCAGAATGATCCACGGCATTTTCATGGAAGAGGTCTGATCGGATGCATATAGTGCCAGAACCAGAATTCCTGCAAAGACTCTAGTCAGCAGATTAACGATCTCCGCATATTCATTCAGCCTTGTGATCACGATAATGATAAAAGCTGCTTCCAATAAAATGCAAAGCACCGAAAAGCATAATCGAATGACACCGTTTTTCGTTTTTGCTCTGCCCTCCAGTGTATCCTGCTTCATAAAACCGCCCCTTTCTGCATTGAATGAGAATTTTCTGTTGTGCGTAAGCCTAACTGAATATTCCTGTTGCGTAATAAAATCAACAATTATCGTCTATACTACAAACAGCGGAGCTCTGACCTGATGATTCCTTGTCCACTGTAATAAAAAATGAAATAAGAAGAAAGCCCTGGAAGCTGCAACTTCGAGGGCTTTTGATTTTTTTGTTATAAACACTTTAATTCTTTTTTGCCTGCGAGCATTATAGCATATGCGATTTTTCTTCGCAATATACTCTGTATACTTTTTAAGATGTTTCTGTTTTTACTGAACTCTTTGCTTCTATCATTGCAATAACTTTCTCCGCTGGTTTCCCAACTAGACATGTGATTGTTGGTATTCTTTAACCTGTTTTCACTTACCGCTTGTACCGCAACATACCATTTTTCAATTCAATAAATTTTCCGTTAAAGATTTCCTGCAACACCTGTCTGCATGGTATCCGTTGCAATCTTCTAACCTCAGACGCTTCCATTACTCGGAAAGTAGTTTGGTGATGATCTTGATAAAATGCAATGAGCGATTCAATATACGGCTCAGCATCTTCAAACGTCCAGTTTGCTTCCTCCTTCAAACGCGAGAATACCGATACCAGACTAATACATCGAACATCTTCAAAATTTGTAGCGCCATTCCGAGCATTTCGGTCATCGGAGCAGAACACATAAATCTGCTCCCCAAGCATCACCGACAAGACCTGCAACAGCACAAAAGACTTGATTTCTCCAAGATTATTTTTCTTGCCCACTTCGATATCGAGTCGTTCAAGCTCTTTCAAATAATCCTCTCTCGATATCGCCGTGTAATCAGCATCTTCCAATGCTCGATAATGTTCCGAAAAGTAATCTTTAGAAAAAACATCACAGGCCAATTTTAACATCTGTGTATAAGTCGCACACGCCAGCGGCCCTCGTACATGTGACAGGCTTTCAAGAATTTCTTGATCCGTGTAGCTTTTTATCTTTTGCGCGCCAATCTTTTCGCTCAACCAGATTGGCGCATCAGCATTATACCGATTAAGTTCTGTTACGATTTGCGCATGACAAAAGAACACATATTCCGGCAATTCCATGACCCGGTCAATCAAATGATTATCGCCGCCATCTTGAACAGAGTGCGTTTTGGAAATGAAATCGGTATCTAGCAGTGCATATTTTTTCACTTCGCTTTGACACCCCTCAATCCAAACCGTACTCTTTTTTCAGTTGAGTAATGTAAGCCACATCGTCATTTTCTCTGGATTCTGTCAGATACTCATGCTGTCTGTTATACTCAACTTTCTCAAGGAGTGTGCCAAAAGATTCTGTTCCCCTGCCATCAAGCTGCCAGCGCTTTGCCTTACCTATCAGTGATGCCCTTTTCATTACATTCGCAGAACTTATCTCCAGCAGCTTTTCAGCCTGCTGGTGGGATATGTTTCCACTTTCAAACAAGCGCAGTACAACTGCCTTGTAGGGCATAGCAAACATATCCATAAGTATCAAAACGGAATCTACCGAAACCAAATCTTTATCAATTCCATACAGTAGAATTTGCTCATGGAGAAGTTGATCCGGCATCAAAAGCAGACCTGCGAAGGCATTAGCTTCCAAGTCCTCCTGTGTTCTTCCTGTTTCATCACCTGTTGCCGAATCCAGCATAGAACCATTTTTTATATAGCTCTGGTCTGCATTTTCTACATAACAGTAGATATGATACAATTCATGCGACGCAGCGAAAAACTGCTTACATAGTGGAAGTGCCGTATTTACGCACACAAAAATCGTATCCTGCTTCAAAAAAGTCAATGCCCATAATTCATCATCATGAATTGGAAAACGAAGCAGTTCCAGTGCAATTTCTTTCTTTCTTGCATAGTTCTGTATAACAGCAAAAATATTATCTTTGATAATAGAATTACCGACATACTCTGCCGAAAACTGCCTGACAACAAATTGAATTTCATCAAATTTCCTGTTTTGGCTTACAAAAAGGCTATCTTTCAGAACATTGTTCATCACTTATCCTCCCAGAGCTGCTCCATCTTTTTGCCATTCTCGCATGCCCTAGTGTGGAACAGAATCATGTCGGACAGTTCATCCGCAAGCCGGATTCCCTTTCTTGCTTCTTCTGTTTTAACACGCCCCATAAACGCATGAATCACATTCGTATCCATCGGCTTTTCTGGCATCTTCATCAGAGAATCCATCGACACATGCAGATATTCAGAAATCTTATGAAGTTCAATCGCATTGATTGCTCTTGCACCATTCATAATTTTGCTCATTGTCTGTTTGGAGACTCCAATTCCTTCTGCCAGATCAACCTGCTTTTTGTTTTCTTTTTTCAGTTCAGCCTGAATGTTGTTTGCAATTATCATATTTACATCCAGCATATAATCGCCTCCTGTTCTTGTACTTATATTATACGCTCTTTCACATAGAATATCAATTATTTAGAGACTGATCTTAGTTTTTAATTTATTTTGTCGCTATTTTAGTTACAAGTCATCGCTAACCTTCAGAAGAGTGGTTTACACTAACGCTATAAACCTGTATTTTCCTCATTCAAAAGACCTTCTACAACCTCAACAGAGAGATTTCTATGATAGAACAGCTCATTGCCGAAGCAACAAAATTTGATTTCAAAGTTGCTCTCAAAACGAATCCACCAAAAAACCGGTTAAAAAACACCCCATTGCTTTTCCAACGAGGCTTGTAATTGTTGCAGGTCGACAAAATGCTTGTTTCTACACCCCTTGACCTTTCTTTCTTGTTTATAATGAGAAAGAAAGAAAAAGAAAGGAAAGGCAACCTTTTCAAATCTGGATCGAACTGACAGAAGAGATTATCCAGAGGATGCAATCAGAGAATCTTTACTGAACAGCATTGTTCACCGTGATTACTCTTTCAGCGGAAGCAATCTGGTCAATGTCTATGAGGATAGAATCGAATTTGTCTCTCTTGGAGGTCTTGTATCCGGTCTGGAACTGGAATCCATTTTCCTGGGTGTTTCATAATCGAGAAATCCGAACCTTGCGGCTGTCTTCTCCAGGATGAGATTGATTGAAAGTTATGGCACAGAAATCGAAAAAATTGAATGTGCATATAAGAATTGACCATCCCCGCCAGAGTTTGAAACGGCAAAAGGTGTTTTCCGCGTAACACTTCCCAACAGGAATGAGCAGCCGGAAACGAATGTCCGGATATCTAATAAAGCGGACAAAGATATTTCACTGAATGAACAGAAATTACTCATTCTTCAATATACACTGGAAAACGGCAGTGTTACAAGAAAAGAAGTTGAAGATTTGATTGGTGCAGAAACAACAAAGGCTTTCCGGTTGCTTAAGGAACTTTGCAAAGCTGGCAAACTTGAGCAAAAAGGAAGCGGCAGGTTGAGCACCTACATTTCCAAATAAAATCATTGTACAAAGGAATATCTCGGCAATGAAATCAACTTTATGAGCTAGGTAAAAAATAAACTGTCTGAATCCCATGCTATGCACAGAACTCAGGCCGTTTAGCTTTTGTTCATCTTCCCATCTCATTTCCAACTCGTCCAAAAGCGAATGCCTTTTAGATTTTCTTCGCAATCGTAGACAGCTCCGAAAAAGAGCCTCATGACGGTGAAGAAAAAATCCAGAGCTGTGTTTCTTTCCACTTAGCCTTCGTTAGTTTCTTTCTGTCCCGAACACACCTTTTACCTGAATTCTGAAATCCAGCTTGTTGTTGGTCAATCCCTGCATGAGCTACACATTCTTATATCTGGGCAGGAAGATTGGACTGATAGACTGAATATCTTGCTCATTAATACAATGAGCCGTCATGAACTTTTTCGTCATATGGGGCTTTATATCTGACAGTACCTGTGACATAGAATCCTTTTTTTCTTCTATGAACAAATGACCAAGGAAGAAATTCAGGCATCGATTAAGTCGATAATGTTTTCTGGTTCAGTTTGCGGTATTGAAATATATGCCTGCCTACGCGATGAAAGTGGATACCAAACCAAAAAAATCAGAGCAACAGATAAGTTGCTTTCTAGCACAAAAGATAAGGTGGCAGGTTTTATCAATTGTACCTATCTTGCAGATGATGCCGAATTTGATACATCAGAAAATATTGCAGACAATAAGAAAGAATTTTATGAGATTAGTCTGATAGAGAACTATAGACCCTTTAGTATCTAAGTTCTTTGGATTGAGTTGCTAACAATTTCCAATTGCTTATAAAATCATCAATCTCATGTTCGGCATCGGCCTTAGCAGAAGGCTTGATGATGTTCAATCGATTCATGATAAGAGCCTTCACTTCATTAAGCTGCTCATCGGTTAGCTTATCAATAGCTGCTGCTCCATCATTACTTGCAAATTCCGGATAATGCAAACGAATTGCAGAAATAACCAGCGCATGCAGCACGCGATCTCTTGCACGCGCAGAAAACGGTGTCGCTGTTGTACCTTCAACAAAACGATATAGCTGAGCATGATAACCGGTAAAATTCTCATAATGAGACAAGTCGCGGGGACGATAAGGGTTATATAGAGTAACTACTAGGCCTGGATAAGAACGCCCGATACGGCTAGTTGCCTGAATGTATTCGGAGTTCTGTTTTGGCTGACCAGTTACCACCATAAGCCCAAGCCGATCCACATCCATACCAACAGCAATCATATTAGTTGCAATTGCCGTATCTAAGCAATTTCTATCTGTATATGGAGTTTCCAACTGACTTAGTTTCTTCGGAATGTCATAAGAAGACATGCGGGAAGTAATTTCAACCTTATGATTAAGGAAACGCTGCCTACTCATTCCATATTTCTTCTTAATGCGCTGAATTCTGTCAGGAATATCATCCTGTAGTAATCGAACGGCACCGCCGAGTTCTCGAATACTGTTATAATACCCAACGAGGGTATAGTAAGGGTCAATAACATCCTTGTACTCATCATCCAGCGAAAGATTATAAGCACTTTGAAGGATAATCGAATATACACGCAGCAAAGCTGTCTTTACAGACTGTCCAGGCGCGCAGACACCAACGTATCTTCTAAACGGATCTTGTTCAACCGGCACCTCACGAATATAGAAACTGTCACCGATTTCAAACCCATTTGGTGGAAATTGCGCAGTTACTTTTCTGCCATATAAGCATTTTGTCTGCTCAGCAGCATTTTTGATAGTTGCCGTAGAAACAACATACTTTGGCTTTATTTTCTTTTCTCCTATCGTATAGGAACACAGATCTTCAATAACTGTTTCATATGCACCGTATACGGTTCCCAGAGGTCCTGTGATAAGATGCAGCTCATCTTGGATAATCAGCTCCGGCGGAAGGAATGGTTTAATCGATCTAAGTGTAGATGTGGGTAACTCTTCTGTACGATTATGCCGAGCATGGTCTGCTACAAGTAGCTGAATGCCAGCGCGGATTCTTCCAAGAGCTTCTATACATTTATTTATTACTGTGTCGCCAATTTCTTTCTTGAACTTAGCATCATCCATTTTTGAATCATGAATCAGTTTTTTCTGAATCCAATCCTCATAGGAGTTTGCCAAGACATTCAGCCGGTTAATGATGTCGTCTTTTTTCTTTGCAACAGAAAGGGTTCTCATAGAGAAGAAGAACGGGTCAAATCCTTCCAAAGCAGCGCTAACACCTGGAAATTCGTACTCTGGAATAAATGTCGATACAATTTCAGAAGCACGTCCATTTTTATTGGCTTTCCAAGTTGCTGCGCAACCACGTCCCCTTCCTAAAATAGGTCGCTGGGCAAAGTAAAATTCATCGACGGCAAGAATTTTTCTGCATATGTGCTCTGCCACGAAGATATCCATTTTGTCCTGGGAATAGGCACGCAAGTTGACTTGGAACATCATTCCAGCAATATCACTCTCAGGATTTTTGCGCTTGCCATTTCAAGAATATGCCTTACAATCTTAAGTTCAGCTTGAATAGCCTGTTTCTTCTCTGCTGTTTCTTCATCATCGTATTCGTTGAAACCATCCTCGTCGATTTCATCTTCTACAAACCCCCAGAATAAATCGAAGCCCTCCTGGGCATAAGCAGATTTAGTGCCTTCATAGAGTTTTTCAAGACGTTTTTCTAATACTTCAAAGGTCTCTATCAAAGCAAAGCTGGAAGATGCCAGCAACTTTCGAATAACAAGAATAATCAGCCCACGATTCGCATTCGGAATAGAATACAGCGGATCACGACGCAGAAAATCATTGGTCACATCATAGAGTTCTTTTTCTTCTGTGCTTAGATGGAAATCGACCGTAATACAGGTTCTCTTGCTGAAGGCCATGTATTTTCCGACATCGCGTCGAAGGGTGCGATATAACACTGGAAGAAGTTCCTGTTTCAATTCCTCATAATCACAGCCATCCACAAATCGACGGTTGAAAACCTTTTCTGACCCGAAAATACGTGGATCGATAAAGGAAACCAGTCCATGAAGATCTGTAAGGGAATTCTGTAACGGCGTAGCAGTCAAAAGAATTTTAGGAATCCCATGTGTCAAATCATATAGATTTTTTGCCCGCTTTGTGCCATGAAAAACATTCCGCAGATTATGAGCCTCATCAATAATCAGGAAGTCCCATTTGACATGGGGAAAACGCTTAATTAGTTTCGATGAATAATCATAAGAAGCAATGACAATACTAACCTCATCTGCGTTTCCAAGGTGAGTTTGCACATTGGCAAGATCATGCTCAACCGTGTACCGATCCAGAATGACAGCTTGACGTCCAAACTTTTCTAAAAGTTCTACTTCCCATTGCTTTCTCAAAGTAGCTGGAAGAGATATCAGTACCTTTTTTGCTCCGTTATCCAGAACATAGTTAAGCACTAATCCAGCTTCGATTGTTTTGCCCAGACCAACTTCATCTGCCAGAATGATACCGCCTGTCTTTAATGCTTGAATGGCCGCACAAAAGGCATTGACCTGATGGGGATTTGGCTCAATATCCGCATTCAGTAGACATTCAAATGGAGCCTTGGCCAATTGTTGCTTCTTATACCAGCTATATTGTTCAAGTAGGAGATTGCTTTCCATCGATACCCTCCTTACTTAATTCATTGGCGATTCCTTCTGCGATGCCTTTAGCCATTAACGTAGGAACGGCATTGCCTATCTGTACAAATTGAGCCGTTCTCGGGCCTTCAAAGAAATAATCATCCGGAAACGATTGGATGCGAGCGGCCTCCCGGACAGTAATCGAACGGTGTTGCTCAATATCCGGATGAATAAAGTAATGTCCATCTTTTGAGATATGAGCCAACATGGTGTGGCAGTACGCCTCGTCTCCCTCTACAACTTTAAATCGATCCAGAAACGATTTTCGGTTTTTGTGTGTCTTCAGTTCATCCGGCAAATCATTATAGTTCAGACGTTTGTGCCCATCATTCCAGAGTTCAATTGTACGCCGATAAATCTCAATGTCCCTGTCTTTATTGGGTCTTGCGCAATGATGCGTCAGAATGTCAGAATCCTTGCGGATTCCAGTGCTTCTTAAATAATCGCTGAAATCATCTGATCTGTATTCACCCGATTTCCCTCCTGGCTGCAACGCTGGCAGATCACTGAGAATATCGTTAACCGTAGCATCCGCTATTGTCTGCTCAAACTGCGGATAAGAAAGCCCGGTATTCTTCAGCCACCCGACAATGATCATTCTTCTTCGGTTTTGCAGCACACCAAAATTCTTTGAATTTTGCTCATGGCATTCAATCTCATAGCCCACGGAACGCAGCGCTTCCTGGACTTTCAGCCAGGTTGCACCACTGTTTGCTGACTTGATTCCCATAACATTCTCAAAAACGAACATCTTTGGATGATATTTCTGAAGGAATCTCGCATACAACTTATAGAGATCATTTCTAGGATCCGCTGACATCGGTGTTTCCATATGCTTGCTTTGCGCCCTTCCCACCAAAGAATATGCCTGGCAAGGCGGTCCACCAATAATGACATCTACTTGCTTGATGCCTCTTTGCGTAAGGATCCTATCTATATTTTCAAATAACCTTGGAAGAGTTTCATTTGACATCGTTTCACAAAATACGGATTGTAGCTGCTCCTCGGGAATATGTTGCAGAAATTCGTCGCGGGTGATTTTTCCGCTAATATAATCCTTGTAGATATCAAGTTTCCCTTGTGCTTTGAGATAATAGTATCCCGTTCGTGTTTCCAATGTTTGAGCAGCATATGGGTTCATCTCCACATGCGCTACAGGTGAAAAGCCCGCTTGGATGAAGCCTTCGGACAATCCACCAGCTCCTGCAAATAAATCTATAAAATTGTAAGAGCCTGTTGTGGCGTTGATACGTTCCATGATGAACCCCTATCTGTGTAATTAATTTAGTCTTCAAACACACCGTCTGTGTCAAAAATATGGTCTAACTCATCCGTACTGATTGCGGCAAGCACCTTATTGCGGATACTGCCTTTTGCAAGATCTAACCGCTTAAAGCGATTTTCTCCTGCTGCGTCTTTTCCAATACGTATCAGCTGCACTCTGCCAATTCTTGGTTCATTTGCAGCATAGTTTGCAAGTCCCTTAGCTTTGCCCAAGTTATCCTTGAAATCCGGATTGTGAGGTTCCAAAATATCAACGATGTACTTGAGAATTGGATCTTGGCGAACAATGATGAAATCCGGATAAAGCTCCTTGCATTTCCCGTCCATTTCATAAGGCATCCGCAGTGACCAAGACTGTCGGGACGGATTACGCAGCCAGCAAACATAATCCTCTCGTTTTTGCTCTTCTGCCAAAACAGCCTGTTCCCAGCCATTCAACTTAATTTTTGCTATTCCATCTGCATTGGCAAAAAGATGATCCGTGTACTTTATTCCATCTGCTTCAACCTTGGCACTGATTGTCTCCGGAAGAGTAAAGTTGTGCTTACTGATTTCATCGCCGTTAGCAACAATATCGCTATACTGCTTTTGACACTTCTCCGGTTTAGCTACAATATATTTACGATACTGGTCGTTCAATTCATGGAACTTCTTCTCAGCGTATTTATTTAATTCCGCAATACACTCGCTGTCGAATGCGAACAGAATACAATCCACCTTAAAGGCGTTCGGATTGTCGAAGTCGATATATTTACGCCCATATGCCAAGTGGAAACCACATCCACCCATTTTTGCGTCTGCTACTCTTAGCTGACGATCAAGGTCCGACTCGGATGCAGTAAACATATCTATCTGGTTATCGCTTTGTATTTTCTCACCGAAAACATCGAATATCTGAACAGACAGTTTCATCTTCATGACTTGCTTTGTAAGCTCGTCATATTTTCCAGCATCATGCAAACCGTTCACATAGTTGCGGATAAGTTCAGCAACATCGTTTTTCACATCCTCAGCCGCCGTAATACAGATATTGAACTGCGATAACAGCCCTGCCAAGCTCATCAAAGACTTCAAATAACTATTGATTTTTACCGCACGGACGATATAAGTCAGATATCCCTGTTCATTGATGAACTTTGTAATTCCTTCACGATCTATTGTTGGAAGCATCGACATCTGCGATACAGCCGGTGTTAGCACTGGCTGCTCTTTTTTCTCAGATTGGTCACCTTCACTGGTTCTCTCAATTTCTTGACCTGCATGCACATCGTTTCTAGGCACTGTTTCCAGTGGAATCGTCTGGTGTTGTCCTTCTGCGGGAAGTTCTGAATCTACTCTACCTTGGTTCACTGCCACAACTCCAGAATTTGGCATATCGCCAACTGCTGTGGAAGGTGCCACAGCAGGCTCTTCTTGGAAGCCATTCGGATAATCAAATATGCTCAACTGCCCCACCGTCAGTTTTTGCGTTTTCTTTCGCTGGTTGTGAACCGACCATGTATCATAGTTCTGCTCCTCAAGAGATTCACCATCGACAACTGTCGGAATCTCTCCACCTTCGGTTGCCTGCAATTCATCAATAACCTTTTGGACGGTATCCTGGTTGAAATACGGAAGGAATAGCCGCACATCATTTAAGGAGTCATCCACGAGAACATGACACTGAAGCGGTGTACGAACCATACGTCCGAGCAGCTGCGCAATATAGGTTGCGTCTTCCGCACGCCGGAAGGACATCATAGTTTCTGCACGAGGGCAGTCCCAGCCAGTGGACAGATTTTCCTTAAATAAGACAACACGAATGCGGCGATCTTCTGCGATCTCGGATGGCTCGATATGCGGCACGGTCAATCCGTGAATCGACAATGTGCCCGTTGAACCGAAGGTATGCACGACTTCATTTTCCTTGAAGCTATCGCCCATACGTTCTTCGATTTTCGCAATTACATCGTCCAGATCGGTGTCGGATACTTTCGTACCGGAACCAGCGCAGACTTGGATAACAAACACCGGATTTACATTGGTGTAGTGCTGCTCATAAGTATACTGATACCAGTGCTTGCACTTATCCTGCCATTCGTCTGTTGCAGCCTGGAGAACAGCCATGTCGCCGTGTTTGATTGGATCCTCCGGATAAGTGATTACAATACGATCTTTCAGCAATCCAGATTGGCGAACCTGGGCCGGGGAAATAACAACCTTATGCAATGTAGAGTTTGTTGCCTGCCCAACAAGGGAATTAAAACGTTCGGCGGTCGCGCTCATTCCGATGACGACCGGAATGGGCGACAGATTCTGCTCGCTGCTTCCCTTGATAAATCGCTGCATGATGGTAGTAGCCGTTCCCGCCTGGCGTCCCTGCATACCGCGGTGTGCCTCATCAATAATGAAATACAGACGGTCAGCTTTTTCTCTTGCTGTATTTTCAATGGTCTCCCAAATCGTATACTGTCGCGTATCCGAATGGCGGCTCAGATTACCGGCCTTGCCAAGTTTTTGCGTATTCAGGAAATAGATATGACCGTCCTCCAGAATCTCTCGGTCGAAAGATTCATCCGAAATCACTACGCACTGATCCATGCGGACCTTATCTGCCTTCAGCTCGATCTTCTGCTTGGACTGCTCATTCAGCTGCGGAGAATCCGAAAGCCATACAAAAATGGCCTCCGGCTGTTCAGTAAACTGCTCTGAACCGTAAAAAATATCTTCAATCAGGGCAGACATGATAATCGTTTTGCCAGAACCCGTTGGTGCCTGGAGTGACACCACCTGAGGGATTTTCAGCATGCGATAGTTATTCAGAGCCATCGCCACGCGGAGGCGCATTTCATTGACCGCCTGTTTTTGGAATGGGAATAATTCACAAATCATTCTTAGTTTCTCCCTCTGTTCACACGAAAGTGATCTAAGTAATCCCGGTAAAGCTGATACGCATTTTCAACATTCAGATTTTTTACCATCGATTAATAGTTCACTTCATAATCGGTTGCTAAGAATACGGTTTGGATTTCAGGATGTTCTGCAAGCTTTTCTGCGAAATCGGCAAATGTATTCTCGTTGATCAAGACTGCAAATTGATTCTCCGGCAAGATCAGCATGTCCGGCATTTGCTCTCCGGTCAATTCCGGACATTTTCCTTTTGCACCAGTTTTCAACCACAACGTAGGCAACATTTCCGAAAAACGCATACCGAGAGAAACCGCTGTCGGATCCAAGAACCCAAGTTTGAAGAATGCTGCATTTGCTTTGAAACCATCTGCCATATGCATCAGCGGTTCACTGCCAAGATAATCACCCTTGAGCGGATTGCCGTTTACATCATGCCCCTCAATAGTGCAGACCGTGCGCGGCCAAGTGACATAGTGGGCAATGCCAAGCTTTTCCCATTCCGCATCACCGGGCTGATATCCTTGAGCTAATAGCGTACCTGCTTCTTCCGCAGAAACTTCATTGTTTGTCACCATGATACAGCGTCTGTGCCCGCCATCTTCAGCATTGAGCAAGTTCACTGCATGCATAGTCGTGCCTGATCCAGAGAAAAAGTCAAGTATAAGCGCATTTGTTTTCTGCGCAACAAAAAAGCGAATAGCATCATGTACTGCATATAACGATTTAGGAAAAGGAAATTGTCTGCCAAGAAGTATTTTTGTCAACAGATCCGTTCCTTGTCTCGTTGCATCATGTGACTTGATGCGCCATTGTGTTCCCGGCATAATATCACGCACTTCATTTGAAGAGATAATAGATCCATCATCAGCGTATCCATCAATTTTGTATGTTCCATCTTCTACTTTCCGTATCTCACCGCTTGTCAGAAAAGTAATGGGCACACCGTTTTTTGTCGGCCTACCAAATTTGATATATCCTTTGGATTTATATTCCAAGAACTTATCACGATTTATATTCCAATAATGTTCCCTCCCTTGTGTATCAACAGGGAAAACTGCGAAAGTTCCTTCCGGAGGAATAACAGTAGTTCTGTCTGTCCCTAGCGGCAATGGTTCACCAACGCTATGGTATTTGCCTTCAGTGGTAAAAAACACAGGATAGAAATTCCCAGGACTTCTTTCACGAAAACCAGCGCTTCCGCTTCTAATCAAATACTTCCATGTTAAATGCGTTGCCCTTTCGTCATCTGGATTCATACGCCATTCATCAGATAGTGGCAGTCTTTGTATTGTTGCTTCTCCAAATACAAGAATAAAAATATATTCATCTAACCTTGTAAACTGTTGCTTGCGCGCGGAACCCTTAAAACTAATTACACTGCTGATCATCTGCATTATCGCTTCTGGAAACATTTCTTCCAACAAGCAACCAAGATGCAGATATTCCTTTTCATCAATGGTTACAATTAGTACAGAATCTTTGGGATTGAGCAGCTTTTTGGCAAGCCTCAGGCGACGCTGCATGAAGGAAAGCCACTTGCTGTGGCGATATGCATCAGCTCCGTCCACATAGTCATTGTTATATTTCCAGTCCTTAGCGCCGGTATTGTAGGGCGGGTCAATATAAATGCAATCCACCTTACCCGCATACAAATATTCCAAAAGTTGCAAGGCGTGATAGTTATCCGCTTCAATCAGCGTGTGCCAAAGATCGCTATCCGGTGCATTGCAAACCGAATCCAACGGTTTCAGATAGGGATAGATGGATTCTCCAAATTCTGCAACACGAACAATATCCTTCAGCTCAAAGGTGACTGCTTCATCTTTCTGTTCTGACTTAACGCAAACAACAGTATCTCCTTCGATTTTCAGAACCACATAGATGGATTTGTCATCCTTGCTGTCCCGGCGCATAACATTACAGCCTCTTTTGATAGGCATATCATAGAGAGGCGTGCTTTCTGGCATATGTTCTTCAAAGACCAAGCCGAATTTCTTTTGCTTGGCCATTTTACTCACTTCTTCTTGGATTCTATTTCGAAGAGTCTCATCTTGGATCTGGCTAATTAAATCATTGATTGCAGCCATTGGTACGACCCCTTTCTTAGTTTTCTTTTGTCTTCACGTAGCGACCACTCTTGATTCTTGCGTCAGCTGGCTTTTCCGCATCCTCTGGAATCGCCCAGTATGAACCGATTTTCGTTGCTCCGGGAATTCGTCCGGCTTTACAAAGATCACTGATCCACCTTGCCGAAAGGTTCCATTTTTCCGCTGTCTGTCTGATTGATAAATAGCCCATACACCTCTCCGATCTAATCCGAGCAAATTCTACATGTAATCACAATAATTGTACTCCAAACCTCGCGGAAAATCAAGATGTTCTGTCCTCATTGCGCTTGGGATTTCGTGCACCCCACTAATTCGCAAGCAGGGCTTTCGTGACACGAAAGCGATTTTCTGCTTGTTGGGGAAACTTCCCAATCCCCTTAGAACGCTGCCTGCGGCATCGGGCTGCTGCGTCTCCGTTCCACTCCGGTCCGCGCAAAGCAGACGTCCACCGGACGTCTTGCGCCGTTCCGGATGCTTTAACAGCAGTTCCGCCAAAGAAAAAACCGGAATGAATCATCATCCCGGCTTCAAAAACATTTACTTGTGCTTGCAACCTCCACGCTTTTTGTAGTCCTCGTCTATACGCTTTTTCCAATCTGCGCTCAGCGGAGCACTGCACCGGACAGAGCTGATTGCTTCGCTGACCACTTCATAATTCAACGCGGTTCCTTCACTGTCGCACTGATAGTTGACTGCACGATCTGCACCGATTCCGAATTGGCTTGCAGTCTCTACTGCGTCAATATTGGCACCAAGGAACAAAAACTCCCAACCGTATTTCGCTTTCTGCCGCTCGATCATCTGCTTCACTTTTTCGCTGTTGTACCGGCGGCTGGCATTTTCCATTCCGTCCGTAGTGATTACGAACATGGTATGTTCCGGCACGTCCTCCGGCCTTGCGTACTTATGAACATTTCCAATGTGATGAATCGCACCGCCGATGGCATCTAAGAGTGCTGTGCATCCGCGAACCGTGTAGTCACGGTCAGTCATCGGTCGGATATCCTTTACATTTACACGGTCGTGCAGGACTTCGCTCACATTGTCAAACAGCACCGTTGAGATCAGTGCTTCGCCCTCTGCTTTTTTCTGCTGCTCAATCATGGAATTGAATCCGCCGATGGTATCCCGTTCCAATCCGCTCATGGAACCGCTGCGGTCTAAGATAAAAACGATCTCTGTTAAATTTTTTCTCATATGCTTGTCCTCCCAAAAGATTATGGCTGCTCGGTTTCGTACCTTACAGCCATAATATAGCGATTTTCTTTTGTGAAGTGGTCGCATAGAAAACGACATTTCTTTGTCCTTATGCCCCGATCAGGCTCTGGTCAAAAGCAAACAATGCCTCGTTGATTTCATACACATTGTAGTTTCCCCGTTCGACAAAATATTCTACAATGATATCGAATTTGCTCGAATGGGAAAGGGTAAATCCTGCCTTGCCGAGCATCTCCTGCATCTGGGCAAGCGGCAACTCCAAAGCGAGAGCAAATGCCAGCACTGTTGGTTTGGATGGCTTATAGAATTTATCAGAGCGAATTTTGGAAAAGAGCTTCCGGTCAATGTTTGCCTTCTTGTAGCACTGAACATCCGTCATGCCGCTTTCGTCAATCTTCCGCAGCAGCATTTCCGAAAAGCTCTCATCAATCTGCCCCAGTGCCTCCTCCAGAGATTGACTGCTGCAAGATTTACAGATTGCTTCGGACGGCAGCGGGGCAGATGCAGCTTCAAAGCAGGATTCCTCTGACAGCGCTTCAAGCCGCCGTCTCTGTTCTACTCGACTGTCGGTATGTTCATCCACATACCAGTCATCTATGTACGCCGCGATATCAGCAAACAGTTTTCCGCTAATCTGATATGCCTTCTTATCAAAGATAACGATGTAGACCATCATCTCATTTTCCAGCAAGAATGCACTGATGGTATCGACTGCAACCTTCAGAGCCTGGTCTTTTGGATAGCCGTAGATGCCGGAGGAAATCAGCGGAAAAGCCACCGCCTGACAGCCATTTTCTTTTGCCAGGTTCAAAGATGTCCGATAACAGGATTCCAGAAGCTGTTGTTCCTGATGCTTGCCATCTCGCCAGCGCGGGCCGACTGCATGAATCACATATTTGCAGGGCAGGCGATATCCCTTTGTGATTTTTGCGCTGCCAGTCTCGCAGCCATGCAGCGTACTGCATTCTGCAAGCAGTTCCGGTCCGGCGGCACGATGAATGCAGCCGTCCACACCACCGCCGCCCAAAAGAGAAGTGTTGGCAGCATTGACGATTGCGTCAACGCGCATTTTTGTAATATCGTTTCTGATAATCTGTAACGACATGAAGCATACCTCCCATTCGTCCGATCAGAGTCCTTGTCTGATCAAATATCTATTAAAGTGTCTCATACATTGCTTTCAATTTTTTCGGCGCTACACCGTTCCTGCAAGTACACTGCCATAAAGGGCAAATATATTTGCTTCCCGTCCGTATTGTTCTATGCTATAATACTATTGTTGTCCAACCGAAACCCGGCAACGGGAGGAGGTGAACCTCATGGAATTTATTATTTCTTTCTTTGTCTCCTGCATGGCTGGTGTAGCCTGCCACTACATCATCAAATGGTTAGACGGCGACAAGTAAGGACAGCACTGACCTAGTGGTTTCTTGTCCACTATAAAAAATAAGAAGAAGCCCTCAGTATTCGCGGTACTGGGGGCTTCATTCTTTTTGTCCTCATGGACTTATTATTTCTTTTGCCTACTGGCATTATATCATACACAATTTTTCTTTGCAATATACTCAATATATTTTTTAAGGTGTTTTGTGCGCTACGTGTGTTCTACACTTCAAAATCGACCCCTTTTTAGAAAATTTTAGAAATTTCAAATATAAAAAACCCCGGAAAATCAAGGCTTTCCGAGGTTTTAATAAATTTCCGTATTCGATTGGAATTATCGCTTGCATAACTCCGAACGCCTATTTTCGGGCATTTTTCAAGCATTTGTTCGTTACCTGTGTTTTACACATAAAACCCCGTCTTGTTTCCCGTTGTTTTATTATATCATAACTGCTCGAATTGTACATGCTCTGATTCTCCAGAGAGGTAAAGGTCGCCGATTGTTCTGACCATCTTCTTTCCGTCCACAACATGAATCTCTTTCACATAATATGACTGTCCTCTGATAGCACGACCGCAGATGTTACCATTGCCCCACGCTGCTGAACGTCTGATGTTGAGTGAACCATCGCAAACGACAGTCACTCTCATTTTGCCCTGCGGGATAATAACTTTGTCCTCCGGCTCGTCCTCTGATGTATCGTCCGGCTCTGTATTTGCCCCATTTTCGCCGTTTTCCTGTTCGGTCGGTGGATTTGTTACCTCGCCCCCGTTTGAGGCGCTCTCGTCATCCTCTGCGTTCTCCTGTGTGTATTTCTGTTCATTGTCTCCTGTGGCAAGTTCGCTCACATCGTCATTGACTGTCGTCATTTCTTTGAGTGTCTCTGCGTCTACTGTTCCGGTCTTTTTTCCGTCTGCATCATATGTGTTGACACTGCCGTCCGGATTTGTCTGCAACGCTCCCTCCGGAACATCATCCGTGAGCGAACCGATGGCCTTTCCTGTTTCATCCCAAACAATGAGGCTCTCGTCCTTTGCTGCTGCCTTGAGTGCTGCATCAAGTTTCTTGTACTCTTTGCAGTCCTCTTTCTTAAACTTTGTTCCTTTGCCTAAATAGTATAACATGATTATCCCTCCTGTTATCTTAAAATTCTATTGACTTCATTTTGAACTGCCTTTGCATCATATCCCGCTGCTGTGAGGCGATTCGTTCTGTCGCTACCATTTCCCCATTTTCCGTTGATGACCTCTTTTGCCACTTCATTGATGCTTTTGCTCGGTGCTGATGTTTCTCCTTTTAAGATTCTGTTGACTTCATTTTGAACCGCCTTTGCATCATATCCCGCTGCTGTGAGGCGATTCGTTCTGTCGCTACCATTTCCCCATTTTCCGTTGATGACCTCTTTTGCCACTTCATTGATGCTTTTGCTCGGTGCTGATGTTTCTCCTTTTAAGATTCTGTTGACTTCATTTTGAACCGCCTTTGCATCATATCCCGCTGCTGTGAGGCAATTCGTTCTGTCGCTACCATTTCCCCATTTTCCGTTGACGACCTCTTTTGCCACTTCATTGATGCTTTTGCTCGGTGCTGATGTTTCGGGCGCTTTTGAACCTGTTGTCAGATTTGTCGCAACGTGAGCGTTGTCGTTGAGGAGAATATCTCCCTCAAGCAAATACGCATCCGATGTCAGATATTTGCTATCTGTCAACACCTCGAATCCTGCTGCCTTGAGACCCGCTCTCATGTTTCCGGTATAGAGATAAATGCTCACATTCTTCATTTTCTCATTTCCCAGTCTGTAACCTGCACCCTTTACGATTGCAGCGACACCGGATGAACAATCTGCCTCACACGCAATCGTGATTTGTGCAGGGTCGTAATTCGATGCCTTGAGATGCTCCCAAAATGTGTATCTCTCTGACTGGTCATATCCGATTTTGTCATTGACCGCTGCTGCCTTTGCCATGCTTGCGATCATTTTTCTAACCTTTGCATCCGGATGACGGAGTACACATTTCCACGGGCGATTATACCAGTTTATAACCCGCCACTCTGTTCTCGTCTGGTCTCCTGCCTTTCCTCCGCTGTATCTGTTGTTTTCATCATGTCCACAATTTGAAATCATTTGTTTTCCTCCTTGTCAAATTCATCTGCTGTGAATCCGCATAATTCCGGATTCTTTTCCTGTATTTTGTCATATAGCATCAAGCATCCGACGATCAACGGTGTCCCCCACCACATCAACGCAGCGGGTATCGAAAGAATAAATCCGCACACCCTTGTCACCGCTTTTCCGAATCTCGCCTCGTCCGTGTCGATATAACAATCACCGCATTTCCTCATTTCCTCCCGCATCTCTTTGTCTAAATCAAAAGAGATTTTCCAAAAGAAAATATTGACTGCTGCAAATACGGCAACCGCCATGATTGCATATATCAACACAAGCATCTGCATATTTCCGATTACGAAATTACATAGCTTTTTCACCGACCTCACCTGCCTCACCGTTCACGAGTTCCTGCATCGCTTTGTTGCTCTCAAGCATTTTTTTCATTTTCTCAAGTGCTTCATCAACCATCATTGAAAAAGCCTCGAACGAGATCACCCTTGCAAGCCATGCGAACCGTGCAACGAACATATCATATACATATCGCAGCTTGATTTGACCTGTACCGCCTCCCATTTCCTTTTCTGCTTTTGTGACTGCATAAAGCAACCATTCTCTCACTTTGTTCAACTGCTTGTCTGACGGCATTTTCACGAAAACATATACCGCATATCCTCCCGCTGCCAATACCGCAATCAGACCCACAATCACGAACCAATTCTCGACGATGTATTTCATCCTTGTACCTCCTCGTCATTCTGCTCCGGTTCATCATTGTGTTGTATTTCTCCGTTCGGCTTTGTTCCCTTGACCGTTTTCACGGACTTAATGAGTGCCATTGCCCCGCCCTCAACCGAAAGAAATCTGAATACATTCTCAATCAGTGTCGACGGCTCTGAACCCATCCGTAAAAACACAAATATCATCACGACTGTAAAGATAAATGCTGCAAGAATCAAAGTGAATACAACACGTTTCATGAACAGACCGGACACCTTTTTGTCATGTCTCTCTTTTCGCTCTCTTATCCGGTACATTCTTTTCAGATGCCGGATTCTGATGCGACGTTCCTGTTCTGTCATTCTCATGTATTGCCTCTTTTCTGTGAGGTTGATTCTTGCCTGTTTCCTGCCCTCCTGTTATCGGTCGGAATGCTGTTCTCCGTCCAGTCTCTTGTGATAACTCTTGAGTGACTGTTCCACAATGACAACACGCTCTCTCAATGTTTTCATCTCCTCACGGTTCTCTCTCGATTCCCGTTTGATGTCTTTGAGGTCATCCGCAATGTTCTCAAGTTTCACCATCACCATTGTGTCGGTCGTTGCTCTCTGTTCTGCATCTTCCTGTGTGTCCTTTTTCTCATTTCTCTGCTTTGAGCAGATTCCAAAAAAAATCGCAAACGCAACAGATACCCCGGAGAGCAGCAAGGAAATCTCAATCGTCAACGGCGTTCTCCTTTCCGAACTCTGTCGCCTCGATGTCATCGGTGTCGCAATACCTCCGCATCCCATATTCGAGAACATCCATCTCCCTGTCTGTCTCTTTTATGTCCTGCCGGAGTTCTGCTTTGACCGCCTCCTCGATTTTCGACTGTTCAATGATTGTTTGCTGCTTTTTCACGATTGTGGATAGGTTCTCCGTCACATCACACAATCGTGAGATTATTTCAAGCGGACTCATTCTGCATCACCGCCGGAGTATTTCTCCCCTGTGATGTATTCATATTCTTCCGCTGAAATGCTACCTCTCGCCACTCTCTCGGCGATCTGCTCCTTTGTGAGCGTTTTTTTGACTGTGTACATTCTTTTCAGACTTTCAACAAGTATTCTCATTAAATCAGACCCTCCTCGATTAACTGTGCGGTGTATTCGTCGATGACCGCATCTTTCTGAAACTGTGTCACGGATTCGACGATTCCGGATGTGTTCTCCTCAACGATGGACTTCATGAGTGCCATGTTCTCATATTCCTCGACCGTCATTTCCTTTTCGTCATACTGCCATTCGGTCACGGTCTGCATCTTTCCGTCTGCTCCCTCAACCTCTTTCTCCACCTGCTCGATGTTCTTACGCAGATAAACCGTTGATGGAGACGATGTCCTGTCGATTTCCTCCGGACGTTCCGACTGTGTTCCTGTCACCTTTTTCCAGTCTGTCATGTTCGTTCTCCTTTCTACTATGCTTTGAAACTATCCTCTTGAGTTTCTTAACATTGATTTTTGGTTTGATGTAATCAATGTAATAGTTGTATGTGTCCGTGTGTTTGAACAATCCCATATATGACAACATCACCGATGCGTTATACCATGAAATTTTATTCTGCTTTGAGATATGGTTTGCCTTGCGTCTCGCAGCCTCAATGTTTGATTTCCGGATGGTTGTCCGGTCATGGTGAAATTGAAATCCCATGAAATCAAGCATACGACCCTTTGTGACCTGCTTTCCGTCTTTATCAAGTACCGGATTCCCGCCTTTATCAAATACCGGATATTCAAATCTAAACACCTGCCAATCGCCTTTTATTTCAAGGTCGAGGTTGTCATTCAGATATGTTTCGATTGCTGCATGTATTTTGTGTAGTTTCTTTTTGCTCTTTCCCAGTATTACCATGTCGTCCATGTATCGCATGTAATGTTCTGCACGGAGTTCCTCTTTGATGTAGTGGTCGAGTGCTTTCAAGTAAAAATTGCCGAACCATTGCGATGTGAAATATCCCAACGGAACGCCTTTTCGCATCTCCTCAATAATTTCTTTCAGTTCATCGAACATCGCTCCTGTGATGCCGATTTCCTGCAATATCTCCAACGCTCCGGAGATGTCGTCAAATGCTATGCATCCGACAAGCGTTTTTGTCTGCTCTGCATCTATCTCAACGCCTGCATCCGTCAAAATCTTTGCAACGAGTGCTATTTTGTCATGTTCAATCAGTATGCAGAGTAATCTATAAAACCCTTTATCTCGAATTACCTCTTTGAGTTTCCTTTTGAGGATTCTCCGGTTTATGGATTCAAAGAAATGGTGAACATCCATCTTTAGAACAAAGAATTTCTTTCCGTCGTAGGAATCAAGCCATTTTCTCATGTACTTCTTTCCGTAATGAACACCCCTGCCCGGAATGCTCCCGCATGAAAATTCATACAATCCATTCATCACAATCGGTTTGAACTGACCTATTGCACAATGATGAATAACCTGCTCATATTTGTAATGCGGTTTCAATATACGGCGTGTTTTCTTGCTGCTGCTCTCGTTGATGATGCTCGGTTTGTGATAGTCCGGAATGAACAACTCCTCTGTCAACATCTTTTTCAAGAGTTCTGTGTGTTCGTCGAGGTTCTCTAATACCTCCCGCACATCATTCCTGTTCTTTTTCTTTTTGGATGCATTTATAAAACACTGTTTTATGTAGTCGTCTTGTAACATTGGTTCATATAGGTTGTTGTAACTTCTCATATAGTATTTTCTTATCTCCTATCGGTTTTTGTGCGGATGCTTACTCAACCGACCCTATATCCGGAATGATTTTCGCCTTGTGGCGTGGGATATAGGCTGCATTTGATTAAACGCTCCGATATGAGAAGAAATTGGACGCACCGATGTTCCAGTTCGCATTGCCCGCAGAATTGTTCAAATTCAAGTAATCCGCACCGCAGTTCTCGCCATTGTTACAGTTACCGCCGACAAGGGCGACCGCAGGGAGCAGGAACACCGCCCGACACCGCACCCTATATCCCTATATTCATTTTTCTAAAAACGACCACACCGCCTAACGGCGGGAATAGCGGAGGCGTTCCCCCTCCGTTCCTCCCCCTGCTGCTTACGCAGCGATAGGCTGTTCTAAGAAAACGGACGCACCGAAGCTCCAGTACGCATTGCCCGCAGAATAGCTCAAAATCAAGGAATCCGCACCGCAGCTCTCGCCATAGCTACAGCTACCGCCGACAAGGACGACCGCAGTAATTCCGGCATTCCACCAAAAATAGTCACATGTGTATGTGCTACTGCTGCCACCTATTGAATTGACAATGCGTCCGAATCTGCTTGACTTTGTTCCTTTCTGATAACCGTTGCCGGATGATGCGAATGTGATTCCGACCTTTTCAAAGTCCTTTCCTGTCAGATTGTACGGAGGTGTCATTTTTGCAAGGATTTCACCGCCTACCATCAACAGACCATTGATTCTATCCCAACGGTTGCCCCACCATTTTTCAATGTAGAACACTTTGACCTCATGTGTTGTGTCGTTATATCCGAAAAACTGTCCTTTGTCCTTGAGTGTTCCGGTCGCAAGGTGTCCGTAATTCTGTGATGCATTATCAACATATCCGGATGTCTGACCCTGTCCGAATGCAGTCTGTGAATTGTCTGTCTTTGACATAATCTTGAGCATACAATTCAACAGGTTTCGTTTGCTCCATGAGCCGATATTCCATCCCGCACCGTTTGCCTTTGCTCTTGCAATCTCTGTTGATGCGTTTGTGTTATACATGAGTGCCTGTCCTGCAAGTGAGCGGATGCGTGTTCCATCATACGAACCGCCGAACATCGGGAAATAGAGTTTGTCCGCATGTGAACCGTCCTCTCTGACATATGCGTCATCGTTGTATGATTCATCGTACTGGACGTTTGAAATAATCATGTACTCATAGTTTCCGACTTCAAACTGTGAGAGCCAAATCTTGCCCTTGTCACCGCTGCCATCGAATACACTCATTGCATTTCCTCCGTATGCCGTGTTTGAGACATCGGATGCCGTTTTTCCGTCTGCTTTCTTTGTGTGGTCGTTCGGGTCGAGTTTATAATCTTCTGTGCCGTCATATTTGACCATTGCCGGATAATTGTTCTTTACAAAAAAGACGTTTCCCCAGTCTCCAAAATCGAACCGTCCGGCAGAATAATTCATCGCAGCGGGTGTCATTCCCACCGCATCGAAAAGGTATGTGCAGCGTGTCGCCGGATTGCTGTCATTTTTATTGATTTTCAGTCCGTAACGCTTTACTCCCTTTACTCTTACATCCTCCCCGACTGCTGCCAGTATTGCGTTTGTATTCGCATAGGTGCGGTCGAGTGTTTCTTTGTCTGCTACTTTTACAATTACGTCTCCGCTTGCCATGTGTTAAGCCTCCCTTATCGTCAAAATTCCATCCTCAACCGTGAGGACACATGTTTTCTTTGTGACGGTATCAACCATAGTGTTGAGACCGTTCACAATGCCTTGACACGCTTTTGCTGCTGCACTCGCTGTCGACGCTGCATTGTTTGCCGTTGCTGCTGCACCGTTTGCACTGTTCGTCGCCTCCGTCATGTTCTTACTGAAATTGTTCACGGTGTTCATATATCCCTGTGTCAATGTCAGTATTTCCTCATAACGGGCATTGTTAACGATAATCGGCAGGTCAAAAAATTTCTTTTTACCATCTCCCTGTCTGATTTGATAATGACCGGATGTGTCAATCTCAACTCCGATTTCTCTTTCCTTGAGAATCAGAGTGTCCTCAACTGCTTTCCAGTCTGCCGTTGTTCCGGTGCATGGTCTGATTGCTGCCATTGTTCAACCTCCTTTGCTCCGTGATTATGGAATATATCACACAATCACTCCTTTGTGTTCGTTTCGCCGTCTGTTTCCAGTATCATGGAATTATACTGCTAATTGTCGGGAGGTCGGCGTTCCTCCGTCAAAATCAACGCCCTCATTCGCATTTCTGACCTGTGGCGTTGCTCCGTCAATGAATACCGGTGTCACCGTTCGCAGATACGGCGTTTCTCCGTCACAATCAAGATACATGCTCGAATATAACGCCTCTGCACGGTTGAAATAGTCCTGCACACTCTCAAGGATTTTCTCTGCTGATGCAAGCAGTGAATTTTGAATCGTGTCATCAATATCCTTTTTGTCCTGCTCGACCTGTTTCTTTGCCTCTGCAACTGCTGTCTGCATCTGTGACACATCCTGTCGAATCTGTGTCGCCGTGTTCAATGTCGCCTCAAGCTGCTCTTGATTCTGCAATGCGTCCTCTGCCCGCTCTGTGACCTCTTTGCAGGCTGTCGTCGCCCTCTTGGATTCATCCGTTGCATCGTTCGTATTCTTGACCGCCTGTGAGGTGTCCTGCTGCCTCTGCTGCTCCTGTTGGATGCGGGTGTTTTCATTCTGCTGTCGATTATTCTCTGCTGTCGCTCTTGCCTGTTCTGCTTTTACTCTCGCATTTTCTGCGGTCACTCTTGCCTGTTCCGCTTTCTTGACTGCCTCATTCGTGCTGTCAATACTCTCAATGTGACCCTTGACACGATTCTCAAGTTCTGTGAACTCATTCGCTGATAGAATCGCATTGTCGTTCCTCTGTGACGGTTCAATCTCCATTGTGAACGATGCGGATGTGATAACCTGTGAATCGTCACTCGTCCGGATTTCAATGTCACAATACGCCGTTCCGGAGGCTGCAAGTGCTTGATTTGTCAGTTCGACCGTCACATCCGAACCGGAATATGTACATGTGTTATACACATGTTTCCCGTCCGGCTTTGCAATATTGATGACCACTCTCGACCCTGTCGGGATTGTGTACGCTTCACCGTTATTGAGTAATTTCGCAATGATGAATCGTGTTGCCTTGTCTCCCTGCTTTGCAGATACTAAATATCTTTTCGTGTCTCCGGACATCTCAAGATTGATGTATGTTATCAATTTCGTCAACGCTGCCATGCTCTCGCCTCCTCTCGGTGCTGCCTCTTTTATTCTCCCTGTTCCTCAATCCAGTCATTGATGAATTTTTTCAGCCAATCAATATGGCTTTGTGCCTCCTCGCTCAAAACCGTCATGCTGCCTTTGTTGTTGTCACTGGTGGTTTTTCCGCTGTCGGTCATTTCCGTGTATGTGAACCCCAGTCGCTGCCCCTGTGCTGCATTTGTGGCGTTGAATCCTGTGATAACTCGTCTCATTCTGATTCCTCCATTCTTTCAATTATTCGGTTTTGTTCTTCCTGTACTTCGATTTCATCCTTTTCCATCTCATACAGTAACATCATCTGATTTCTCATTTGCTCATTGAGCATTTCCTGCTCCTCTGCCGTTATATCTTCTTTTTCCGTTATATCAGACTGTTCAATCCTTGTGTCTCTGTTTCCCTTTTGTCTTGTCTTTACTTCCCAGTAAAATTCAAGTTTCGGTGTGCCTTTTACTACAAAATAACCGTCTTTTTCATTTGTTGATTCAACGTATAATTCGCCTGTTCCCTTTGCGGTGAGCATTACAATATATTTCATGTCTCTCTCTACTGTCAGCAGGAAATCATCATCAAGATACACATAGCATTGACCGTCCTCGTCAAGTTTTCCCGTTCCCATGTCTCCGAATGTAGGGGATGCCGTTTCATATGCGTACATCTCGATGTTCCGTCCGTCATCGGTGTGTATGATTCGTGTTTTCTTCCCTAAACATCCGATAGCTCCATACGCATATATATCATTATTCGCCGTGAATCCATATCCCCATAGAGTGCCACCGTCTTCACCGACATATATATTTTTCCCGACATATCCCAGTAACATGGAGTAATTGAGTTGTGACAATGTCCCTATTTTAAATTCACTATTGATGTACAATCCGGAATAAAATTTCGGCGATAGCGCAAACACATTCCCCACATTGGTGATTTCACAGTTTCCTCCAATGAGCAGCGAACCTCCTGTGATTGTTAACGCCTTTGTTTCTGCCGAACCGTCTGTGTTAATTTTAAAATTTGAGTTTGCCGTCACTGCTCCGTTCAAACTTATTTTTTCTGCATTTATCGACACTTTTTCTGCTGACTGATTGATTTTTGAGATAATCTCGTCACTTCCGACTTTTTTTGAAACAGTTGATTCAATCGCATCCGCTTTTACTTTAATTGCAGAGTTCATTTCTTCCGTTGTGGAATACTCTGTCAACTTCTCGTCGGTCGCTGCATTAGCGTTCTTCTCCGCTGCATTGGCTGCATCCTGTGCCGTCTTATTCGCTGCGGTGATCTTCTCTGACACAGAGGTTTTTGTCTCATAGGTCTTTGACACTCCTAAATTGATTTCATCGGCTTTCATGTCGATTGCCGATTTCATCTCCTCTGTGGTGGAATACTCTGTCAGCTTCTCATCGGTCGCTGCATTAGCGTTCTTCTCCGCTGCATTGGCTGCATCCTGTGCCGTCTTATTCGCTGCGGTGATCTTCTCTGACACAGAGGTTTTTGTCTCATAGGTCTTTGACACCCCTAAATTGATTTCATCGGCTTTCATGTCGATTGCCGATTTCATCTCCTCTGTGGTGGAATACTCTGTCAGCTTCTCATCGGTCGCTGCATTAGCGTTCTTCTCCGCTGC